>NZ_NBCN01000004.1:0-477262 GCF_002099185.1 Streptomyces sp. CB03238 | reverse complement strand
AGCGGCATCGACTGATCAGCCACACCCGGTCCTCCCGGACCGCCAACATTCTTAAGGATCGACTGATGGCACCGGCGAACCCACACCCCAACGCCCACCCGGACGCGACCGCGTTTCGTGATCCGATCGCGCTGGCCGCCGCGCTGGCCCGGATGGGCCCGGCCACCCGCGCCCGCACGCGGACGATCACACGGCATCACGCCATGCTGCTGCGGGTTCGCATCCAGCGGAACGCGAGCGGCAGGCCCGGGCCGAACGTGATCACCGGGCAGTACCGCGCCTCCTGGGACGTGCGGATGCGCACCGGCGGCGGCGAGGTGACCGCCGAGGTGTTCTCCGACGCCCCGCAGGCGCGACGGCTGGAGTACGGCTTCGTCGGCGTGGACAGCCTCGGGCGGCACTACCGGCAGCCGCCGTTCCCGCACGTCGAGCCCGCGTTCCGGCAGACCGAACCTGGGTTCATCCAGGCCTTGGCGGACGGGGTGCTGCCGTGACCGCTCGTCTTCCGGTGACCCGCGCGCTCGCCGCCCTCCTGGAGCACGTCACGGGCCGCCCGTGCGGTGTGGGCGAACTCCCGCGGGTTCAGGGAAAGTCCGGCTGGGAGCCCGCGCCTGTCCCGTACACCATCCTCGACTCGCTGCCCGCCGAGTTCGCAGGCCCGCCCCTGTGGGACTGGCACGCCGATGCCGCCTGGAGCTACCAGGTCACCTCGGTCGGGGAACGAGCCGATCAGGTCGAGTGGCTGGCCGACCGCGTACGAGCCGGCGTCATCGGCCGGACCGACGGAAGCTGGACCCACGACCTGCACGTTCCCGAAGCGCGCGTCATCGACCGGGAGTTGACCTACGACGCCGGAGGAGAACCCTCGGTGTCGGCGGCAGGCGCTATCGTGTCCTACGTGCAGCGGGTCACGATCACCGTGACCCCAGCATGAAGAATCGATTCTTCTGATCCTCACCGCGGAGGCCCGCGCGGACGCTAGGCCCCAGGCCAGGCGAACCCCCTTTGAACCTCAAGGGGCAGGGCCTCGGCACGGGACGCTGCCCCAGAAGTGGGAGCGGACCGGTGTCCACGAGCACGAAGAAGACCCAGACCCGATTTCTGCGGCGCGGCATCTCCAAGATCCTCTGGGTGAAGGACCTCAACGATCCGAAGTACCCCAGCCGCCGAGAGATCACCAACGCCTTCGCCCTGACCGACGCCGTCTCGGACATCGAAGGCTGGGCGCTGGAGAACGACCCCATCGAGACCCCCGACATGGGCTCGACCTTCAACTCCTCGATCCCGGGCAACGACAAGGCCGAGAACTCCAGCCTGACCTTCTACGAGGACCGCTTCTCCGACGCGATCGAGCAGCAGCTCCCCAAGGGCGCGAAGGGCTACGTCATCCTGCTCCGCAAGGGAGACCTGCCCGGCTCCCGCTCGGTGGACGTGTTCCCCGTGCAGGTCGCCACCCGTGCTGCGACCTACAGCACCGGCAACGAGGCCGCGAAGTTCAAGGTCGACTTCACCATCACCAACGAGCCGTGCCTCGACCGCCCCGTGCCGCAGGCCCATCCCCGTCCGCTGCCGGACGAGGACTGCGACGACGACCACGGGCACGGCCACCCCGACGGTGACCACGTCGACGTGACCGTGGTCAGCACCACGAAGACCAAGACCGAGGCGACGGTCCGCGAGCACGACGCCGACGAGGGCTGATCGTGTCGCGCCCCGCACAGGCCAAGCGCCCGTCCCCCTCCGCCACGTCGGCGGAGGGGGCGTGGTCGGCCAAGATGGAGCGCCTCCGCCGTAGGCGCAAGGCGCAGAACCGGCTCCGCATCTGCGATGACGCCCAACTGCACCAGCGGTACGAGGAGGCTGAGCAGGCCGCCCGCCGTGCCCGGTTCGTCGCCGAGGCCAACCCGGGTGACGAGCTGGCCGCGCGCCAGGCCACCGACGCGGATGCGGCGCGGGACCAGGCCCTCCAGGCCCTCGACGCCGCCTCGGAGTTCCTGACCTTCCGCGCGTTGCCGCGCCCGGTGCTGGAGGAGCTGATCAGCGAGCACCCGCCCACCGAGCAGCAGGCGGAGGAGGGGGCGATCTTCAACGCCGACACCTTCCCCGCCGCGCTGGTGGCGGCGGCCTCCGTGGACGGCATGAGCCGTGAGGAGGCCGAGGAGCTGCTGAACGGCTGGTCGGCGCCGGACGCCAACGCGCTGTGGGATGCCGCCTGGCAGATCCAGCAGGAGAGCCGGGTCGAGCTGGGAAAAGGCTGAGCCGTGACGCCGGCCTGCGCGCCGAACTGGAGCTGTGCGAGCGGTACGGCATCCCGCACTCGCAGTTCCTCGGCGGCGACGGCCGCTGGTCCGACCTCGACCGGGCCAAGGCGTTGGCCTGGGCGGAGTGGCAGAGGTCGGTGTGCCCGGAGTGCCACACCCGGCTGGAGGAGTGGGACCGCGAACGCGGCGGCGACCCCCACGCCTACGTCACCGACACCCTGCGCTGCCCCGGCTGCGAGCTGATCGAGCAGGAACGCGATCACGTCCCCCAGGACCGGTCCGGCTACGGCGTGAAGATCCAACTCCTCCCGCGCGAGCAGTACGAGCCGCGCCCTTGATCCACCCCCGCACCACGTAAGGAGGCCGCCGCGGTGGCCGGGTTCACCCTCACGGTCGCGATGCGCGCCGAGGTCCGCGACCTGATCGCGGGAACCCGTGCTGCCTCCGCCCAGATGCGGACCCTGGGCGACCGCACCGACGCCGCGAACCGGTCCCTGGCCCGGCTGGACGCCAACGGGGCGCGGCTCGCTGCGCAATTCGCCGCGCTGAATCGTTCCTCCCGGGCGGCCGTCGGCGAGCTGAACCGAATCGCCGCCCGTGCCTCGGCCGCCCGCGCCAGCCTTCGAGCAGCCGGGGACGACGGGGCCCGCTCCATGTCCCGCCTCCAGCGCGCCATGGCCGGCGCGGGCAGAGGAGGTATCTCCACGACCAACATGCTCGCGGGCGGAAGCCTGCTGCTCGGCGCGGGAGAGATGGTCGAGGAGGGCAACCGCTACCAGCGGCAGATGAACCTCTTCCGCGCGGTGACCAGCGCCACCGCCGCGCAGATGAAGCGCGCCGCCGTCGTCGCACAGGAACTCGGCAACGACCTGAGCCTGCCGGGCTCGACCGCTGCCGACGCGGCCGAGGGCATGGTCGAGTTGAGCAAGGCCGGTTTCCGCGCCGATCAGTCGATCGACGCCGTACGCGCCTCGCTCCAGCTCGCGGCGGCGGCTGACGTCAACGCCGCCACGTCGGCCAAGTATTTGGGCGACATCATGGATCAGTACGGCCTCGGTGCTGATCAGGCGGCCAAGGCGTCGGACACCCTGGCGGCCACGGCAAACTCGGCGTCCGGCTCGATCACCGACATCTACTACTCGATGCGGTACGCCGGGCCGGTCGCCAATGCCCTCGGTGTGTCCCTGGAGGACACCGCAGCCGCGGTCGGCATGCTCGGCAAGGCCGGCATCCTCGGGCAGACAGCGGGTACTAGCCTGCGAGGGATCTTTGCGAACCTCGCGGCGCCCACCCCGAAGATGCGCACCGCGCTCAAGGATCTGGGCATCGACGCCTGGGACGCCCAGGGGCAGTTCCGCGGGCTGCGCGTCGTGATCGACGGCCTGGCCAAGGCCGAACACGACCTGTCCCAGAAGGACTTCGCGGCAGGCGTCACCAGGGCGTTCGGGAAACCGGCGCTCAGTGGTGCGGTGGCGCTCGCGCACCAGGGCACCGAGTCCTTCGACGACCTGTCGATGGCCGTACGGCAGACCGGCGCTGCCGCGTCCATCACCGCCTCGCGCGGCCAGGGCCTGTCCGGCGCGATGGTGCAGCTGCGCACCCAGGCCCGGCAGACCGGCCTCGCGCTCTACGAGGGGATGGCCCCCGGGCTGGAGTGGGTTACCCGGCTGTTGACCCGCGGGATGTCCGGCGCGACCCCGTACCTGACCACCGCGCTCGAGTACGGCCGCAACCTCGCCGTCCTGTACGGGCCGGACCTAAAGGCCAAGACCCAAGAGGGGCTTGGCGGCCTCGTCGATGAGGCGAAACGTTTCGTCGGGCCACTAAAGGAGCTGGGCGAGGACGCTCTGGCCACCGGCTTGAACCTGCTGATCAACGCCGCCCAGACCCTGGGCCAGGTCCTGGACAACGCGGCCGACGCGGCAGAGCCCATCGTGTCCGCCGTGGCCGACCTCGGCGAGGAAGGCGGTGCAGCGGCCGGCACGCTCGACATCATCGCCACCGTCGCCAACGTGGCCATGGACGCGGTCTCGGGCCTGTCCCTGGTCCTCGTGCCGATCGGGCACATCGTGGGCGGTCTCGTCAGCGCCTTCGGCGCCCTGCCCGGCCCGATCCAGTCGGCCGCCCTGGCCATGCTGCTGTTCCGCCGTGTCCAGCCGTCCCTGACCAGCGTCGCAAACACGGTCACCGGTCCTGTCCGCAGCGGGTTCCAGGGCTTCGCCCAGCAGATGCGGGTCCAGCAGACGCTCGCGGCCTCCGCCGGAGTGTCGCTGTCCCGGTACGGCGCGGCTTGGGCCACGGTCCAGGCCCGGGTCGGCTTCCTCGGCAACATGACGGCGGCGTTCCGCAGCGCGAACGGCGCCGGGGTGACGTTCATGGGCACGCTGAACGGCATCGGCCGTGCGGCGGGCTCGGGGCTGCGCTCCGCTGTGAGCGGCGTCAGCAACGCGCTCGGCGGGCCATTCGGGATCGCCATGGCCGGTGTCTCCGTCGGCCTGGGCCTCCTCGCCGCTCGTCAGCAGAAGGCCGCGCAGGCCGCCGCCGAACATCAGCAGCGAATCTCCTCGCTGACGTCCGCGCTGCGTGAGTCCGGGGGACAGATCGACAGCAACGTCCGCCAGCAGGCGGCCCAGGCCCTGTTGGACACGAAGACCGAACAAGGCCAGCTCACCAAGGTTATGGAGCAGGCCGGCGTGCCGCTCGCGTCGCTCACGGACGCCTATCTGGGGCAGGGCAACTCGCTGGAGGCGCTGCAAAAGCAGCTGCAGGCGACCGCCGACAAGCACAAGGTGTGGAAGGACGTGGCGGGCGGCAAGGCAACCAAGCAGGTCTACTCGGACGTCGGCCAGCAGTACAAGGACGCCGCAGACGCCCTCGGCAGCGTCAAGGGCGAGATGGCCGAGTCGGTCAAGAACGCTAAGGAACTGGCGAAGGCGGCCCGGGGCGCTGGGGACGGCACCTCCGCCTACGACCGGCTCAAGGCCGCCGTCGGCGGGCTGGCGGACGAGACGGCCGACGCCGACACCCGCACCCGCTCCCTCAAGAGCGCCCTCGACCTGCTGTCGGGCGGCCAGATCTCTCTCCAGGCGGCGAAGGCGAAGGTCAACTCCGCCGTCCTCGACCTGAAGGAGGGGGGCAAGAACGTCAACCGCGAGCAGGGCTACGGCGGCAGGCAACTGGTCAACCAGGACAAGACCCTCAACACCACGACGAGGAACGGGCAGCAGCTCTACACCCAGCTCACCGCCCTGTCCGACGCGGCGGCCGATGCCTCGCTGGCGACGTACGACCTGGCCATCCGCAACGGTGAGTCGCTGCCCGCGGCGCTGGCGAAGGCCCGCGGGGAGATGAGCCGGGCGCGGGCCGAGGCGATCAAGGCGGCCCGTGGCTATGGGCTGACCAAGGCCCAGGCCGAGGGCGTCGCCGACAGCCTCGGCCTGCTGCCGTCGAAGGTCAGCCTGCTGCTCCAGACCAAGGGCATGGACAGCACGCTGGCGAACCTGATCGCGGTGCAGGCCGAGTTCCACAGGCTGCCGAAGCAGAAGACGATCAAGGTTGACTCGCTGAGCGACGGCGCGCAGAAGAAGCTGCGCAGCCTCGGCTTCACCGTCAAGACGGTGCCGGGCACGCGGCAGATCAAGATCACCGCGCCGACAGCGGGCGCTCGCAAGAACCTGGACGTGCTGATCGACAAGCTCGGGCAGACCCCGAGCTCGAAGAACGTGAAGGTGTCGGCGCCGACCGCCGCGGCGATCAAGAGCCTTGAGGCCGTGCAGGCGAAGATCCGGGCGACGCCCGGCGCGAAGAGCGTCCGGGTCAGCGCGCCGACCGCGGGCGCCCGCAAGGAGCTGGAGTCGCTCGGCTTCCGCATCGAGAAGATCCCCGGCTCCAAGGACGTGAAGGTCACGGTTCCCACCGGGGGCCCGACCAAGGCGGCCGACACGATCCAGGGCCGCATCAACGCGCTGCGCGGCAAAGAGGTGACCGTCACCACGCGCCACGTGACGATCTTCGACCAGCTTCGCGAGTCGAACGCCTCCATCGCCGACGCCATCCAGCAGCAGGCCGACGCCCAGGCCCGCGCTGCCAAGAAGCAGGCCGACGGCGGAGTCGTCGACTACTTCGCCGACGGCGGGATCACCGGTCCCCGCCGCCGCGAGCAGCACGTCGCGCAGATCGCCCCGGCCGGGAGCTGGCGCATATGGGGTGAGCCCGAGACCGGCGGGGAGGCGTACGTGCCCATGGCCGCCTCGAAGCGCGACCGCAGCAAGGCGATCGTGGAGACCGTGGTCGACCGGTTCGGTGGCCAGGTCGAGTGGTACGCCAATGGCGGCGTACGAGGCCGCAGCAGCCGCGACTACAACCCGATGCTCGCCAGCAGCTTCAAGCAGGCCCGCAGCGTCGCGGCCATGGCGGGCGTCGTGCGCTCCTTCGACATCCGCACCGGCAGCGACCGCGCCCGCACCCGTGTGGTGGACGCCCGCGCCGGCGGGCGGGTCCAGGTCGTCGTCGTGCGCGAGCAGCAGCCGCTGATCGGCTCGATGCCGGTCACCGTAACCGACAGCTCCGCCACCCCCGAGCAGATCGGCAACGAGATGATGCGCACCCTGCGCAACGCGCAGCGGGGCGGGAGAGTGTGATGACCACAGCACCGAACAAGCACAGCCGCCCCGAACTGGCCCCCTGGCAGTACGAGATCGGCGGTGTCGTCCTTGGCACCGGCAGCTACGTACCGGTCGGGAACGTCGAAGGGCTCGGGTCACCCGGCACCCGGCCGCAGGACGCCGACAACTCCAACAGCGACGGCACCTCACCGGGCCGAGACTTCTACGGTCCGCGCCCTCTGCGTTTCGAGGCGGGCATCAAGACGCCCGGCGACCCGGTGAAGGCCGCCGAGATCCTCGCCCGGCTGGAGCGGGCCCTGGACACCCCCGACGCCCGTACCAATCCCGACGGCCGTCACGTTCTGCGGGGCCGGTGGCCCGGGCATGCAACGCGCCGCATGTACGGGCGACTTCGGCGTATGGAGGCGACCAGCACAGCCAACGCGGTGCACGGGTGGATACCCCTCGACATCGAATTTGTCGGCCTGGACAACCCCCGCTGGTACGACGACGAGCTGTCGAAGCTGACGCTCGGCCTGGACCAGGCCGCCCGCCCCCGCAGCTCGGACCGCACCGTCGATGAGGCAATGGGCCGACCCGCCGCCTGCCGCCGCCCGGCCGACCCGCACCATCACCCGGCCGACGACCGCCCCGGCTGGGTCACCAACCACGGTGACGTGCCGACCTACGCGAGCCTGCGCGTGCACGGCCCAGTCACCGACCCACGCATCTGGAACACCGTCACCCGCCGCGTCCTCGAACTCGACCTGTCGCTGCGCGACGGCGAGTGGGTGGAGATGGAGACCCGGCCCGGCACCTGCTGGGCCCTGCGCAACGGCACCGTCAACGTGGCCAACGACCTCAGCCCCGCATCCCGTCTCGACCTGTTCACCCTGCCGCCCGGACGGTCCGAGATCGCGTGGAGCGCGAACGACCCGTCCGGCACCGCGCGCCTCGAGGTGGCGTGGCGGTCGGCGTACACCACCCTGTGAACGGAGAGCACTCGTGACGCTGCAACCCCCGATGATGGTGCGCGGGGCCGACCACTCCGCCCGCGCGATGCGCCTGATGATCCGCGACCTTGCCCGCGGCCGGCAGGGCGTCGCCGGGAGCGAGGACCTGAAGGTCCGGCCGCTGGAGACTCCCGGCCCCGGTGTTCGGGTTGGCGACGGCTCCACCCTGATCCACGGCGCCCGGCCGTGGCAAGGGGCCTACACACAGTCCAACATCGGCGACACCGTGGTCGACGTGCCGCCGACCGGGCCCGTTGCCCGCACCGACCTGCTCGTGCTGCGCATCGAGGACCCGGAATTCGAAGGCGACCGCGACCCGCGACGCCAGAACATCGGCTACTTCCACCTCATCCAGAACATCGGCTCCCAGGACACCACCGCGCTACGGGAGATGACGGCGATCCCGCTGGCCCGCATCACCATCCCCCGGAACACCGCGACGATCACCGCCGAGATGATCACCGACCTGCGGCGGCTGGCCAACCCGCGCACCGAGCGCACGCTGCGCACCGTGCACCCGACCACCACGGAGAAGGTGCCCGGCAAGCACGGCCAGTGGGCGGCCTGGCCCAAGGAAGCCGCGTGGGACCTCGACGTCCCGGCCTGGGCGACGACGGCCACCATCGTCGTCACCCTCTCTGGCCTGCGCGCCGAGGCGGGGTCCGTCTATGCAGAGCTGCGCACCCGGCTCGGGGAGCGCGCCGCTAAGGCGACCGTTGTGGACGACGACGGCACCACCACCCGCCGCTCCTCCGTGACCTTGGCCGACACGCTCGCCCTGCCGCCCGCCTACCGGGGCACCCGCCAGCACCTGGCCGTCGAGATCAACCAGAACGACAAGTACGGCGACGGCGACCTGACCGTGGCCAAGGGCACGACGGTCACGCTCGATGTCGCGTTCACGGAAGGGCCTGCGTGACGATGGCCGACTACCGCTACATCGTCGCGCGGGCCGCGACCGGCGACGTTCTGCACTGGAACCTGCCGCTGAGCGAGGTCGAATACGGCCCGGAGATATCCGGGCCCGGCTCAATGAAGGCGACCTTGCCGACCGCGTTCCGCCGCTCCCTTGGTGACGCCCTCGACGCCGGCGACACCGTGCTCCTCGTCGAGCGCAACGCCCGCCTCGACTGGGGCGGGCTGCTGTGGCGCGCCGAACCGGAAGGCAACACCCTGCCCGTCGAAGCCTCCGGGTTCACGAGCTACCTTCACCGCCGCTTCGATCTGCACGGCAACCTCGACGGACGCGGCCCGTACGTCGAAGCGGACCCGTGCGACGTGATCCGCGATGTGTGGGCCTACGCCCAGGCGCAGCCGGACGGCGACCTCGGCGTGGTCGTGGACGACACGAAGTCGAAGGCGAAGACCGGCACCGCGAAGGACCCGTACACCACCTCCAAGACCGACCCGCGCAACCTCGGCGAGATCGTGGACGAGATGGCCGAGATCGATGACGGCCTGGAGTGGTCGGAGACCGTGGCATGGCGCGGGCGCCGCGCCGAGCGCCGCATCATCCTCGGCGCGCCACGCCTTGGCCGACGCCGCGAGGACCTGACGTTCACCACCGGCGCCAACGTGGTCGGCACCCCGCACGTCATCAAGGACGCCGACTCCTACGCCCAGTGGGTCATCGGGCTCGGCGCAGGCGAAGGCAAGAAGCGCAAGGTCGTCGTGGACGGCGTGCGCAACGGCCGCCTGCGCCTGGAACACCGGCTGGAGACGAGCGAGAAGGACGAGGCGAAGCTGAAGCAGCGGGCCCGCCGCGAACGGCTGGCCCGCCAGGTCCTGCCCGCCCTGACCGAGCTGGAGATCATCGACCACCCGGCGGCCCCGATCCACGCGTTGCGCATCGGGGACGACGTTCGGATCCGCCTGTTCGAGCCGCACACCGAGTACGACGGCTGGTGCCGGATCGTCGGCTGGACGGTGCGGCCCGGCGAGGGCGAGACGGCCGAGCGCGTGACGTTGAAGCTGGAGCGCACCAACAAGCCCGAGGACGAGACGGGCGAAGGAGAGGAGCAGTAGGTGCCGGACACGATCGCCGACCTCGGCCGCCGACTGGCCAAGCTGGAGAAGCGGGTCGTCACCCTGGAGCGCGCCCGCCGCGCGCCGTACCCGGAGTGGCGCGACCTTCCGCTGACCGGCGACACCACCGTCCCCGACGAGGAGCAGCCGCCGCAGTTCCGCGCCAACCCCTGGGACACGACCGAATTCTGCGGCCGTATCGGACTGGCGAGCGGCCGGGCCGCCGACGAGCAACTGGTCGCGCTGCTGCCCGAGGGGTACTGGCCGGAAGCACCACGCACGGTCGATGTCCCCTCCGACGCGGCACGCCGCAGCCTCCAGCTCGACATCGACCCGAAGGGCCTGGTGCGGCTGCGCGTCCAGGGCGGCGGCAGCGTCCGCGCGTCCTGGATCAGCCTCGACAGCACATCGTTCCGGACCGACCGCGCCGATACCTGACCGGCTGCGCGCCCCGGCTACCGGCCGGTGTGCCGCCGGTAGCATGACGCCTGGGTGACCCTCCACCCGCTTCGCACTCCCGAGGGACCGGACCGCCGCGGCGGCCACGGCCGACTGCCATCCGGCGCAGGGGAGAAGGACGAAGCGCGTGGCTACACCGCTGAGCGCGGACAGGTTCCTGTCCGTGCTGAAGGGCGCCGGGCTCGGCGTGGTCGAGCACGGCACATGGCGCACCCACAACCGGAACACCCACGGCAACTGGGGCCCCGCGAACGGGGTCATGATCCACCACACCGGGCCGTACAGCTCCGAGAAGGACATGGTGGAGCTGTGCCGCGTCGGCTACCAGGATCTCCCAGGCCCCCTGTGCCATGGCGTCATCGACCGGTCCGGGACGATCCACCTGGTCGGCTACGGCCGGACCAACCACGCCGGCATGGGGGACACCGACGTCCTGCTCGCGGTCATCGCGGAGAAGACGGACCTCCCGCGCGACAACGAAGCGGATACCGACGGCAACCGGCACTTCTACGGCTTCGAGTGCATCAACACCGGGAGTCAGCCGTGGCCGGCGGCCCAGCTCGACGCGATGGCGCGGGCGGCGGCGGCCATCTGCCGTGCGCACAGCTGGAACGAGCACTCCGTCATCGGCCACAAGGAGTGGCAGCCGGGGAAGCCGGACCCGGGCGGCATCGACATGGACGACTTCCGCGCCCGGGTCGCCCGGCATCTCAGGGACGCCGGTAAGCCGAAGCCCGACCCGAAGCCGAAGCCCAAGCCGGACCCGAAGCCGAAGCCCAAGCCGGACCCGAAGCCGACACCGAAGTACGCGGCGTACCCGGGCAAGCACTTCTTCCGCGAGGGCCGCTCCTCCCCGGTGATCGCCGCGATGGCGAAGCGGCTGATCGCCGAGGGCTGTGACTCCTACGACACGCCGCCCGGCCCGGTGTGGAACGACGCGCACCGCCGCTCGTATGCGGCCTACCAGATCAAGCGCGGCCACCACGGCGCCGACGCTGACGGCATTCCCGGCCCGCAGACCTGGGCGGACCTGCGCGTCCCGCACCAGGCCGGTGCCGCTGACCCGACCCCCACCACCTCGAACCAGGAGCACGACCCGATGCCGCAGGCCCTTGCCGATGTTGCCGAGCGCACCGTTGCCACCTACCTCCAGTCGCTGCTGGGCCTGATGGCAGCCTCCAGCACGACGGACATGGTGTCCCTGTCGGCGTGGCAGGCCGCCGCGGTCTCCGCGATACCGGCCGCGCTCAGCGCGTTGAAGTCCACCCTCGGCACCGTCCTGGGCAGGCCCGGAACGGCCTCGTGGCTGCCGATGAAGCGCGACCCGGCCACGCCCCAGCACTGACCACCGGGCAGCGAGAGGAAGGAGGAGATCGTGCCCGAAGGACAGGTCGCGCTCGCCCTGGCGGAGCTGCGCCAGGCGCTGGAGGTCGGATTCGCGCGCATCGACGGACAGTTGGCGCTGCTCGTCCAGCGCAGCGACCAAACGGACAAGGCCCTGGAGGACCTGGAGGAAAGGGTGAGTACCCTGGAGAAGACTAGGTGGCCGCTGCCGACCGTCGCCGTACTGGCCAGCATCACCGCCGTGGTGCTCACCGCCTTCAGCCTGGCCCGCGGCTGAGACGAACACCCCTGCCGCCAAGCGGTGTTGTCCGACAGCGCGCATAGCGTGAGGGCGCACTTATTCCTGCGGCCTGGGGGTCATGATGGACACGACACACCTGCTCGTCACCGACCTGGAGGTGGACACCGCGCTCGCGAACCCGGCGGTCCCGGCCGCCGTTCGCGCGGTGTGGCAACTGCTCTGGGAGTCGGAGGTTCGGCTGGATGAGGTTCTGGCGTTCGACGTTCCGGACGCGGAGCTGGATGACCGCCTGGTCATCATCCGGCACGCGAAGGAAGGCGGCGTCTACGAGGCCGGGATCACCGTGTCGGCGGCCAACGCGCTGCGCGAGCTGATCGGGGCCCGCACGGACGGACCGCTGTTCACCCTGGGAGGGCGGCGGCTGACCAAGGGCGAGGTGGCGACCGCCTTCCGCGAGGTGACCGGCGGGCGCACCATTCACGCCCTGCGGTTCACGCGCCAGAGGAAGGAGCAGGGCTCGACTCGGCTCAGCTCCACCGCCGACCAGCCCGAGGGCAAGACCGCGTAGAGCACGCGGCAACGCACACGGCCCCCGCCGAAGCGGGGGCCGTTTGGCCTCTTGGAGAAAGACCGCCGCCACCATAGCAGTGACCGCCGCGCCCGCCGGCGAACGCGTAGGGCTACGCTGCCCTCTGCATCCAGGGCAGACACCGGAGGACGGGGATGAGTCGGGGCAAGCCATATCTGGTCGGGCACCAGGAGTTCGCCGCGCTGTACCGCGTCGATCCGAAGCAGGTCGCGCAGTGGCTGTCCCCGAGCCGCGGCAGCGTGCTGGATCCGGAGACCGCCATCATCGTCAGTGGGGTGCGGTACTGGCCGCTCGGCTTCGCAGCCGGGTGGGGAGCGACCACCGCGCGGTTTCGCCAGGTCGACCTGGACGTGAAGGCACGGATCATCGCGGAGCAGGGCGAGGGCTGGGAGCCGGACCTGGGGGACGAGCTGCCGCCGATCGTCGGTCAGCAGGAGATCATCGAGCTGTTCCACCTGCCCGCGCAGGGCAACTTGGCGACGACCATCGCGACAGGCCGGTTCCCGGAGCCCGACTGGCTGCTGTCTGGGTCGATGCTCTGGATGCTGGACACTGTCCTCGACGCCGTCCCCAAGCTCCGCGAGAGCGCGCGGAGCCTGCCCTGGGACGTGGACGAAGAGGTCGTCGCCGCTCTGCGCGACGGCACCTACGACGGGCCCGGCAGCCGCGTACTGACCCGAGGCCGTCACGCCCGAAAGGACCTCTGACCTGCGCAAACACTGTACTTAGCCCCGAATTGCGAATAAGATATAAGTAATCCCCGTTACGGGGGTCCGCAGTTCACCAAGGAGGCAGCAGTGCAGTTCACCGCCACACCGGACGGCGGCGAGATCGCGGTCATGGATGCCCGTGAGGCTCTGGTCCTCGAAGGGGCCCTCTCGCTCTACGTCCTCAAACACCCCGACTCCAACGTTGCCATCGACGCCCTGCGGGCCGCGTCGACAGCCAACGAGGCTCGTGAGGCGCGCATGGAGGAGGCGGCCGAGCGGGCGTCCGCCTGACCTGCGGCTGAGTGTGTGAAGTCGCGCCTGTAGCCGGTGGGGTTGATCATCTGGCCGCCGACCCGCAAGATAGGTGACATTCTTGAAAGACGTCACCAGGGGGTGGGTATGGCAGCCGTCCAGGACGAGATACCGGGCCTGGTCATCCACACCGTGAGGCAGCCGGACGGCCAGCCGGCGTCGATCCAGGCCCAGTTCGAGACCTTCCACGAGCTCAACCCCTGGGTGCTGCGCGCGTTGGAGGCCCTGACTGCCGACTACCTGAAGCGCGGCGCGAGCCGTGTCGGCATCGGGATGCTCTTCGAGGTCCTGCGCTGGCGCTACGTCACGGCGACCGAGGGCGACGAGTTCCGCCTCAACAACAACTTCCGCAGCCGGTACGTCCGGCTTCTGATCGAGCGCCACCCCGAATGGGCGGGCGCCTTCGAGGTCCGCAGCCTGCGGACCGAGTGAACTAACCCTCTTGGAGAGATACGACCAATGAACCAACCCACCGAGCAGCAGGACGGCGACACGGCGTCGGCCGTCCCGGTGCCGACCGGCCCCGAGAAGCTGCCCGAACGCAGCGTCTCCCAGAGCGCCGTCGTGCTGCGCGCCGACCAAGTGGAGTTCGACGCGCGTCAGGTGGCCGCCCTGTCGCTGATCAGCCCCGGGCTCGCCCAGGCGCCGCGTGCCCAACTGGCCTTGTTCTTCCACTTCTGCGTGCGGTCCGGCCTCGACCCGTTCGCGCGGCAGATCTACATGATCGGCCGTACCAACTGGAAGGCCGCCGACAACCCCGACGAGCCGGAGAAGACCTGGACCATCCAGACCGGTATCGACGGCTTCCGCACGGTCGCCCACCGCGCGGCTATCAAGGCCGGGGAGTCCATCTCGTACGAGGACACCGTCTACTACGACTCCGAGGGCAACGCCCACGAGGTCTGGCTGTCGAAGGCGTACCCCGCCGCGGTCAAGGTCACCGTCCTGCGCGGCAACGCCAGGTTCCCGTTCATCGCCCGCTGGGACGAGTTCGCCCCGACGTACTACGACCGTAAGCAGGGCGCGTACGTCGTGGCGAAGATGTGGCAGCAGATGCCCGCCCACATGCTCCGCAAGTGCGCCGAGGCCGGCGCGCTGCGCATGGCCGCACCGCAGGACCTGTCCGGCGTGTACGTGGACGAGGAGATGGCGCGTGCCGACGCCGAAGCCGTCGTCCGCGAGGCGGAAGAGGCGACCCGGCGCCTGCGCGAGGCCGCCGGGCTCGAAGCGGGCGACGACAAGGGCGGTAACGACAAGGGCGGCGACGCGAAGGAGGAGTCCGCCGAGGACTCCCAGGCCGGGGACCAGGACGAGAGCACGGACAAGCCCGCGCCGAGGAAGCGGGCACGCGCGAAGAAGGCCGCCGCAGAGGCCAAGCCGGACACCGCCGCAGAGTCCGACGAGGCCCCGGCCCGGGCGAAGCGCACCCCGCGTAAGGGGACCTCCGCGCCCCGCCGCGCCTCCTGACCCCTGCCGACACCGGGTGCCGCCCGCTGTCGGCGGGCGGCACCCCATCCTCTTGGAGAACACCGTGACCACCATGGCCATCGCGCCGGAGCGGCCCGTCAGCCTGTGGCCCGCCGCTCACGCGGCGGACGCACGCCGCCCCCGCTCCCAGCAGACCAAGCTCGGTGCCAGCGACACCGTGTGCGCACGCCGGGCCGGGTACATCCTGCACGGCCGTACCCCGACTGACGTCGGTGAGAAGCGCAAGGCGATCCTCGGGACCTGGCTGCACGCCGGGATACTCGAGGCCGCCCGTGAGGAGTACGGCTGGCTCGTCGAGCGCCGCGTCGAGGACCAGACCCTCCGGGGGCACATCGACGCCGTCCAGCTCGACAGCGCCACCGCCGCACGGCTCCCGAAGCGGTTGCGCCCCACGCTCCCGGCCGAGGAGACGACGGTCGAGGACGTGAAGACCAAGAGCACGTACCAGTGGGACAGCGTCCTGCGGTACGGCGCGAGCGAGGCCGAGCTGCGGCAGGTGTACCTGTACGCCGACCTGCTCGGCACGGAAGGTTTCGCCAGCGTCCGGGGCCAGCGGCAGCTTGCCCACCTCGGGCCGGTGCCGGTCGCTCGCATCCGCTTTAGGTTCATCAACCGCGACTCGGGCGACGACCACGTTCAGGAGATCGCCTACGAGGCCGACCGCGCCCGCCGTGCCCGCTGGTGGGTTCAGCAGGTGCGGGCCGCTGCCTGCCCGGAGGAGCTGCCGCGCACCTTCCAGGGGCCTGGTATCTCCGCGATCTGCGACCACTGCCCGTTCCGTACCGCGTGCTGGGGGCCGCTCGTCGCCGGGCGCTCTCCGCAGAGCCAGCTCATCCACGACGACGAGGAACGCGCGAAGGCGCTGGCCGAGTACGCCGAGGTCTCCGAGCAGATCAAGCCGCTCAAGGACCGGCAGAAGTTCCTGCGCGCCCAGCTCGAAGGCTCCGAACCCGGCGTCTACGGCGACAACGTCCTGAAGTGGAGCGGCGGTAACCCGACCAAGGTCGATGACGTCGAGGCGATGGTCGCGCTGTACCGCCGCGCAGGGCTGGAAGTGCCGATGGCGCCGGACGCCGCAGCCATGAAGGCGACGCTGAAGGAGGTGGGCATCCCCGTGCCCACCCGCCTCGACCACGACCGGCGAACCGCGGTGAGCATCAACGTCACCGCCAGCAAGAAGCCCTGATCGCGCCACCGGGCGGGGGCGGGGCCGACGTGCTCCGCCCCTGCCCCAGCGCGGCGGGAACCAGACGGAACACGGAGAGGTGCCGGTGAGCATCCAACTGATGGTGGTGGCCGCCTATCTGCCGAAGGAGGTGATCAACCAGACGCAGAAAGCGGTGCTCATGAAGATCGCTGACTCGGCCGACGACCAGACGCGGCTGGCTCGGCCGGGTCTGGAACGGATGATGGCCTGGGCCGGCGTGGGGGAGAAGCAGGTCATCACGGTGGTGACTCAGCTCGTCGGGCTCGGCCTGGTCGAGCGGGTCACGGTCGGCCGGGTTGGCCTGCGAGCCGAGTACCGGGTGTTCCCGCACGGTGTGCCGCCCATCCCATCCACGGAGGAGCTGATCGAGCGGCGCCGTGCGGCGCAGCGTGCCCCGAAGAACCCCCGGCTGGCCCGGAAGTCCCCGCGACGGAAGCCGTCGGCGGCAGCCCGTACACAGCAGGACGTCGCCGCGAGGGAAGAGGCGAGGGCCGCTGCTGAGGCCACTCCGGAGGCAGGGTTGCCCCAGGGGAACCCTGATCCGGCTCCGGGCAGGGTTGCCGCGGGGAAACCCAGTGGGTTGCCGCAGGGAAACCGGGCGGGTTCCCCTGGGGAAACCCCTTCTCTTCCACCTTCTTCCTCTTCTCTTCCTAACCCCCCTACCCCCACGGCTGACACCGCGGGGGAGCCGGGGGCGCGGCAGGGGGCGGGCTGCCCGAGGCACGCCGAGCCGGTGGCGAGCTGCCGGGGCTGCGGCACAAACCCGCGTGCCGGGCGTGAGGAGGCGCGGCGCGACGCTGCCGACCGTGAGCACCGCAGTCAGCAGGAGTGGCTACGCGAGTTCTTCGCCGAGCGGGAGCGCCGTATGGCCGAGACGGACCCACAGGCTGTGGAGATGGCCCGTCAGCGGGTGTACGACCTGGCCCGCATGGGACGCGAGCAGGCCGCCAACGCCCGGCGACAGCAAAGGCGTTAGCAAGATCAGCAACATTGACGCCCCGGTGTACGCCATTAAGATATAAGCAAGAGTTCGGAACTGGCCGAACTCGCCAACTCTTGGAGAACACCTTGACCGACGCACTCACCCCGGCCTCCGACGCCTACGTCGTGGTCGCCGAAGTGATCCACGGCTCACCGGTCGCCCCGCGCCTCGGCGGCCACCTGTACTGCTCGGCCGAGTGCGCCGAACACGGCGTCCGCGAACTCGTCAGCGACCTGAGCGAGGAAGAAGGCGGCAGCGGCTTCGTCCTGCCCCACGAGGGGCGCGCGATCGGCTGCGTCGTCACTCGCGGCGGCCGGATGTGGTCGGTGCAGATCCTCGCCCGCAGTGAACTGCCCACCGTCTGACACCCGCGTCGCCTGAGATAGGTGACATTTTTCTACGGCAGGCGTGCTTTTCATTTGCCCGCCGTGCACACCCTCTTGGAGACCAGCACATGACCACCACCATCGCGGCTCTGCCCGATCACAACCGCACCAGCGACCCGCTGTGGCAACGGCTGTTCCACGGCTACAGCCACGTCATCACCCCCCTGCGCTACGCGGGCTGGGTCACCGACATCGAGACCTCCGGGGGCGGCGAGTTCTACGTCCGCGCCGACCTGCGGGACGGCACAGAACTGATCATCGCCTCCGAGCACAGCCTGCCCGCCGACCCCGGCGAGGTGAACGGCTGGACCGCCGTCCGCCAGGAGGCGGAGAACACGGGCAGGCACACCGTCCTGTACGACTCCACCCACAACGGCCCCCAGCGCCACCACGGCAACAGCCTCATCCCGCTGATGGCCCGCATCGACGGCCTCGACGTTCCTAGCCGCGCGCCCCGGCTGATCGTGTCGGCCACGCACACCGCGCCGTACGGCGCGAACCACAACTCGACCGCCGGGATCGAGGGCCCGGCGAGCGCCACCGCCCGGTTCTCGGAGTGGTCGCAGCGGCTCACCGACCACGAGGGCTACCGCCGCGTCTGGCAGCGGCCCGAACGGGACGGCTACCCGCTGGCGCTGTTCGAGAGCGCCGGACACATCACCACCGTCCGCGTCACCCGCAGCAATGACTGACCGGCCGCGCCGCGCACCGCGCCCCACCGGGGGCGCGGACCGGTGATCTGGCTGCTGATCGCGTGCGCCCTCGGCCTGCTGGGGTTCACCGCCCTCGGCGTCGAGGACAGCCGACACCACCGCGCGTTACGCGCCTCCGACCAGTCCTGACCACGGCCGCCCGGCCCGCGAACCGGGCCGGGCGGCCCCGCCTCTTGGAGACCATCACCGTGCCCCGATCCATCCACCTGCTCTGCGGAGCGGGCGGAGACGCCACCGGCCTGCTGGAAGCCGGTTTCGACCCCATCCTCGGCATCAACCACTGGCAGACCGCCGTCGACACCTTCGGCCTCAACCACCCGAACGCGGCGGCGCGCTGCGCCGACATCCAGAACTACCCCATGCGCTGGCTCCCGAAGGCCCTCGTGATGTGGGCCTCGGTCATCTGCACCGAGGTCAGCCCCGCCGGCGGGAAGAAGCGCCCCGACCCCGCGCAGGACGCCCTGTTCGAAGAAGAGGAGCAGTGGCGCGAACTGCCTCCCGAGGCGTTCGAGATGACCCGCGTGACCGCGTGGTGCGTGCTGCGCGCGGCTGAGGCGAAACGGTTCCCCTGCGTCGTCGTGGAGAACGTCGTCGAGTTCATCACCGACTGGCTGCTGTTCCCCGAGTGGATCCGCGCCATGAAAAAGCTCGGCTACCGCGTCCAGATCGTCTCCGTGTCCTCCGCGCACATCGGGTCGGAAACCAACCCGTACGCCCCGCAGTGGCGCGACCGCGTGTACCTGGTCTTCACCCTCGCTGGGATTCGGCGCCCGGATCTCGCGCCGCGGCCGCTGGCGTACTGCTTCGAGTGCGGGCGGGACGTCAAGGCGCGCCAGAGCTGGCGCGATGCGCGGGTGAAGGTCGGCAAGTACCAGCAGCAGTACGACTACCGGTGCCCGAACAGCCGCTGCGGTCACGCGCTGGTGGAGCCGTACGTGCGCCCCGCCTCCGACGTGATCATGTGGGACGACATCGGCCAGCGCATCGGGGACCGCACCCGCCCACTGGTGCCCAACACGATGCGCCGCATCGAAGCCGGGCTGGCGAAGTTCCCGTACGACCCGTCCGTCGTCACCCTCACCCACGGCAAGGACGGCACAGACCGGGCCTTCGCCCCGCACACCCGGCCGCTGCCCACCCGCACGGCCAAGCTCGGCGAAGCCCTGCTCGTACCGGTCGGCGGCTCGTGGAACGACACCGCCTCCTCGGCCGCCGAGCCGATGCGCACCCGCACCACCCGCGAGAGCGAAGCCCTCGTCACGGTGGACCCGTTCATCGTGGAGTTCCGCAACAACTGCGACGCCGCGCCGATCGACGCCCCACTGAGCACCATCGCCACGGCCCGCCACCACGGCCTGGTCGTACCCGACGGAAACGTCCGCACCCGCGCCCGCAACACGCTGGTGATCCCGTACCGCAAGGCCGCGCCGAAGACCGCGGGCGATCCCCTGCGCACCCTCTCGACCCGCGACTCCGCGGCGATCGTGCGCAGCGCGCCCGCCATCGAGGACTGCTACTTCCGGATGCTCCAGCCCCGGGAGCAGCTGTCGGCCCAGCGGTTCCCCGAGACGTATCAGGTCGTCGGCACCAAGGCCGCCCAGACCCAGCAGGCCGGCAACGCGGTGAGCGTCAACGTCGCCCGCTGGCTGGGCGAACGCCTCAAGCCCGTCCTTGCCTGACCCCACCCCCGAAGAAGAAGGGATACCCCTGCCATGACACCGGCAGCACACGACCAGGTGGCCATCCTCGCCCAGCAGCGCGAGGAACTGGAGGCCGAGCGCCTGCGCATCGACAAGGCGTACAGCCTCGCGGTGCTCGATCACATCAGCGCGAAGATCCGAGCCGCCTGCCCGGAGGCGGTCTACGTGACCTTCGCCTACTACAACTCCCGCACCCTCGACCTGCACGGCGTGCTGGGCGCGCAGCCCAGTCCGCTGGGGACGTGCCCCCAACCGTGGGACAACCGCGGCGGGGACGAGGACGAGCACCCGCTCGACTACATCGCGGACCAGATCGAGTCCGACGTACAGACCGCGCTCGCCCCCTACTCCTCCCCGGCGTGGGCATCGGTTCACCGCAACTCGGCCGCCGACGGCAACTCCTGGCTGCTGGAGCTGCCCCCGGCCGACCGGGCTGCCCGCGTGGCCGAGCTGGTACACGAGCACCATCCGGAGGCGACCGCGCTCATCGTCGACGGCCGGGCCGCCGGGCGGGTCATCGAGATCCTCGAAGGCGTCGCCGACGACGGCACCCCCGTGCGCACGCCCCGCCCGCGCTGGTCGTCCACCTGCGACACCGCCCTCACCCGGCTCCTCGGCCAGCTGCTCGCGCTTCCGGTCCTGGCCGACCGGCACCTGATGCCCCTGCCCGGCGACTACGTCCACCCGTACGGCGTCAGCACCAGCGATCAGGTGCGCCTGATGCCGTTGCCGCCGACCGCCTAGGACACGGGAGGAGGAGCAGATGAGCGGCAACGGGTGGGTCGCCCGGGCCCCCTGCGCCGGGGACTTCCGCTTCACGTCCGAGGAGACGGCGGCCGAAGCCCCGACAAAGCCGCTGGTCCTCGCCCTCCTCGCCGCCTGCCACGGGTGCCCGTTCCGAGCGCAGTGCATCGACCTGGTCATGCCGAGCGCGAGCCTGTTCGACGGCGTATGCGGCGGGCGGCTCTGGAGGAACGGGCAGGTCCTTGCGACCTGCGAGGACGCACGGCCCGCCGAGCTGCGTGAGCGCGGGCGGCGCCCGATCACCCATGGCACCGAAGCCGGGGCCCGTGCCCACAACCGCCGCGGGGAGCGCGCTTGCTCCCTGTGCCGGGAAGCCGGACGGCTCGCCCAGCAGGCCCGCCGGGCCCGCAAGCGCGCCTCTGGCACCTGATCACCACCCCTACAACTCCTGCGGAGAAAGAGCATGTTCACCATCAAGGCCCGCGATCTGGCGGCCATCCTCGACCGAGTTGCCCCGCACCGCTTCCGGGCGGACGACGACACAGGCGACCTCGACCCCCTGATCCTCGACTGCACCCCCGGTCACCTCCACGCCGTCGCATGCAGCGACCGGACGCTCGCCGTCGCCCGCACTGCCGTCACAGGCGACGTGTGGACGGCCCCCGTCGACTACGACGACGCCGCCGCGCTGCGCGGCTGGCTGGAATCCTCCGAGACCGTCACCGTCGAGCACGTCACCAGCGGCGGCCACCAGCAGCTCCGCTTCACCGAAGGCCCCGCGCAGATCACGGTCCCCGCCGCCTCCCACGTCGGCCGCCTGCCCTGGCGCGCACTGCTGCGCCTCGTGCTCGATGCCCGCGACCACCCCCTGGCCGTCGGCCGCCCCGTGCAGCTCAACGCCGACGACCTCGCACTGTGGGGGAACGCCGGCGAGGACGGCGAGGCGATCGAGTTCCGCTCCCTGGGGCCCGTGGGGACGCTGGTGACCGCCGGGCCCGACTTCCTCGGCCTCCAGACCCCGCACACCTGGGACGGCCCGACACCGGGCGAAGGGTGGTCCTCCTCCCTGCGCACCCGACGATTCCTCTTCGCCGGGACCTTCCTCGAGGTCGGGGCACGGTACGCGGACTGCACGCGAACGGTGTGGGTCGTGTCTGCCCGGCCCGGCCGCGGCGAGGAGCCGACGTTGGTCTGCGCCGACTACGCGGCCGTCACGCTGCCCATCTCCCAGGTGCTCGCGGTCGGGAAGTTCCTCATCAGGCTTCCCGACTGACCAAAGGTAGATGACATTCATGAACTATGTAGCGCACTCCCGTGCTGCGTTGTGCGACCGCGACGCGGACCCCGGCTTCGGGCTCAGGCCCCTGCCCGCCGCGTGGCGCGCCCGCCCCTCAACTCCTGCGGCACAGCCAGAGATCCGAAAGGAATGCCCAGTGAACAAGGCCCAGCTCATCAAGGTCGTGGCCGACGCGACCGGCGACCGCGCTCAGGCGACCCTCGCCGTGGAGACCACGCTCGACGCGATCGTCCGCGCCGTCGTGGCCGGTGACGTCTTCTCCGTCACCGGCTTCGGCAGCCTCACCCCCGAGGAGCGCCCGGCCCGCGCCGCGCGCAACCCGCAGACGGGGGAGCCCATGCACGTCGGCGCGAGCCGCGTCGTGAAGTTCCGCGCGGGCGCCCGGTTCAAGGACCTCGTCGCAGGCCGCCGCGCGATGCCGGAGTCCGGCAACTGCATCCAGAAGGACCCGAAGACCCCCAAGGCCGCCCGCCCGTAACCCCCCGCACATCAGGGCCGCCCGGCGCGAGCCGGGCGGCCCCACCGAAGGAGCTACCGATGAACGACCGTTCCGTGGGAGTCGAGATCGACGCCACCGCGAACTGGCTGGAGGAGCGGGGCATACGTGGCGCGGCAAGCCTGCTGCGCCGTGTCGCCCGCCAGCGGGACGAAGCCGTGCAGCAGCTCGGCCTGCGTCCCGGCATACCCGCCTGCCAGACGGGCGGCGCCGAGCGCACCGCCCCGCGTGACCTGGACGCCGCCGCCGAAGCAGCGATGCTGCGCACCGACGTCGCCCGCCTCCAGGCCCATGCCGAGCGTGCCGGCTGGGTGCGCGACGTGGACGCGAAGCGCCTGTGGCGCTGGCGCGACGGGTGGTGGGAGCTGGGCCACCGCCGCCGAAACCCGAAAGACGGCTACCACGACACCGGCTGGTACCTGTGGGGCCCGGTCGGCAGCTACGACGGTGAGTGGCTCGACCGCCACAAGGACCCTGCCATGGCCGAGGCCGAGCGGCTGATCACCAAGCACCGCGAGGCGACCCGCAGGGACGGCCGATGAGCAGCCAGATTGAACTGGTCAGCGCCCGCACCGTCCACGGCCCGGACCCCGTACCCGACCTCGTCTCCGCCGATCGCATCGTGATCAGCAACAGCGGCGGCAAGGACAGCATCGTGGCCATGGACGAGGCCGTACGCCTGGGCGACGAGGCCGGGGTCCGCGACCGCATGGTGGTCCTGCATATCGACCTTGGCCGCACTCCGCGCGGCCACAGCGTGGAGTGGCCGGGCACCGTGGATCTGGCACGGCGCCAGGCCGCCCACTACGGACTTCCTTTCGAGGTCCGCCGTATGGCGAAGTGGCCGTCCCTGTTCCACCGCATCCGGGCGCGCGGCCAGTTCCCGCACCTCATGACCCGGTTCTGCACCTCGGAGAAGAGGGGCGTGGCACGCCGGTTCATGACCGAGCAGGTGAACACCCTCGGCGTCTCCGGCCGCCCAGCGCGCATCGTGCACGTCATGGGGTTCCGGGCGGAGGAGTCCCGCGCCCGCGCCCGGCGGCCCGCCGTCGAAGTCGATCACCGGGCCAGCAACGGGCGCCGCACGGTGACCCAGTGGTACCCGGTGCTGCGCTGGAGCACCGCCGAGGTGTGGCAGCGCATCCGGGACCGCGGTCTGCCCTACCACTGGGCGTACGACGCCGGCATGTCCCGGCTCTCGTGCAGCCTGTGCGTCCTCGCCTCTGCTCCGGACCTGACGTGTGCGGCCGGGCTCCGGCCCGAGCTGGCGCGCGAGTACGCCGACCTGGAGGAGGAGTTGGGCGTCCCGTTCCGGCGGGAGCTGTCGATGGCCGAGGTCATCCGGCGGGCGGGAGGTGCCGCGTGACCGCCGAGCTCCAGAGCGCCCCGGTGACCCTGCCCAGCGTGCAGGAGAAGGGGGAGTGGCAGCCGCGCGTCGTCGGCCTTGACCTGGCGCTGACCTCGACCGGCGTTGCCGGTGCGGACTGGGCGTACGCCTACCGGCCCGGACGGCGCCGCAGCCACGAGCGGCTGGACTGGCTGCTGGCGGCCATCGCGTTGAGCGTGAAGGACGGCGCGGACCTGGTGGTGGTCGAGGGCGCCGCGTACGCCCAGGGCGGTCAGGCCGGGCATCACGAGTTGGCGGGGCTGTGGTGGCTGGTCACCCAGTATCTGTGGCGCAACCGCATCCCGTACGCCGTCGTGACCCCGCACGGACGCACGATCTACGCGACCGGCCGGGCGAACCCCGCCCAGGAGTGGCCGCGCAAGGACCGGGCCCGGGTCGCCAAAGGGATGGTGCGCTCGGTGGCGGTCGAGCGGTACGGCGTCGAGTGTGAGGGGCCCGGCCGCTATGACCAGGCCGACGCCACGATCCTCGCGGCGATGGGGCTCGACTGGCTCGGCTACCCGACGGTGCCGGTGCCCGATACCCACCGGCGGGCGCTGGAGGCCGTTCGCTGGCCCGACCTCATTCCCGCAGCCGCGAATTAGGGAATTGAATTGAGGAAAATCAATTCTCATTCGGTTGGGCATACCTTGCTTCTGGGGTATTTGCCATTAAGATATAAGTAACGAATTCGGGAAATACCCGAAGCGGAAGGGGAATTGGAAATGGAAACCCACAACCACGGCGGATGCGGCTGCGAGTGCAACAGCGGCGGCTTCTGCGGCGGCTGTGGTTACGCCGGATGCGGTGGCCGCCGCCGCTGAGCACCACCAACCCCCAGGACACACCCCGCGCCCCCGGTCAACCGCCGGGGGCGCACCCATACGCGCAAGCGTCCTCTTGGAGACCAACATGACCGACTACTCGCCCGGAATTCAGCACCTCGCCCAACAGATAGGGCTCGACCCCGAACACGTCGCACACGCCGCTCGCCTCGCCTCACACACCTTCGCCCGCATCCAGGTCACCACCGGCATGACCCTCGACCAGTTCCGCCGCCTGTTCACCCAGGACCGGCACTCCATCGTCATCGTCGCGAACCTGGCCATGCGCCACGCCGGCCGCCGCGACGACGCCCAGCTCCTCATGGACATCTACAAGGCCAGCGCCGGACTCACCGCGTACCAGCGCCCCATCCACACCGGCGTCGGCACCCTGCCCGAGTGCCACGGCGACCGGTACGTCCAAGAGGCCGTGCGCATCCTCACCACCGCCGGACTCCCGCCCATCCACACCGACGGCGTCCACGAGCTCCGCCCCGGCTTCCAGGTCGTGCCCGATGACACCGGAGAACTGCCCGGCTGGGTGTTCATCGCACCCGACCCCGGCGCCAAGGGCCGCACCGGATTCGCGGGCGGAGACCTCGGCTACCTCGCCGTCATGCGCTGGGCCGGATGGGGCGTCATCACCGAACGCCTCCCCGGTGGCCTGTACGCCGCCTGCCACCCCGACCACCGCGACGACCCCTTCCACACCTCCTGACCCGCCCGCGCCCGGCCGCCACCGTGCGGCCGGGCACCCCCCAGAAAGGCATCAGCCCATGAAGCTCCCCGTTGACGACGCAACCCTGGCCTCCTGGTCCGCCCTGCTCGGCCTCACCGACAAGCAGACCGCCGCCACCATCGACGAGATCGAGAAGACCCTGCGCATCGGCTACGAGCACCGCCCCGACGAGCTGCGCGACACCAGCTTCGACCAGCTCATCAGCGACATGGACGCCGACGAGGCAGCCCTGATGTTCCTCATCAACGGCCTGCGCCAGGCCGGGTACCCCGCCGCCGCCTACGACGTCGAGGTCCGCGGCATCTTCGCCACCCTCCGCGATCTCCAGCAGACCCACTGATCCAGCCCTCACCACCCACACGCCGCCCCGGCCGCGCCTTGCGCACCGGGGCGGCCCCATGCGCGCCCGCAGAAAGGATTACGCCGTCGTGTCCGACGACTTCATGCCCCGCACCGCGGCCCCGGCCGCCGAACGGCCCGCCCCTTCATGGGCGAAGAAGCCCCCGCCCAGGACCAAGGCCGCCCGTACGCCCGGCAAGATCACCGCCCGCCGCTACCACGCCCCGCGCGACCCGCACGAGCACGCCCGCAAGATCGCGGAGAACGTCCTCGACGCCTGGTACCAGAGCTTCGGCGGCAGCAGCATCGACGTTCCCCTCGGCACCGTCGCCGGGCTCTCCCTGCTCCGCAACGTCCCCGGCCTCGCGGACTGGGTGCTCAACCTCCAGCCCGAACAACTCCCGCAGCTCCTCAAGGAGATCTACCTCGGCCACTGGATCAAGCGCCCCGACCTGCTCAACCGCGCGATACGCCTGTACGACTGGGCCTGGAACCCCGACCCCGACAAGCAGCAGCTCCGCGCCGTCCACGCCGTCACCCGCGCCGCCATCAACACCGGCCTGATGGACCTCACCGGCCACGACGACCCCTGGCAACGCTCCGAAGCCGACGTCCTCAGCCCCCTGCTCACCGGCCTTCGCCACAAGAGCGACAAGAAGTGGCGCGGCGAGTACCACACGCCGGCGTGCATCACCGACCTGATGGCCAACATGACCGTCGACAAGGACATCCAACCCGGCATGTCCTTCCGCGAACCCGCCGTCGGCAGCGGCACGATGTTCCGCTCAGTCGCCCAACGCCTGCGCGACCTCGGCCTCAACCCGCACGACTTCCACTGGTACGGCAACGACATCGACTCGCTGTCCGCCGGGTGCGCCGCCGTCAACGCGATCATCTGGGACCTCGGCCCGCGCTGCCTCATTGGCTGCGCCGACTCCCTCGCACCGGAAGACGACTACGCCAAGACCCGCGCCGAAGCCAAAGAAGCCTTCGAGCAGCGCGACCGGTACATGGAGACCGCCAGCACCATCGTCGCTTTCCGCCGCGCCTTCGACCTGGTCGACCAGCTCATGCCCAGCAAAGAGAACGCCGCGTGACCGAACCCGACACCTTCGACCGACCCGGCACGACCCCCGCACCACGCCGCCGGCGCCCGGCCTTCGCCGCGCCCCGCGACGAGATCGACGTGCCACCCCTGGATCAGATCGCCCCCGACCTCGAACCGCCCTGGCACAAGGAGGACACCGACACCCCCCACCGCACCGCCGCCTACCGCCACAGGGACGGCCACCGCATCGGCCTGCGCATCCAGCCCCGCAGCCTCGCCATCCAGACCTGGATCACCGCAGGCCCCGACCTGCCGCCGATCCCCGACGGCACCGCCATCGAGCAGGCCGAAGCACAAGCCGCCAACGACGCCCGGCTCCAGCCCGGCCGCACCTGGCACACCGTCCTCACCACCCGCACCAGCAAAGCCCTGGCCGCCGACCTCGGCGCGCTCGTCCGCGAGCGACTACTCCCAGCCCTCACCAACAAGCCACGCGGCATCCCCGCCCCACCTCCACCCGAAGGCATCGGGCAGCCCACCCTCACACCCCAGAAGGAAGGAACCCAGAAGTGACCACGAGCGACAACACCATCCAGGTCACGAGCCTGCCCAACCTCGCCGAGATCCTGCCGTACCTCCTCGGCCACTACCCCGACGACAGCATCGCCCTCCACGCCCCCGGCCCGAACTTCCACGACGGGCCGACCATGACGTGCCCCCTGCCCGAGGACCCCGCCGAGTGGCAGGCCACAGCCGAGAACGCCGCCCGCCAATTCGTGGCCTACGCCCACGACCAAGGGCACAACCCCGACCAGGGCGTCATCATCTACCTCTGCCGCGAACCGCGCCCCGGCCAGACCCCCTGGGACACCGCCGCGCTCCTCGCCCCGCTCACCGACTGGCTCACGACCGCACTCATGGAGCACCGCGCCACCGTTCTCCAGACGATCGGGCTCGTCTCGAACCGGTGGTGGGCGTACGAGTGCCCCACCGAAGGCTGCTGCGAAGGTGAACCGCTCCCGTTCCCCGACGACCCCACCAGCGTCACCGCGCAGATGACCCGCCTCGGCCGTACACGCGGCCCCCGCACCCGCGACATCATCAAGGAGTTCCGGGCCACGGCGGACCCTGCGTTCCTCAAGGACCTGCAAACCGCCGCCGACCACTTCAACTGGCGGTGCGCCACCAACGCCGGACGCGACGCCACGCTCGCGTTGACGTTGGACCAGATCGACGCCGCCATGAGCCGGTTCCGTGACGGGGCGACCGCCCTCAGCCGCGCCCTGACCACGCAGCTCATCGTCGGCCTCCAGGACGACGCCGCCGTGGAGGCCGGCATGGCCCACGCCGAGGACGACGACCTTCCCCACGCCCGACGCCTGTGGGCCTACCTCGCCCGGCACTGCGCCGAACCGTTCACGCAGGAGGCCGTGCCCATCCTGACGCTCTTCGCCTTCGTCGCCTGGCGGCAAGGCGACCTCATCGCCGCGCGGCTCGCCCTGCGTGACGCCATCACCACCGACCCCGACTACGAGCTGGCCACCGGCATACACCTCGCCACCATCGACGGTGAAGACCCCCGAGACTGGCTCACCTCCGCCCGCGAGGGCCGTGCCCACCGCGCGGCACACCTCCAGCACGCCGTCGAGATCGCCAGCGAGTACCGCCCCACCACCGACACCACCGCGGTGCGCTACCGCGAGGCCCTCGACGCAGCCACCGCCGACTACGCCCCCCGGACCCTCACCGAAGACCGGAGGATCCTCGCCCAGTACGGCACCGTCGACATCATCGACGGCGCCCTGGCCGACTTCCGCAACGGCCGACCTCAGCTCATGGACGAGATCGCCGCCCG
This sequence comes from Streptomyces sp. CB03238, assembly GCF_002099185.1. NCBI lineage: Bacteria > Bacillati > Actinomycetota > Actinomycetes > Kitasatosporales > Streptomycetaceae > Streptomyces > Streptomyces sp. CB03238. Next base: position 448,499 of record NZ_NBCN01000004.1, on the reverse strand, counting down.
CATCATCCTCGGCCTGCAAGACCGGGAAACCCGAGACGCCGCGCTGTCCAGCGGCGAGGAGAGCGACCTCCCCTACGAACGCCATCTCTGGGGCTACCTCGCCCGGCGCTGCGTACCGCCGCACACCGACAAAGCCCCGCCGCTCCTCACCCTCCTCGGCTGGGTCGCCTGGCGACAGGACGACACCGTCACCGCCACCCACGCCTTCGCGGACGCCCTCGACATCGACCCCGGCTACACGCTCGCCCAGATCCTGCTCGACGGCATCCGCACCGAGTGCGACCCGGCCCCGCTCCTGGCGACATACCGCGAGGCCGCAGCGCGATTCGCTGCGAGCCGCGCGGATCTCGACACCCTCTGACCACCACGGTGGCCCCGGCAGCCTCGCCGGGGCCACCCTGCTCCGGAGACACCCATGATGTCGGGGTCACCCAGGACGGGCGCTCAGCGCCTCGTCTCGTACCTGGTCAAGATCACGCCGCAGGGGAGCGTCCGCGTCTCCACCAGGTTGAGGTTCACCCAGTTGTCCAGCGCGGTGAAGAACGGCGTGCCGCCGCCCACCAGGACCGGCGCGGTGGCCAGCACGTACTCGTCAATCAGCCCGGCCCGCATGGCCGCCCCGGCGAGCGTCGCGCCGCCGATGTCCATCGGGCCGCCGTCCTCGGCCTTGAGCCGGGCGATCTCCGTGACTGCGTCACCGGTGACCAGGCGGGTGTTCCAGTCGACCTTGTCGATCGTCGAGGAGAACACCACCTTCGACATGTCCCGCCAGCGGCGCGCGAACTCGATCTCCGCCGGGGTGGCGTTGGGCTGCTGGTCGCCGGTCGGCCAGTAGGAGCTCATCGTTTGCCACAGCTTGCGCCCGTACAGCGTCAGGTCGGTCGCCTGCAACTGGTCGGACCAAAACTGGAACAGCTCGTCGCTCGGCACGCTCCAGCCGATGTCGTCGCCGGGCGCGGCGATGTAGCCGTCCAGGGTCAGGTTCATGCCGTAGATCAGTTTCCGCATGGCGCCAGCCTTCCGTGAGTCGGTCTCACGCGTACGGACCGGCGCGGCGCGGGAAACTCATCGGTGCGCGATCTGAGCTCACATGTAGTCCTCGTGCTCGGTGGCTCAGCCGCCGACTCATCGTTCCGCCGAGGAAATGGCATCGATCTGAGAGGGAACGGGCGATCCGACCGATCAACGGGGTACGCTGAGCACGGCGGCTGACCTGCGAAAAGCCGCGATGCTCCACCTCCGGGCACAGGAGGTAAGAACCCGCTGCGCCGGTAAGGCACTCCGCTGCGTGCGAGTTCCAGACCTCGACTTCCCTCACCGCTCAACCTGCGTCGATGCAGGCAGGCGCCTCAAGTAACTCCCTCGGGAGGGCTCTCCGGGGACCGCCAGGGGACACGCAGGGGACGGAAGGACGCGGAAAGATCAGGAAGGCCGGCGCAGAGCCCGAACGGCAAAGCCTGTCTGACCTGCGGTTATAGGAAAGACGGGGTAAGAGCCGGGACGGATCGGAAGATCAGAAAAGGACTCATAATCCGTCGGCCGTGGGTTCGAGTCCCACCCGCCCCACCACACAGTGGTCACGCAGAAACGTTCCTACCTGCGAAAACGCGAGAACGGGGGGCACCGCTCCAGGGCGGCGACCCCCGTTCATCCGTTCAGACCAAGATCCAGGGGACACGGGCAGGCGACATGCGAGTCATAGCCGACTTTGGTCGTATCGCCTGATTGGTGCCGTGGATGGGAGGCTTCGAGCGCCTCGGCTCTGTACTGCCTCCTCCGTACGCCGGGGTGCCGCAGGCTCGGTCGGCACCGCGCCTTCCACGGTTGAATACCGGTGTGGCACGGAAAGTGGCGGGATTCGACGAGGACGATCTGAGGGCGCTGGCCGGGGCTCGGTCCTTCGAGCGGGGGCTGGGGTATCTGGACGCGGTGAGTGGGCTGGAGGTGGGGGAGGGCTCGGTCACCGCCGTGGTGCACGGTACGGATGTCTACGAGGTGGAGCTCACCCTCGGCGCCGCGGAGGGGATCTCGGGATGGTGCAACTGCCCGTACGGACAGGAAGCCAACTTCTGCAAGCACTGTGTGGCGGTCGGGCTGACCGTGCTGCGGCGGGCGAAGACGATCCCGCGTCAGCGGGCCGCCGCACGGGCGCGAGTTTCCGGCTTGGAGGCGTGGCTTTCGGCGCTGCCACGTGACGAACTCCTGGCGCTGGTGCGGGAGCAGGTCGCCGAGGACCGGGAACTACGCCGGCGTTTGGAGCTGCGGGCGGCCACTGCTCGTTCCGACCTCAGTACGGTCCGGGATCGGATCATCGCCCTGATCGATCCACGGCCGTTCGCCAGGTACGGGTACATCGAGTACGCGGATGCCTCCGGGTATGCGCGGCAAGTCGCCGAGGCGGCGAGCGCCCTGCGCGCCTTGACCGCCGACGGGCAGGCGGCGCAGGCGGTCGGTCTGGCCGAGGAGGCGATCCGGGTGCTGGGGGAGGCGTACGGGGAGATCGACGACTCCGACGGTGTGGTCGGGGAGGCCGCCGCCGCAGTGGCCGAGGCCCATCTGGGGGCGTGCGGGGTCGCATGCCCTGATCCGGCTCGGCTGGCCGAGTGGCTGGTCGGCACGGTGCTTGACGACAGCAACGACGTGACAGACCTGGACCCGCTCGACTACGCGGAGGTGCTGGGGCCGAGCGGACTGGCCCGCATGCGGCAGCTGGCGGCCGAGGCACTCAGGCGCAGGCCGTCCGGCTGGGCGGAGCGGTACCTGATGGAGCGCCTGGTCAAGGCGGAGGGCGACGTCGACGCACTGGTCGCCGTGCACGCGCAGGACCTCGACCCGTCCGGTGCCACCCATCTGCTCATCGCCGAGGAACTGGAAACGGCGGGCCGTGCGGACGAGGCACTCGCCTGGGCCGAGCGGGGACTGCGGGACTGCGCCGCTGAGACGTACATCGACGGCCGTCTGGTCGAGCACGTATGTGTCCAGTACGCAAAGATGGGGCGGGCGGCGGACGCGGTCACGGTGCGCCGGGACCGGTTCCGTGTCGAGCGGTCCCTGGCCGCCTACCAGCAGCTGCGCTCTGCCGCTCGGGCCGCAGAGTGCTGGGAGGCCGAGCGCGTGGCCGCGCTGGCCGCGCTGAGGGAAGACGCCCGCCGTGAGCGCGGCGGCCGGTACGGCGGGCCCGTGTTGATCGACGCGCTGCTCGATGACGGCGATGCGGACGCGGCCTGGCGCGAGGCCGAGGGCATCGCCGACGGCCGGCAGTGGGAACACCTCGCCGACCTGTCGCGCGAGACGCACCCGGCTGAGGCGCTCGCGGTCTACCTGCGGCTGGTCGAGCGGCTGAAGGAGCCGACCGGCGACCGTGCCTACGAGCACCTGGCGCGGCTGCTGCTGGGTGCCCGTGACTGCCATCGCGCGCTGGGGACGCAGGAGGCGTACACCGAACATCTCGCCGGCCTGCGGGCGGAACTGAAACGCCGGCGCAAGCTGATGAGCATCCTCGACCGGTACGGTCTGTGAAGGGGCGGGCCCGGTGCCTGCGCTTCCACGGCAGCGGCGACCAGCAGGTCGACGGGACTCGCACTGCGGTACTCGCGCTTGGCGGGCGCGTGCCTGATGAGCCGCTACAGATCGTCGGGCAGAAGACGAAAAGCCGGATGGCCGGTCAGTGGGCGGATCATGCGGAAGTGGCGGTCGTTGGTGAACATGGCGTCAGTGCGGTAAGCGGCGGCCAGGGCCACGTTCATCGCGTCTGTCAGGCCGACCCCTTTTCCGCCGTCCGCGTCTGCGTACCCCTCGGCGACAGCGATGGCGGCACTCAAGTGCGCGCTGATCGAGGGGACTTCGAAGCGCCGGGTGGCCGTGTTGCGTTCGATGAACCGGGCTGCCGTCAGTGCCTTGCGGGTTCCCGCACGTGCGGTGATCAGGTAGTCCAGTTCGGCCAGGACCATGGGGGAGATGACGAGATGGCTGACCGCTGCCAGAGCTTTCCTGTGCTGCTGGTGGCCTGTGAGGTTCGGGTCGAGCAGACGGTACAGAGCGTTGGTGTCGGCGATGGCGACCAGGCTCACGAACCCATCCCCTTCAGCACGTCCTCGATCTCGTCATCGCTGAGATCGGGCAGGCCGAGGTCGGGCAGCTCTATGTCTCCCATGGGGTCGGTCGGAAACGAGGGAATGTCGTTTTCGGTGATAGGCACGACCCGGGCGACAGGGGTGCCGTTCTTGGTGACGGTGACGGTCTCACCGCGTGCCGCCGCGGCGAGGATCTGGGAGGACTTCTGGTTGAACTCGCGGGCGGTCGTCTCCATGTCCTACATGTTACTACACTGGAGATCTCCGGTGGGGGCGGTAACGGTCACAGAGGACTCGATAGCTCTCCGTAAAGGCTGGGCCGCGGTTTCAGCGTGGCGTCTGCCTCAGGGGCAATGCCAGGACGATGACGCCGCAGCCCGCCGAGTCCTCCGGATGCACCGAGTCGTCCGGAAACCTCACATACGCGCCCTTCGTGCACCTCGCCGCACCCAACAGTGTTCTCTACCGCGGCGTGATGAGGGCGTTCCTGACGGCCAAGGAGCGGTTCGCGGTGCATCTGCGGCCCGAGGACGTCCACGCCGCTCTGCCGTCGGAGCACCGCCCCGCCGCCCCGGACGCCGTTGTCAAGGCGCTGGACAGCCTCGTCGGGTGGGGCAATCTGCGGGCGGATCCGGACACCTCCCGGGTCACCGCGGTCGAGGACTTCCACCGCTGAGCGCGAGGACGCCCTGTGGCCGTGAACGACGGGCAGCCCCCGGCGCCCGTCGACCGCGACCGCCTGGCCCGCCTGCTCGGCGGTCCTGACCTGGCCTGGCTGGTCGACCGCGTACGCCGCCGCATGGCACGGGAGGAGGCCCTGACCGGCCCGGTTACCCTGGCCGACCCCACCCCCGCACAGCGCGCCGCCGCCGAGCGGCTGCTGGGCCGTGGCCCCGGCGCCGGACGCTCGCTCAGCGTGCGCCTCGACGCGGTGGACGCCGTCCTGCGCCGCTCCGGCGTCAGCCCCGGTGGCCTGGGCGCCGCCGTCACCGCCCTCACCGGTCCCGTCGCCCGGGTCGCCGATGTCCGCGAGCGGGAGGAGCAGGCATGGCGGGACGCGTACGAACCCCTCGGCATCCTGATCCGCACGGTCAGACCCGAACTGACTGCCTGGGCCGACCGGTTGCGCGGCGACGGTCTCGTACGCCGGCTCGCCCGCAGCCCGCACACGGCGCGGAGACTGCTGGGCGACACCGCAGAGGCCCTGCGCCGGCTGCCCGCCGACCCGGCTGTCTCCCTGCCCGCCTTCGCCGCCACCGCCTTCGGTGACGCCCATGCCCTCGACGACGGCACCCCGCTCGCCACCCTCGTCCTGTCCGGCGCCCGCGCCCTGACCGGCTTCCCGGACGGCGGCGGAACCGAGTGGCGCCGCGGGGCCTGGGCCTCAGCCGGGCTCCTCAAGGGCGCCCTGTCCTCCACCGTCCTCACCCTCGGCCTGCGCGGCACCCCCGCCATCGACTGGGCGGCCGACGCCGGCGAACCCGTCGTGCTCACCCTGCGCCAGCTCACCCGTGCTCCGCCCCGCACGGCACCCGGCACTGGGACCCGGACCTGCCCGTTGCCCTCACCGAACTCGGCGTGCGCATCGGGGAGGAGACGGTACTCGACGACCTGTTGGCCGACCTCGGACATTGAGCCGGGGCGGCGACGGCGCCATGGACGTCTCCCCGGGTGTCCAGTTCCGAGGCAGGAGCTCCACCGGCGGTGGTCCTCCGGCGGGCTGGTGGACCGCCAGGACGCGCAGGGGACGGAAGGACGCGGAAGGATCAGAGAAGCCGGCGCGGAGCCAGAACATCCCAGGGCCTCTGACCTGCAATCATGGGGAGATCGAAGCAAGATTGGGGACTGATCGGAAGATCCGAAAAGGACTCATAATCCGTCGGCCGTGGGTTCGAGTCCCACCCGCCCCACCACACAGTGGTCACGCAGAAACGTTTCTACCTGCGAAAACGCGAGAACGGGGGGCACCGCTCCAGGGCGGCGACCTCCGTTCATCCGTTCAGACCAAGATCCAGGGGACACGCACGGGCCCGGAGGGCGCCGGACGGGTCCCTGAGGGGCCTACGCCACCTCCTCAGACCGCCTTTGGCCTTCCTCGCTGGCTTCGAAGAGAACGCGAGCCAAGCTCTCGAGTTCCCTCTCGCTCTCGCCGTCGATGACGAAGCGGGCGAGGCCCCGCCCCTTCCCGAGCTCCGGGAGGTGCGCGGTGGTCTTGTCCGCCGACAAGATCCTTAGGCCGGGCTCCTTGCAGTGGTCGCGTACCCACTGGATCACGGCCAGGTTCGCGTTCTCCTGGCCGGCGGCCGCCGTCTTGATCTTGCCGAGTGAGCGCCCGTCGTGCCGTGCCTTCACGCTGACGGTCCAGACGCCGTCGCGGTTGCGGGTGCCGTCGGCGTAGACAACGGCCATCCCGTCGCTGAAGAGCTTCTGGGGAAGGTCGAGCGGACGGAGCACGTCGTAGGAGACGCTGCGCGGGATCACGGACGTCATGGACGCGGCCTCGCGTCGTGCGAGCTCCGGCAGGACGCTGGTGCAGGTGTCCGAGGTGATCTGGCGCGAGAGGTGCCCAAGTCGCTCCTGGACCACCTTGGTCGTTGCCCTGGAGCAGCGACAGACCGGCCGAGATGTGCCGGAGATCATGAAGCCGGACCGGGGTCAGGCCGGACAGCTCCACCAGGCGCTTGAAGCGTCGGCTCACACAGTCGGCCGGCCCGGGGGCCGCCGGCCGCCGGGCGTCAACGGCCGCCCGCCCTGGGAGCGGACATGCACAGGTCGCGTTCGGTCGCCTCCTGAGTTACGCGCAGCACGGTGGACCGGTCGGCGCGGAACAGGGCGATCTCGCTGGGGTCGAGTCCGCTGGTGACCCGTCCCGCGTCGCCACCCCGGAGGGTGGCCACCGTCGCCGCGTGCCGAGCCTCCAGGGCGAGGAGCAGCTCGGCCGTGCGCCAGAACTCGCTGCGTGGCTGGGGGTGTCGGGTGACGTGCACGACGGTTGTCCAGGGGCCCGGGGCCTCGGTGGCGGTGGGCGCCTTGGGCAGGTCGGTGACCAGGGCCTGGGGGCCGTGGCCGTACCCCGGGGCCGCGCCGCGGCGGGGCGGCCACGCGGCGGTGTCGGCCAGGACCAGGCGGCCTGCGGACGCGCCGTGCAGGGCGCTCCACTGCGCGGGGTGGCCGGTGCGCACCGTGACGAAGGCGCCCACGGCCAGCAGTCGGCAGGCCAGCAGGCGGCCCATGAGCGGGTCCCCGAGGGCGGCGACGCGCACGGGCCGGGGTGCCAAGGCCGGCAGTGAGACGGGGATGCCGGAGCGGTCGACGCCGAGGTGGATCCCGGCGGCGGGCGCGGCCAGGACGAGGTCCGGCGCCTCGTCGCCGTGCCAGGGGGTGGCCGGCAGGTCGGCGAGCGCGGGCTGCGGGAAGGCTGGTGAGACGTGCGGGGCAGCCGTGCGGGATGGCGTGGCGGAAGGAGTCATGTCGTGTGCGCTCCGATCGTGAATCCCGTGACGTCGACGAGGCTGCGCGGCGGGTGGGCGAGCGGCAAGGTGGCCACCAGGCCCGCGTGTTGCTGCCCGGTCAGAGGGTGGAGAGCACCTTGGCTCACCAGGCGTTGGTGTTCGCGCCAGGCGATGTCGGCGCGGGGGCTGACCAGGCGCACGATGGTGCGTACCGCGGTGTCGGGGCCGTCGTTGCTCAGGGTCAGCGCGGTGACGACACGGGCGGCTTCGGCGGGGGCGAGGGCACGGAGCAGGCGGCCCCAGTCGGCCTGGGTGGCAAGGTGCGCGGTCAGGCAGGAGTGGGTGGCCTCGGTGCCGGACCAGTGGTCGGCGTGCAGGCGGCCGGTGCCGCTCGGGTCGCCCAGGTCGTCCAGGAGGCGGGCCGTGCGGGCGGCGTCGAGAGGCTCTGTGGTGAGACCGTCGGAGCGCAGGGCGGCACGCAGCCGTGCGGTGGCGGCGACGACGCCGGCCCGTGCCCCGGCCGCCGCGCCGCCCCGGGCCTCGGCCACCTCCGGGGCCTGCAGAGGTTCATGGCGCAGCACGAGCCAGGCCCGGGCGGCCACGGGGTGGTCGGTCTGCGGCATGCTGCGGTAGGAGCGTGCGGGCGCGAAGTGGCGCAGATGTCCGATGCCCGGGGGCGCGAACTGTTCGACGACGACCTGTACGGCCGCGGGCCGTGCCGGGTCCCGGCCGAGCCACTGGATCAGGCCGTTGACGCTGATCCTGGCGGCGCCGGTGGTGGTGGGCACTTCAAGTACGGCGGCGTAGCCGCGTCCGTCGTGGATGACGCCGACGGTGGCGCCGTTGCGGTCGCTCGCGTCTGTGACCTCCAGCGCGGGGAAGAGCGTGCGGGCCAGTCCGCGCGGCATCGTGCGGGGTGGGACAGCGGGAGGCGGCGTGGCAAACGCGTCCCGCTGGAGCAGCCGCAGCAGGTGTCCGCTCGCCCGGCGTCCGCGTATCCGCAGCACCGTCAGGGTGAGCAGGGCGGTTCCGGCCGCGGCGAGTGCGTAACCGGCGAGCCCGGTGACCGCGATGCCCGCCGCCACACAGCCCAGGCCCGCCTCGGCCGCTACGAGACGTCCCCTGTTGACGACGGTGCGGCCGGGGCGTGTCTCGGCGCGCGGCGCCGAGGCGGTGACGGCCCGGGAGGTGGAAAACCGGGTGGTGGCGGCCGGGGTGGTGGGCGGTGTGGTCACTGGTCCTCCGTGGTACGTCCGGTGTGTTCCTCCGCCGCCGCCTCCGGGTCGAGGACGGGCCCTTCGGGCAGGAGGCGCACGAAGCTCTTGGGTACGGTGCGCGAGGCGTCGGGGTCGTAGCGCAGCCGCTTGACGGCGTCCGCCGAGGACAGCGGGTAGGCGGTGCCGCTGTCGGTGATCAGGGTGTGGGTGCCACCCGGTCCGGTGGCGGTGGCTGCGCGGACCAGGGCGCCGCGGCCTGCGGGAATGTAGAGCCGGTCGAGTTCGCCGAGTGCGGCGCTGTCGGCGGCGGCCACGGGCTTCAGGCCCTGGGGGCGCGGCAGTTGGGCGGGCAGGTGCACGGTGGCCTGCCAGGCGGCGTCCCCGCTCGCACCGCCAGGGGTAGTGCTGACGCATACCGGCTGATCGCGCGCCGGTTCCTCGGCCCGTGGCAACTGTTCGGGCCAGGCGTCCTGCCCGGGGTCGCTCTCCTCGGAACGTGAAGCACGCGCCAAGTCCGCTGCCGACAGCATGTGTTCGACGCCGCTGTCGGTGCGCAGCACGGCGTAGGTGAGGGCGGAGACAGCGAGCAGTCCGTCCCGGCGGACCTGGTAGTACTGCGGGTGAGGGCCCTTGGGGTCACCGGTGACGAGGTCGCCGACGGCCGCGCCGTCGGGCAGCCCGGACGCGCCGGGCGCGTCCCCGGCGGCGGGCGGTGGCTCGGGAGCCTCGATGGCCGGGCCTTCAGGGACGGTTGCCAGGATGTCGTCGGACAGTGGTGCAGGCTCGGCGCGCTGCAGGCCCAGTGCGTCCCGCATGGCGGGGCTCAGGGCGTGGCGGCGGCCCTCGGTGAGCAGCCACAGCTCCTTGTCGGGGGCGCTGACCAGGACGGTGGCCGACCGGGCGGCGCCGGAAGGTGCGGCGTCGGGTACGGAGACGAACAGTTCGGTGCGCGCGGCGGAACTCCCGCTGTGCGCGGGCACGGTGCACACGGTCCACGGCGCGGTGGAGAGCCTGTCCGCGGGCGGCAGGGCGTCGGGGGCGGCGGGGATACCGACGGGCAGGCCGCGCGGCGCCGCGTCGAGCGCTTCGGCGCGGACCTTCACCGGCTCCTTGCCGCCGCCCACGAGCAGGGCCGAGGAGAGGTTCAGGGCTGGGTGGGCGACCCCGTCGGTGATGACGTAGCGATCGCCGCTGCCGCTGACCACGACGGCGCCGTCGCCGGGCAGGTCGGGGCCGCTGCCCGCGCCCAGCCAGCCGGCGGTCCCAAAGCCCGCCATGGCGAGGACGGCCAGGGCGCTGCCGCCCGCCAGTGCCCGGTTGAGGCGCCGCCGCGGGTCGTGCTGTGCCTCGTCGCGGCCCTGGATCAGGCTGGTGACCTGCCGCCGGTTCTCGTAGGCATGGGATTCGGCTTGTTCTCGTGTGGTGGCCATCATCCGGTCCGGTGAGTGGTGAGGGCCGACGGCTGACGTGCCGTGGCCGGGGTCGTCGGGTGGTGCCCGGGCTCCGCTCGTCGGGTGAGGCGGGCTAGCGTGTCGGCGTGTGGCGCCGCCGCACGGTCCGGGTGACGGTTCACCCGATGTGTGCGGACACCGGGGTGGCCGGGGCGCCAGCCGCGGGCGGCGGCACGGCGGATCGCCGGGGCGCCGAACAGCGCGGCCGCGATGGCGCACAGCAGTCCGGCACTCCACAGCACGGCGGTGGCGGCCTGCCGGGACAGCCAGGGTTCCTCGCGCGGCAGCGCCTGCAGCGGGACGCGTCCGGAGCCTTCCTTCGGCCGGACCGCGTCGGATGTGGCGGGGCCGAGGCGGGTGAGCGCGGCGAAGGGGTCGACGAGCCCCGCTCCGGCCCGCGTGTCGTCCGCGCCGCCCAACGGGTCGGCGGAGGCCGTCAGGCGTTCGCCGATCTGCGCGGCCGACAGGTCGGGGAAGCGGCTGCGCAACAGAGCTGCAGCGCCGGCCACTTGGGGCGCGGCGTAGCTGGTGCCCTGGTCCGTCCGGTAGCCGGAGCCGCCCGCCGCGGGGAAGACGAGGCCGTCGCCGTAAGCGGCGAGGTCCACCCAGTCGCCGCTGTTGGACTCCTCCATCACCGTGCCGTCGTCGCCGACCGCCGCGACCGCGATGACGCCGTCGTACGCGGCCGGGTAGACCTTCGTGCCGCGGAGACCCTCGTTGCCCGCGGCCGCGACGACCACGACGTCGCGCGCGACGGCCCGGGCGATCGCCCGGCGCACCTCGGCCCGGTCGACGGGCAGGGCCAGGGAGAGGTTGAGGACCGTGGACCCGGCGTCCACAGCGTCGTCGATGGCCGCGGCCAGGGCGCGGGGCGAACTCCGGTCGACGCCGTCGACCATGCGGACCGGGTGGATCCGGGCCCGGGGAGCGACTCCGGCGATTCGGGTTTCGCCGCCGCGGCTCGCGGCGATGATGCCCGCGACGGCGGTGCCGTGTCCCTCGCAGTCCGCGTCCGGTTCGGGCTCCTGGCGCTCGAACTCCTTCTTGCTGCGCACCATGACGAACTCGCTGCCCGCGTCGACGGCGGCGCGCAGTTCGGGGTGGGTGCGGTCGACGCCGGAGTCGATGACGCCGACCATGACGCCCTGACCTTCGGTGAGGTCCCAGGCGGAGGCCAGGCCGAGCCGCTCGGCCAGGGGTTCCTTCGGCACGTCCGGGGGCAGTGGCTCTCCCTTCTCGGGCCGCGTGCGGCAGGAGGTGTCCACGCGGTGCGGGGCAGCGGTGGCGGGAGCGGCGGGCAGCAGAAGCGCCGCGGTGGCGGCCGCGAGCAGCGCCGCCCCCGACCGGCGTGGCGCCCGGGCCCGCCGGGGTGCGGAACGTGGCGTCATGGCGCTCACGCCTTGAGCTTCAGCAGGGCCGTGTAGACCTCGAACACGGCGAGGACCACCGGGATCACGGACAGCAGTAGCGTCGTCTCGCACACGTCGAGCGTGCGGGCGAGGCGGGGGTTGAGGCCGCGCCGTCCGCTGAGCATTGCCACCGTGGCCGCGATCGCAGCGACGACCAGGCAGATCGGCAGGGCCACGGCGACCAGGGCCGGCTGCTCACCACGCTGCCCGGTGATCACCACGGCTGCGGCGCCGAGGAACATCACCGCAGTGGCCGCCAGCGGGATCAGCACCTGCGCGAACTCCTTGAACAGGCGGGCCCGCAGCAGTGTCAGCAGGGCGAGCAGCGCGGCGAGGACACCGGGCCACGGCCGGCCCGCGCCCGCCAGGACCAGCACTCCGGTGGCGACCACCGTGAGGCTTCCGGCCAGCATGCCGGTGAGCAGTGTCCGGGCCCTGCGTACCCGTACCCGAAGCGCGTCCTGGGGCGGCGGTTCCGGCAGCTGCTCCATGTCGTCGGCGGTGGCAGCCAGGTGGGGGCCGGGGACGCGGGTGAAGCGCAGGGCCAGGGCGGGCAGCAGGGTGGTGGCGGCCAGGGCGCAGGGCGCGGCCACGGCGGCGGCGCGGGCCGGGCTGGTGTCACCCGCGGCGGAGACGGCCGCACCGAACGCCGCGAGCAGGCCCGCGGTGGTCAGCGCACCGAACAGCCCGTCGGCGCCCCCGATCAGCACCGGGCCCGCGGACCCGATCGCGGCGAGTACCACGCAGGCCAGCAACAGCCCGCCGGGGCCGATGCCGTGGGTGAGAGGGGCCGGGCCGCCGAGCAGGCGCACCGCCGCCACCACGGCGAGGGGCGCGGCGAGCACACCGGCCGCCGCGCCCGCGGCCAGATCGCCGAACGCCCGGGAGAACAGCGCGCCCAGGCCGAGGGCGAGCAGCGCAAGCAGCACCCCGATCACGCCGGGCAGCCGTCCCGGCGCCGTGGCGAGCAGACCGGCGGCGGCGCACACGGCGAGGGCCGCGAACACGGCAGCGGCGGGACGCACTCCGGATCCGCCCCAGGCCCGACGGACCCCCTCGTCGCCGATGACCTCGACCACGTCGTCGTACAGCGGGCCGCCCAGCTCCTCGTCCCCGCGGGTGAGGAACAGCACGTCGCCCTCGCGCACCTCCTGGGTGGCCAGCGTTCTGCTGTGCTGCAGACGGCTGCCGTCCAGGCGCCGCAGAGTCCAACCGCCGTGCGTCGTACCGCCGTCGGGCCCCGGTTCCTCGCCCGCGTGGCGCAGCAGCGCGGGCAGGAGGCGGGCCAGCGGCACCTCGGTGGGGACCGCGAGGTCGGCGCGGCCGCGGGGGCCGGCGACCGCGACGCGGCAGAAGCCGCTGTCGCCGGGCGCGGTGGGGCTCTGCCGCAGCGGTGTCAGCTGCATGGTGCTGCTGTACGTGGCGGTGTGGTGTTCCTGCGCATCGGGGCGCTCGGCGGTGGGGCTGCCGGCGGTCGGGCTGTTGGAGGTGGGGGCGGTCATGACGTCGGTCCCACGGCGCACATCCTTCGGGGTCCTGTCGGGCTTGGGGCGGTGCCGGTCAGTGGGCGGTGGTCGGGGTGGCGGGCCGTGGCCGGTCCTGGCGCGCCAGCTGCACCGGTACGGTGCCGAGCCGACGGTGCAGTAGCAGGCCGCGGCCGGGGTAGCGGCGGGTCGGGCGCTGGCCCCAGAAGGGCTGCTCGTCCTTGGGCACGCTCATCACCACGCCGGGGAAGTTCAGTTCGCGCATCCGGGCCAGGAGCGGGTCGCCGGTGGCGCGGGCCGCCCCGCCGGAGTGCCGGGTGACGTACAGGTGCAGTCCGACGCTGCGCGCCTGGGGCAGGAACTCCAGGAGGGGCCGCAGCGGGTTCCCGGCGGCGGTGGCCACCAGGTCGTAGTCGTCGACGAGGACGTAGATGTCCGGGCCCCGCCACCAGGAGCGGTCCTGGAGCTGTTCGGGGGTGACGTCGGCGCCGGGCAGCCGTCGCGTGAAGCCCTCGACGAGACCGCTGACGATCTCCTCGGTGAGGCTCTGGTTGGTGGCGTAGCCGAGCAGGCTCGGGCCGTCGAACTCCCGCAGCAGACTCATCCGGTGGTCGACGACGACAAGCTTGGCCTGTTCGGGCAGCCAGGCGTCGACGACCTGGTGGGCCACGGCGCGCAGCAGGGTCGTCTTGCCGCACTCGCTGTCGCCGATCGCGATGAGCCCGTGGTCCTCGCCGGGCGTGAACACCACCGGGTCCAGGCGGTTGCCCTCGACGCCGATGACCACGCCGCGCGCCCGTGCCTCGGCGGGCACGGCGGCGAGGGGGTACTGCCGCGGCAGCATCCGCACCCTGGGTGCCGGGCTCCCCGGCCAGGCGTCGGCGACCCGGGCCACCAGATCGGCCATGCCCTGCGCCAGTCGGGTGTCGCTGCGCTCGCCGTCCAGGCGGGGCATCGCTGCCAGGAAGTGCTGCAGGTCGGGGCTCAGACCGCGGCCTGGGCTGCCCGAGGGCACGGTGCGCTGCAGTTTGCGGTCGATCTCGGAGTCGAGGGCGTCTCCGAGCTTGAGCTCGATCTTCGTGCCGACCAGGTCGCGCAGGCCCATGCGCAGGTCGAGCCAGCGGTTTCCGGTGACGACCAGATGGATGCCGTACGTCAGCATCCGCCCGGCCACGGCCATCAGCGTGGCCTCCAGGTCGGGGTAGGTCTGGCGCAGCACCTGCCAGCCGTCGACGACCAGGCACACGTCGCCGAAGGCGTCCTCCGCCGTGCCCTCGGCACGCAGCCTGCGATAGTCCGCCATGGCGTCCACGCCGAGCTCCCTGAAGCGCGCCTCGCGCTGCTCCAGGACCTCGAGGACCTCGGCGACGGTGCGGTTGACCACCTCGGCGTCCGCCCGTCCCGCCACGCACCCCACGTGGGGCAGCCCCGACATGGCGAAGAGGGTGCCGCTGAAGTCCAGACAGTAAAATTGCACTTCGGCCGGTGTGTGCCGCAGCGCCAGCGCGCCAATGAGGGAGCGCAGCACGGTCGACTTGCCGCTGCGCGGGCCCCCGATCACCGCCAAGTGGCCGCCGGCGCCTGACAGGTCGACGGTCAGCGGGTCGCGCCGCTGGTGGAAGGGTCGGTCGACGATGCCGATGTGCGCTTCGAGCGTGGGCCGCGCCGGGTCGGCGCCCAGGCCGCGCCCCTCCCGTACGGCGAGGTCCGGGTAGAGGCCGTCCAGGGTCTCCGGTTCGTCCAGGGGCGGCAGCCACACCTGGTGGGCCTGCGGGCCCTGGCCCTCCATCTGCTCCACCAGCACGCCGAGGACCGTGGACCGCGGTTCGGCCTCACCGTCCCCCTCCTGCTCCTCGTCAAGGGCGGGCAGCCCCTCGGGGGCGCGCAGCTCGGCGGGTACGGGGGCATATGCCGCGGGGAACGCACGCACCGTCACCGGGCCCGCGAGGGCAAGCGGCCCCTCTTCGTGCGGGCGGTGCGCGCCCGACACGTACGCGGCGCGGAAGCGGCGCAGCGTGGTGGTGTCGGTGCGCAGATAACCGTGGCCCGGCGCGGTGGGCAGATGGTGCGCGTCGGGCACGCCGAGCGCGGTGCGGCTCTCCTGTTCCGAGAAGGTGCGCAGTCCGATGCGGTACGACAGATGCGCCTCGAGGCCGCGCAGGCGCCCCTCGTCCAGGCGCTGCGAGGCGAGCAGCAGATGCAGTCCGAGAGACCGTCCGAGGCGCCCGATCTGGACGAACAGCTCGGCGAAATCCGGTTTCTGAGCCAGCAGTTCGGAGAACTCGTCGACGACGATGAACAGACTCGGCAGCGGTGCGAGGGGCGTCCCGCGCTGGCGGGCCCGCTCGTAGTCGCGGACGTTCTGCAGGTTTCCGGCGTCCCTCAGCACTTCCTGCCGCCGGTTGATCTCCCCGGACAGGGCCTCCTGCATCCGGTCCACCATGCCCAGGTCGTCCTCGAGGTTCGTGATGACCGCGGCGACGTGCGGCAGCCCTGCCATTCCGGTGAAGGTCGCGCCGCCCTTGAAGTCGACGAGCACGAAGTTCAGCTGCTCGGTGGAGTGTGTGGCGGCCATCGCGATCACCAGGGTGCGCAGGAGCTCGGACTTGCCGGACCCAGTGGCGCCGACGAGCAGCCCGTGCGGTCCCATGCCGTTCTGGGCCGACTCCTTGATGTCCAGTTCGATGACGCCGCCGTCGTCGGTGATCCCGATGGGTGTGCGCAGCCGGTCCCGCACCGGTCGCGGCCGCCACAGCTGTTCGAGGTCGAGGCGTGCGGGGTCGGCGATGCCGAGGAGGGCCGGGAGGGTGGTGTCGGCGCTGCCGAGGTCGCCGCTGCGGGCGGTCGCGGTGTCGAGCCGCCGGGAGGCGAGCTGCTGCGCCAAGGCCTCCGCCTCGGCGACGGAGACGGTATCGGCCCGCCCCACCTCGTCGGCCTCGCCCAGCGGCCCCTGCCCGAGCACCAACAGCCGTCCCTCGCCGCTCACTTCGAGGTGAATTCCATGCGCTTCGGTCAGCGCGTCGGCGGCACCGTCGGCGTCGAGCACGGTGACACCCTGCATCCCGCCGCGGTCCAGGACCGCCTCTCCCCCCAGGGCAAGGCCTCCGTCGAGGACGACGAGCAGATGCGGCAGGTCGGGATCGGGCTCGGCATCCCTGCTGAACCGGGTCCGCCGGCTCAACTCGGCACCCAACATGTCCTCCAGACCCGTGAGGGTGGGATGCACGGCCCGTGCCGGCCCGGCATGGTCCAACTCGTCCTCGAGGCGGGCGTGGGGCAGCCACTTCACCCACCCCCAGTCGCCCGCGTCCGGATCACCCGTACACACGAGAAGCCGCAGGTCCTTGGGTGCGTGAAAGGTGACGGCCTGGAGCACGATGGCCCGCATCAGCGCACGCACGGCCTCCTTGTCGTCGTCGGCGCCGCCCGTGCAGCGCACGGACGCAAAGCGCCGCAGGGCGATCTGGACGGGCAGGTCGGGTACGACGGAATGCGCGCTGATGAAGCGCTTGAGGGCGGTGGCGCTGAGCGGATCCAGGTCCTCCACCGGCGCGGACTCCCCCGGCACGAGCGGCGTCGCCAGATAGCGGGGCCCGGTGCCGATCCCCACGACCCCGAAGTCCTCGTCCGTGGCCCGCCGCTCCCACAGCCGACGGCTCTCGGCAACGGCCCACAGAGTGTCAGGCGCGGGCGCTCCCCACCGCAGGGCCTGCCGCTGCGCCTGGGCGGTCGCGCGCACCTGGCCCCGCATCCGCTCCAGATACCTCAGGAACTTTCGCCGCTCGGCCTGCAGTTGTCCCTTGCCCTGCCCCCGCTCTCGGATCAGCGATCCGCCGACCATGGCCAGCGAGGACACGAGGAACATCGTCCCCACGATGTATCCCAGGGGGCCCCGCCCCATGGTCAGCATGTACATCACCGACCCGAGCCCACTCAGCGCGGGCAGGGCTATCAACCACACGTTGGAGGTGGTGGGGTGCGGGAGCGCGGGGGGTGGACGGAGGGGCAGATCGCCTTGAGGCACGGCGGGCTGGGATACCCGCGGAGGGCGATGGAACAGGGTGCCGTGGGTCACTGAGGCTCCTTCGACCCGGTGTGACGGTTAACGGAAGGGACACCAACGCCGGTCGGTCGTCCGCTCATCCTCCGGCGAACTGTGCGCGTCTGATCACGATGTCCTCCATCTCGTCGCTGTATTTATGGACGACTTCCATGTCCCTCAGCTCGGGAGCCAGACGACCTGGGTTCATGCGAAAGTTCGGAAGCAGTACCTCTGAACCGTTAAGGCGCCGCTCCGCGGGCGCGTGGGCGTCCAGCCGGTTCTGCTCCGCCACGGAGGCGGCGAGTTGGCGGATGGCCAGATCGCCGGTGTGGACGCCCTCGCGATTCCGCGCTTCCATCTGGTCCTTGACCCTTTGTTCGTATTCGGGAACAAGCAGGTCGACGCCTTCACTCAAGGCGCCTCCCACAATGGGAACTGCCCCCACCAGGGCCTTCGCCCCGCCCGTGGCGAGTTTCTGCTTGAATTCCCGGCTGTCGTCCTCGTCAAGCATCACGTCTTCGTATGCCTTGCGCTCGCCGTGTGCCACCATCCCGTCCACAAATCCGACCTCGTCCACGATCCGCTGCACCTCCATCCCGTGAGCGGGGTTCGCTTTATGCGGAATGGATTCCAGGAGCTGCTCAATCTGGCGCCGCTCCCATTCCGCCACCTGCGTCTTGAACCGCTCGTGCGTGCCCGGCTCGGTCTTCGCGAAGAATTCGAAGAGCTGCTCCTGCTCGGCCGTGGGCAAACCCATCCGGCCGCCGCCCGGGGTGTTCAGGTCCCCTATGTGTGCAATGGCGGTGTCCACCACCGCAGTCTGCAGGGCGTCGTGGTTCACGGGATGCACAGCGTTCCCCTGCACCATCCCGTCGCCCAGCACGAGGTCGGGGTGCCGAGCCGTCTGGCTGAGAATGTTCCTGGTGGCATCGCGCTGCTGATGGGCCAGGCCCTCGTCGCCCGGGGCCTGGATGGCGGCCGACCGCACGAGTTCGGCCACCCCGGCGCTGTCGGCCCACTGCTTCCCGAGAAGGCGGCTGGTCATCTCGGTGTCGGCGAAGGCACCGATGGCAGCCGGCTGATTGAGTGCGGCGGCGTGGAGCATGCCGCTGCTTCCGTGGTTACGCAGCGGGTTGTCGACCTGGACGGTCGTCCCGCTTTGACTGTCTGTCGCCAGTTCTGCGTTCCCGGCTTCCACGGCCTCCTGGAAACTGACCGCGGCACCGATCAAGTCGGCGCTGAACCGTTTACCTCCAGCGAGGTCGGACTGCCCCATGAGGCTTCCGAAAGCATTGAACTCATCGACTCTGCGGCGGGCCTCCTCATCCCCCTGCTGGCTGATTCCGAGGAACATGTTGGCGTCGTAGGCGTGCACGAAATGGGCGACGGACTGCGGAATATCCGCCGTCTCCACGCCCTGCTCCACGTTCATCGCCTGGTTGGTCAGTGCGTTGATGCCGTTCGCGATGGTGCTCTGCGCGTCCCCGATCTGCACCAGAGCGTTGAAGAAGTCCTCGGTGGAGGAGACCTGCGCGTCGAGATTCCCGAGGTTCCGCAGATCCTCCGGCCGCAGCGTGTTGAAGTACCTCATCAGGTACGCCCGCTCGGCAGGACTCAGCGGTTCTCCGTTCCTGACCTGCTCCATCATCTGCTTCAGCGGGCCGACGGCCTCTTGCACACCGGCCGGGTCGGCGATGTCGCGGTTAGCCTCCACCCGCGTCAACTCGGCCTGATATTCCGCGGCTCCCTCGCCGTACCACATGTCCCTGTGCGGCCCGTACGCGACGTCGTAGCCGTGGTCTTTGAGGTCGGCTCCGATTTTCATCAGTTGAGATCGGTAGTGGCCGATCGCGTCCCGCATCGCGGTGTGGGCGTTGTGGGCGTCCTGGACTGCCAGGTCCAGGTACTGCTTCCTGATTGCCTCTGCGGCGGCAGCGGTGGCAGCGGCGGCCATGCCGTCCTGCTCGGCGGATCTGGCCAGGGGCCCGCCCTGTGCGGCGGAGTGCTCGCTCAGTGCCCTATGTGCTGCCTCCACGCGCTCGGCGAAGAGCCGGGTGAGCTTCTCCTCTTGTCGCGTCACTTCGTCCTGCGTTTCGATCGCCAAGCCCATCGCCTGGTTCAGGCGGTGGGCGGTGACCTCGATGTCCGTGCCTCCTCCTTGCAGCGACTGGTCCGTGATCCGGATGTTCTCCTCGGGGTCGTGATGAGGTATCCAGTCGGTCTGCGCCGACTCTCCTTGTATGGCCGAGGCGAGGCGTGCCGTCTTCCCGGCGTCGCCGGCCGACGACGCCGCTTCGGCGAAGGCACGCGAAGCGGCGGCCATTTCCGGCTCGCTCACCTCCTGGTCGAAGCCCTGGGCGACGTCCCACGGGTCGACGTTTGCGGCCTTGACGATCTCTTCACGCGTGAAGCTCACACTGGGCATCGGTCCCCTCTCATCGGTCACCATGTATGCCGTCACATGCCGTCAGCGACGATCCGGGCCGGGGCACTGGCCTCCTGCCCGGGGGCCCCGCGCTGGGTCACCGCAGCCGAGGCATCGGCGTCCGTCGCCTCCCCGATGCCCGCCGACCGATGGGCGCCTCTGCCCATCAACTCGCGCTCTTCTGCAGCACGTTGTACGCCGCCAGCCTGTACGTCCCGTGTCTCGTTCACTGACCCTACGAACTCCTCGGCCCCGCCCCACGACGACGCGTCTGCCCGTATCGACCGAAGCCGCTGCTGTGCTTCGTCCGCCTCGTCTGCGCACAGGTAGCTGCCGCGGCCGCCTTCACGCAGGCCGTCTGGCAGGTATTCAAGGCCGTCGTCGGGCATCAGGGATTCTGCCTTCCGTTTTGAGGGCCGGGCCCAGGGCCGGGTCGTAGCCCGCGCCCGGGGGCGGGTCCTATTTCGCCGAGGGTGCCGTGGGTGGCTGTGCGGCCGCTGGACCAGACGTCGGGGTCTTCGGTCAGATCGCCGCCGGAACGGCGTTGCTGCGGGCGCCGGTCGGCGGCGGACGCGTGGGCAGCGGAGGGCGCGGGCGGTGCGGGCGCCGGGCGGGGTGCCAAGCCGTGGCGCGCCAGGGCGTCCGCCGTTCGCACGCCGCCGCCCCTGAATACTCCGCCCGCACCCGGCAGAGGTGTACGGCCGGGGCCGCCACGTGGTGCGTTCCCCCGCGCTGCACCGCAGTGCGCGGCCCCCGGCGGCGGCATGTACGGTCGCCCGCCCAGGGCCGCCTCGCGCTGGGCGAAGCGATTGGCGACCTCCGCCCGGTGTGCGAGATTGCGCAGCGCCTGTTGTGAGACCTGACCCGAGGTCGGGCCTGCGGCGCCCACGCCGGGTGGGACGACGCCGCCGTACAAGCTGCCGAGGCCGCCGTTCGTGACGCCCGCGCCGCCCGTGGCGACCAGCCCCACCCCGGTAACCAGGGCCAGCGCGCCGGGGCCGTCGCCCAGGCCCGACAGACGCGTGGCGTACTCGGTCACCGCGCCGAACGGGCGGCCCGTCACCGGGTCGATCCAACGGCCGGTGACCGGGTCGAACTCCCGCCCTGTGACGGGGTCGACGAGGAATCCGGTGCTCGGACTTGTCACCCAGCCCGCGAACTCCCCGCCTTCGGGACCGACCACCGAAGCATGCGGATAGGCCCCCGCCCCGACCTCGCTGCCGTTCGGCGCCGCGACCGACGGGCCGTCGGCCGAAGTGCCCGCGGCTGCGGGCCGGGCCGCGTCAGCCGTGCCCCGACCGTCGCCACCGTCCGCCGACGCCGCGCCGACATCAGGAGCCGTGGGCGCGCCCCCGCCGGTCACCCGGCCGTACTCGGAGTCCAGGGTGCGCAGCACCTTGCGGGCCTCCTCGCCCAGCAGCTGCCGCTCCTGCTCCTGCCGTCCCGTACCGGCGTCGCTCTGCGCCCCCTGGGACTGCTTCTCGTACTCCACCTGCAGGCTGATGACCCGCTCCGCGGCGACCGCCGTGGCGTCGCCCGCGGTCTGCAGCTGACGGCCGATCGCCATCGCCACGTCGGACGCGCCGCCGCCCCAACTGCTCAGGGCTTCCAGGCGCGTGGCCAGCTCGGCGAGGCCTTCGCCTTTCTCCTGGGTGGTCCGCTGCGCGGCCCCCCTCAGCTGGTCCTGGCCTTGCTGGGCCGCGGCGGCCAGCGCGATCCAGGCGCCCGCCGCAGCGCGGATCGCCAGGTGGTCGGCGCTGTGCACGATCTGTACGGTCTGCTCGAAGTCGTCACTCATGACGGTCACGTCACCCCTCAGCGCCCGCCACCGTCAGCGGGCGGGCCCGCCCCGGCTCCAGGAGGCCCGTCCGGCACGGCCAAACGCGCCTGCAGTTCCGCGAGCTCGTCCGTGGCGTCGGCGATCCCGGCGACGACACCCGCGTTGTTGACAACGTTCTGCACCGAGACGCCCGCGCGCTCGAGCTCTTCGAGCATCCGGCGCGCGGCCTCTTCCAAGGCGGCCGCGGCCGCCGCGCCGTTGGGCACGCGTCCGAACATGGTGCCCGCCGAGGCGATCTCGGCGAACCTCTCCTTGAGCGCCGCAAGGCCCTCCGCACCGGCCGCGTCACGCTGTGTGCCGCGCGCGGCCGCGGCGTTCAGATGCTGAACTCCGTCGTCTGTCATCGTCACTGTCCCCCGATGCACTGTGCTGTTCCGTCCCGTCGTGGCCGGGTCAGAGCGCCGCTGCCCGGCGCATCGCCGCGCCGCCTTCAAGGGCGATGTCGCGGACGTTGCCGATCGCGGTGTTCTGCAGGCCGAGGTCATCGGCGTAACGCGTCACGTCCTGGACGTACTTGTCGTTACGCTCGGCCAGTACGCCCGCGAGTCCGGCGTCGATGTCGCCGTTCGGGAAGAGCGCCTGGATCCGGGTGATCACGTCCTGCCAGATCGCGTTGCACTCCTCGATCTGGGTGCGGCCGACGGACTGGATGTCCGACAGACCGGTGTCGCTGAACTGATAGTGGCCGCCTGCCATGGGATCTCCTCGTGAATGTCCGGACTGCTGATCTGTGGGGCCGTCGCGCACAAGCGGCCCCGACGCTGCTACACCGCCGTGTGCCGCATTCCCTGCTCGACGCCGATCCCCGCGCCGCGAGCCGTCGCGGCCTGTGCTTCCTGATCGGTCGCGTGGCCGTGTTCGCCGGTGAGACCGATGTCGTCGCGCAGCCCTGAAAGTGCTTCCCCGAGGGCCTGCGCGGCGCCGGAGAGGTTGGTGTAGGTGTCCATCGCGGTGGCCGTGCCCGAGCCGCGGTAGGCGACACCGACCGCGTCGCTCTGCGCGCCGATGGTCTTGGCCGACGTGGTCATGCGGTCGAAGGCGTCGTTGACGATCCCTTCGATGCCGCGCAGCACGTCGGTGTTGACATTGACGTTGTACTCCGAGCTCACCTTGTTCCTCCTGTCGTCTGCGGACGGACCGTGGATTGCCTTACGGAAGGCCGGCTCGACCTCGTGAAGCTGTGGCTCAAGCCGTCATTCGCTGTGCCGGTGGCGCTCATCAGCAAGCTACCGACGGCGTGTCGGGACCGGTCCCGCGAGGCACGGCGTACGGGTGCGCGGCGCGACTTGTGCGGGCGCCTCATGGGCCGGATCGTGTCCCGGATAGGCTCCCTTGCCGCGGATGACAGGCCGCGTCGCGCAGCAGACGTAGCAGCCGGTGCCGACTGGGGGAGCGATACATGCAGCCGCACGAAGTGGTCGACAGCCGGTATCGGCTGATCCGGCGCTTGGGGTCGGGGGGCTTCGGCACGGTCTGGGAAGCCCGGGACACTCGTATGCAACGCCCCGTCGCCCTCAAGGTCGCCGACCAGGAAGGCAGCCCGGAACACGCTGAGCGGTTCTTGGGCGAGGCACTGACCGCTGGCGGACTCAACCATCCGCACATCGTCACGGTCCACGACTACGGCGTCGCTGAATCCGGTGGGCGACAGCGCTTGTATCTGGTGATGGAACTGGTCGACGGCGAGCCGCTGGACGCCGTACTGCGGCGCGGGCTGCCGCCACTCTCCCAGGCCCTGACGTGGGTCGAGCACATCTGCGCCGCCCTGGCCGCCGCGCACGACCGGGGCGTGGTCCACCGGGATGTCAAGCCGGCGAACGTCCTGGTCCAGGCCGACGGCCGGGCCAAGCTCGTCGACTTCGGCATCGCCAAGAGCCCGGCGCAGGAACGCACCCGGACCGATCCGAGGATCGTCATCGGAACGCTTGCCTACACGGCGCCCGAGCGCTTCGCGGGCATCACGGCCGATCCCCGCTCCGACCTGTACGCGGTGGGCTGCCTGCTGGCCGAGCTGTGCACCGGCCGGCCGCCGTTTCCCGGTTCCAGCCTCGGTGCCATGCGTCAGCAGCACACCCAGACACCGCCGGCGCCGCTGCGCAGCCTGCGCCCGGACCTTCCGGCCGAACTCGACGACCTCGTGCTGCAGCTGTTGAGCAAGAACCCGGGCGAGCGGCCGCAGCGTGCGGACGAGGTCCGCGACCTCCTGCGCACGCTGGCGGCCGCCGGACACAGCCATCCAGTACGGGTTTGGGGGAAGGTCCCCACCGGCGAGCCCCCTGTGGCGGCCGGCGCGCCGACGGTGCCGCCACCACCGGCCGGGCAGCCGGCCGCCCCGTACCCGCCGACTCCGCAGGACACCGGCCCGCGGACGGCCCGGCCCCGACGTCGCCGCGCGCTCGTCGGTGCCGTCGCGGCGGCCACCGTCCTGCTGGCGGGCGCGGGGAGTTGGCTCGCAGTGGACCTGCTGCCGCGCGGCAAACGGGTCACGGCCGGGCCGTCCGCATCCGCATCGGCGAGCCCCTCCACCGGTACGCCGACCCCCACCCCGAGCGAGAGCCGGGACCGCGAGCGGCCGAGCACAAGTGCCTCACCGTCACGGCAGCGCCCCGGCGACGGCGAAGAACGCCCCGAGCCCGAAGGCTCATCCGCTGCACCCGCGAACCGGCCCTCGAAGTCCACCCCTGCACCGGACACCGGACGGCCGAAGCCCGACGCTCCATCCTCCGGGGAGGCAGCAGGTGCCCTCGTCAGCAGCGGGCAGACGGCGGGCTACGACGCCTGTCCCTACGGCCGCACGTGCATCTTCGAGGGCTGGGACGGCACGGGCTGGATGGGGTACGCGCCGAGCTGCGGCACCATCGACCTCGGCGGACTGAAATTCATGGTCTCGTCCGTGCGCACGTGGGGCAACCCCGTCTCCCTGCTCGACCAGGACGGCAGGCAACTGGCCCATGTGAACAGCTGGACGTCGACCAACCTCTCCCCGGAGCAGAACGACCGGGCGGTCACCGCCTTCGTGCACTGCCCCTGAGCCGCCGACCGTCGACTGCCGCGCAGGGCCATGCTCAGTGCGCCCGAGACCGCTGCCCACCAGGGTTCCGGCAGCCATTGTCGTGCGGCTCTCCAGGCTGTCGTGTTCTGTACGCCGAGGTGGAACCGGTCTGGACGCGGCGCCCGCGCTCCTTGATCATGTCGTGCATGAAGGCGGAGAACTCAGGGCGGCACCGCGTGGAACTTCTCCCCGCGTCCGTCGCCAGCCTCGTCGGTGCGCGCCTCGATGCCCCGGCGGGCACGATCTACGTACTGGCCGCTTCCGGCGGTGTCATGTCGACGCCACGGCGCCACTTCAGCCTGCTCTTCGGTCGCAACGAACCCGAGGTACACGTCTGCATCGGCACCGACGATCCCCACGTCAGCCGCATCCACGGCCGGGTCACCTGTGATGGTACGGACTGGTGGCTGCGCAACGACGGGCAGTTGCCGATCAAGCTGCCCGGTACGCGATTGCTGCTGTCGGGGCAGGAAGAGGTGTTGCGGGGCTACAGCGCCCTGTTCATCCCGAGCCCGACCGGGCGGGAATACCTGCTCGAGGTGAGGATCATCGGAGCCCGCTCCGCGGCGATGACGGCCGCGCCGCACGAGACCACGCGCCAGCACCGCGCATGGGAGTTGACTCTCGACGAACGCCTTGTCCTCACCGCCCTGGCGCAGCGGTACCTGCGCCAGGAGGCGTATCCGCAGCCCCAGTCGTGGCGACAGGTCTCCGACGACCTCAACGCGCTGCCCGGGCAGCCCGGTTGGAACCCGCACCGTGCGGCGAACGTCGTGGAGCGGGTCCGTATCCGCCTGTCCGCCCACGGGGTGGCCGGCCTGACCCGGGAAGAGGTCGGCGAGCCGGTCGGCAACTCGCTCAACCACAACCTCATCCAGGAACTGCTGGTCAGTACCACGCTCGTGCCGCCGGATCTGCGCCTTCTGGGCGAGGGCGATGTCTGAGGGGGGAAGCTGCTTCCGCCGGTGGGCATACGGCGACGGCGGTGGGCCGCGTGGGATGTGCGGGGGGCCGGCGTGAATTCCACGGACCGTTTCCGGCCATTGTGCGCCCTGCTCAGATCCGCACCACCGTGGTCCCCGACGCCTTGTCGTGCAGGGTTCTGCCTTCCTCGCCGAACACCCACAAGTGGTCGATCAGCAACAGGATGCCCCAGCACGTGACGGCGAACAGGGCGTGCAGCAGGAAGCGACCCCAGGATCTGGCAGGTGTCACCGGCTCCCCCGTGGTGTAGTTGATCACTCGGAGGCGCAGCGCCAGCTTTCCCGGGGTCGCCCCCCAAAGGCGCGTACAGATCGGCACGTAACCCCAGAAGATCACCATGGTGATGAGCACTCCCGGTATGGCGAGTGCCGGGGGCCCCGAGCCGCTCTCTCCCGCATCGAAACCGAACAGCTTGGCGATCCCGCCGGTGAGAAGAATCGGGACGGCCGTCGCCCCTAGCCACGCCACCACATCGATCACCAGCGCAAGCAGCCGCAGCCAAGGGCCGGCAGGGGTGCCTGCGGCGCTTCGCAGCTGAGTCGCCAACAAGCGCTGCTGACGCAGGAGTTCTTCGTGTGTCGTCCCCGCTGGGCCATGTTCCCTGAACCGACCTTGAGAGTCTTCCACGTCTTCTCCTCCGGCCACCGTGGCCTTCGTCGCTCATTGTCACGAGGGCCGCAACGGCAGCGCAACACGCCAAGCCACAGCTTCATGAGCTGGTGTGCCCTCGGCGTTTCCGGTCGGCTGCTCAGTGGCAGCGGCCCCGCCCGGTGCCCTGGTACAGGTCCGGTGCGCCCCGGGGGCTGTCGATGTCCGGCCACCGGCGTCCGGCAAACGTAGGCAGCGGCCAGCGGGACCGGTCCCGGACTGCTCCGTCGACACTCGGGACCAGGACGTACTGGTCTGTCGTCAGGGGCAACGAGATGGATGAGGCAACACCTGCCGTGCCGGAGCCCGCGCCGAGGTGACGGGCCCATGACGCTCCGGCTGTCGCACTGGGCAACGCGTGCTGCTCGGCGTCGGCTACCTGATGCTGGGCCGACGCAAGTCGTGCGTCGCCACCGTGGCCCGAACCGCCGGGCTCGGCCGGCTGGTGGCCACCACAGCACAGCCCTGGGAGCAAAACCGTGGCACTGGCCTGGTGGGCGGCCGTCATCGCGCACGATGGTTCCCGGCACGGCGCGGCACGGGCCGGGGCTCCGTGCTCAGGCAGCGCCAGGTCGCGCTCGCTGCCGCCGCTCCCGTCCTTCCTCGCTGTGGCAACGCTGAGTTTCGACGCCGTGAGTGACCGGTCCGTCTCGGCTCGTGCCGACGGTGCGTGTGACGAAGTGATCGGGGCCCAGGGCGACCTGGGGGCCGGGCACCGGATCGTCGGAGCCCGGAAGGTTGCCAGTTCCTTGTCGGGCTCCTGATCGCGCCGCGGGACGTGGAACGCATCATCCGTACCGCCGAACACCCCCGGGCTCCTCCGGACCAGGGGCCGCCTCCGTGCGACTGCGACTGCCGGTCGCCGCATGGAGAACTTCCTCACCAACGGAAAGCTGCCGAAGCCCGGAACTCGACGCCGCTGATAGCGCCCGGCAGGCAGGCTCCAGCCCTGCCCCGCCCCCTCAGCTGTCAGCGCATGAGTTTCTTTGCACGCTGGAGGGCCTGTTTGCTGGTGATACCGCGGATTTCTTCGCCGAGGTTCGTGCCTGGCTCGTAGACGTCCATGAAAGTCGGAGGGTTGCGCAGATATCCGTCACGGCCGAAGCGCAGGTCGTAGTTGCACGGCCCCTTGGGGCGAACCTTGTCGAGGCCGTTTGTCACCGTCTGCCGCAAGGTCTGACCCGAGGCATCAGGACTGGCGGCTTCCAGCGCCGCGGTGAGCGCCAGGGCGGCTTCGTAGGACTCCACGCTTCCGAGCTGTGGGTACGTGCTGTACTTCCTCTGGTAAGCGGTGTCGAAACCGGAGTTGCGGAAGCAGTAGTTGCGGGTGCCCATCCACGAGGATTTCACCTTGTAGACGCCGTCCAGAGCGGTGTCCTGGGCGAGCCTCAGTCCGTGATAGTCCGCCCTGGAGAGGGCCGCGTCCAGTTCGTGGAACGCCTTGGGCGCGCCGGCGTAGTACACGACGTTGTGGCCCGATTCCGCGATGTCGATGCCCAGTTGGGCGACGCCACTGTCCACGGTGCGGATGTCGGACGGGAAGCCGCTGCCGGTGGCGGCGGAGATCCGCTCGACCGTAGCGGTGGCTTCGTCGGAACCGTCAGAAACGTAGCTCGCGCCGGTCACTCTCATGGTGGTGTCGTCAAGGCTGGTCAGGAAGTCGGCCGTGGCCCGCTCCAGCACGCTCGTTGCCCCCATGACCTGGTAGGTGGTGGTGCCGAGGTCGCCGGTCAGGCGCGTCCATGGGCTGAGGACGGCGATGCCTTGCTGCGCGAAGGTCTTCGAAGCCTGGGCCATGACGTCGGAGGGTGACTCACCCACCGGGGCAATGACGCCGACGATCTCTTCGTCGGCGACGATGCGCTCGGCCACCTGCTGGGAGCCGTCCGGTGTCCCTGAGTTGTCGTACGTGCGGGCCGTGATCCCCTCCGTTCGCGCCAGGGCCAGCTGGACGCTGTTGAACGCCGCCTGCGCCTTGACCTTGCCGACGCCGGCGAAGTCGCCCACCACCGCGAGCACCCTGGGACGTGGAGGCACCGGATGGGAATCGAACGGCCACTTGATCACTGTGGTGAGCAGGGCCGCCACGACGGCGGCGACGCCCAGCGCTGCCAGTTTGCCACCTCTGCCGAGGCAATCCAGCCGGATGAACGCGGCCCCACGCTTGCCGGGGGGCACGGCAACGTCGTATGCGTCTTGCAACGGACCTTCGTCCACTGCGGGTCCGGCGTCCCGCTCATGCAGGCCAGGCGGTGCGGTGCCAGGAAGCTGTGCGTCGTTCAGGTGTGCAGACCCGAGGGAACGTGGCGCCGAAGCGGGGCCGAGGACGGCCTTGTGGGGAGGCAGCGTGGGTACGGAATGGATGGGGTTGCCCGCCCCGGCCGGCGGTGTGAGCCCGAGGCCCTGGTCAGGGATGGGCAGGCCGCGGCGCAGCGCGTGAAGCTGGTGCCGGACCTGAGTCGCATGGTGCGGACGGCTGTGGGGGGCCTTGGCGAGCAGGCGCAGCACCAGAGCGTCGAGGTCGACCGGTAGGCCGGGGCGCCGGGTCCGCAGGGCCGGCGGCGGAACCTGGGTGTGCTGGTGCAGGAAATTGTGGGGGTGGGGGCCGGGGAACGGCGGGTGGCCGGTGCACAGTTCGGTCAGGAGGCAGCCGAGCGCGTACAGGTCGCAGCGGGGACCGCTGACCTCGCCGGAAAAGCCTTCCGGTGCCATGTACGCGAGGCTGCCGATGAACCCGCCAGTCGTCGTGAGCTTCCGATCCTCTGCGAGGTTCCTCGCGATTCCGAAGTCGACGACCTTGGCCCGGCCGTCGGCTTGGACGAGGACATTCGCCGGCTTGATGTCTCTGTGCATCACGCCGTGGTGGTGTGCTGCGGCCAGGGCGTCGCAAATCTGCTCCGCCCAGAGCAGTGCCTGGCTCAACAGCGGGAGCGCGCGGGCCAGGACCGCGTCAAGCGGCTCGCCATCAATCAGCTCCATCACCAGGTAGGGCCGGATCAGACCGTCGACCTCCGCGGTGCCGTAGTCGTGCACGGTGACGATGTGCGGATGATTGAGCCTGCCGGCGGTCACCGCTTCGCGTACGAACCGTTCGGCCTCCTTGGTACCGGTGCCGAGCTTGGCGATCTTCAGCGCCACGGTGCGCTGCATACGAGCGTCCTCGGCCTCCCAGACCTCGCCGAAGCCCCCCTCCCCAATGAGCCGGACCAGCGTGTACCGCCCGTCGACAACCTCACCAGACTCCATGCTCCAGCCCCCAGCCCCTCCTCCGGTCGTTTCCCGCCTGCGACCTGGTGCGCTGGTGCGGCGCGGCTCAGTCACACCCCGTCCCGCCACGGCGGCCCAGGCCGTAGGGTGCCTTTTCGGTGCAGACGTGCTGTCAGCGCTCTGCGTGCACGCAGCGTGGCCTTCCCAGCCCTACGTGAGCAGGTAAATGACCTGGGCGCGCACCCATGCATGATGGCACCGGCCCTCTCACGGCGGCAACGAGTTGCCCGGCGCGGTGGAACCCGCCTTCCTCGTCGCTGTCGCCGACGGAGCGTTCACCAGCGCGGCCGGTGGTGCCGACAGCGACGCGGAGGAAGTGGGGGCCGCGGGGGCGGCAGGGGATGTTCAGCAGGTGGTACCGGGGCCGCCTTCCCCGGTCATGGCATCACGGTGCCTGTCGCGCACGGCTCCGTCGTAGAGCCCTGCCATGCGTCCGCGGGCTGCCCTCCTGATGCCCAGGTCGGGCCGGCTCCCTCGCGACGCCGTCGCGTCGAGGCGGTCGGGACCGGTCCCAACTGTCGTGGAGCACAGTAAGCCGCACATCGGTGACGGCAGCACAGCGAGTGCCGCGAGAACGGAGGCAGTCATGACATTCCAGGCCCAAGGTTCGCAGGACTACCTGCCCATGGGGGATCCGCCGCCGAGCCGTACGGGGGCCTCCCGGCGCATGTATGTATGGGTGGGCGGGGTCCTCGCGGCCATGGTGGTCGCAGCGGTTGTCTGTGCTGTGTACGCCACCGTTGCCAACGGGGAAGGCAAACAGTCTCCCCCGGCCGCGTCAGCTTCAAAGAAGCCGTCGCCGGCCTATACCGGCCCTCCCTACGGTGCTGCGGTCGGCCTCGACGACGAGCTGCGCAGCGGAGACTGCCTCGAGGCCACGTGGCCCAAATTCCAGGGACTGCCTCAGCTCAAGCCCGCACACTGCGAGGACGACTGGGTCGACGGGCAGGTTGTTTCGCTGCTGCCCGGTAAGTCGCTCGACCAGGCACGCGCTCACGCCGAAGCCACCTGCCAGAAGAAGCACGTCAAGCTGACGGAAAGCCTCCCGGACACGCGGATCTACGCGCTCGTTCCGAGCAAGGAGGGTTGGCAGGCAACGCAGCGGACCGCATGCATCATCTTCACCAAGAGTGACCATGGAATCGCCGGGCCGGTGGGACAGTTCCGCGGAGTCGGAGACGAACTGTTCTTCGGAAACATGGGGGTGGGTGACTGCATTCGCCTCGAAGAGGACAAGGAAGGGGAGGACAAGGGAGCTGTCGTGCCGTACCTGCAGGACTGCTCGGAGGAGCATGAGAACGAGGTCGTCGGCTTCGTAAGCCTCAAAGGCCCGGACTATGACAAGGCGGCAGACGCGTCGTATGACCAGTGTGTGGACGCCTATGACGTTGAACTCGCTCGCAGCGGCTTGGAGATGGGGTCGTACACCAGTGAGGGCGCCTTCGACAGCGGGTTCACATGGGGGGTGTGCGTTGTGTCCGACCCCGACGGTGAACAGCTCCCCGCCGGTCACGTGGAGGAGTTCGAGGACGCGATGCCGAGTGGCAACGCCCAGTCGTCCAACGGGCGGGAAGTCTGATGAGGTGGGCTGCTCGATGCCGGGAGCAGAGACCTGCTGATCGGCGTGCGGATGCGAGCCCAGGGTGGGGGCGGCAGCGTCCAGGCCCTGGGCAAGGCTCTCATCAGCGAACGTACGCGAACCCTCGACCACCCCGGCATGGGTCTCATTCGTCCACTACGGCGTGTGAGGACCAAGGCGTTGGCGTAAGTGGCTGTTGGAGTCCCGATCTTGAGGGGTGTGCGTCGAACGCGGTCCCGATCGGTTTGATCGCCGCTGGCTGCGGACACGAAGGCAGGGCCTCTCGGTAGCGAGGACCCAGCCATGGGCCGCGTCGATTCATGCTTCGACAACGCCGTCAGCGAGGCATTCGACAGCAATCCCCAAGGCCGAGTACGTCCACCGGCACACCTTCGCCGCCCGCACCGGGGCCCGGCTGAAGCTCGCCACGTGGATCAGCGGTCTCTACAACGCACGCCGGCTGCACAGCGCGTGCGGCTGGAAGAGGCCGATCGACTACGAACAGGACTACTGGGGCGGCTCCACCGAGGAACTGGCTGCATAAGAAGGTCTCCACAGAGCGAGGGGATTGACACTGTTGAGCGCCTCGTTCACGGCATTGTCGAAACAAGATCCGCCTCCACCCTCCCAGCACCCCGAAAGCACTCGACCGCAGTGGCGCGGCACTCGCACCGGGACCGGTCCCGGGCGCACTCGCGCATTCTGGATATCCGCGGCGGGTAAGGGCCCCGACGCATACGACTACGGGGGGAGCAGTCGCATGGAGAACGGTACGCACGGAGGGCACGACCCCGAGCGGGAGCCACAGCCGACGCGCCGGCCCGAGCCATCGCAGGGCCCGGCCCCCGCCCTGCCGCCACTGCGCTGGCCCGACGACCCTGCACCACCACCCCCGCCGACGGACGGACCGCAGGATCCCTGGGCCGCAGCCCTGGGAAACGCCTCCCTGCTCGGCCTCGGCTACTTCCGGCTCGGCCGGCGCGGCCTCGGCCTGGCCGCGCTGGCCCTGACGGTCGCACTGGTTTGGATGGTGGCCGCAGTGGCCAAGCCCTGGTGCGAGGTGCTCGCGGTGCTGTGCTGGATGGCTGTGACCGCGCACGGGTGGTACGCGGCGACCCGTGCGCCGGCCGGCCGCATCGTGCACATCGCCCGCCGAGTGAGTGCGGCAGCCGTGGCCGTCACAGTCATAGCTGTCATAGGCACGCTCAGGGCCGACGCCCTCGGCATCGAGAGCCGGGTCGCCGATGCCCACGCGGCCGGTGACTGCACACGAGTGGTGAAGGAACAGGACACGGTGTGGTTCGGCCACCGGGTGACGGGAGCCTCGGCGTCCGCACACGGCGATGAACTCGCCGCTGTCTGCGCCGATGTGAGGTCGGCAGACCGGGCGCTGAAGGCCGGCCTGGCCGGGGACACCGGGAAACTGCACGCGGGCTTCGAGCGTCTGGACGACGTCCTCGCCGACGACGCCAACGAGCCCGCGGCCAGGACCGTCCTCGACCGGTTCCTCGAAACGCTGCCGGACGGCGACCCGTGCGAGACGGCCACGGTCACCGACTGGCTGCTGACCGGCCGGGACTCCTACGGCAATCTCCTGGAGGAAGCTCCCGAGCGGGCCGCCGCCATCGCCCCGCAGTCGCTCCTCGAATGCGGCGACACCCACATGGACGCCCAGGAGTGGCAGGACGCGCAGGCCCGCTACCGGCAACTGCTCGACAAGTA
The DNA here is from genome assembly GCF_002099185.1 of Streptomyces sp. CB03238. Taxonomy (NCBI): domain Bacteria; kingdom Bacillati; phylum Actinomycetota; class Actinomycetes; order Kitasatosporales; family Streptomycetaceae; genus Streptomyces; species Streptomyces sp. CB03238. The sequence continues at coordinate 415,854 of NZ_NBCN01000004.1, read as the reverse complement.
CCCCAAGGCCGAAGAGGCGGGCCCCGCCCGCAAGGGCGAGGTACAGGCCACCCGGGCAATCGAGCTGGACCACGTGCGCCAGCTCATCTCTGCGGAGACCCCCTCGTCGTCGCAGTACTGCTCCGCCCCCGCCAAGTACAGCGGCGCCGCCCCGTACCGCGAGGGTACGAACCGGGCGCTGTTCCTCGCCGACGACACCTCGTACCACGGAAAGCTGCCCGGCTCGTGGCGGACGGAAGACCCCAGCAAGGCCGTCCTCGTGGTCTGCGCGGGAGAGGCGACGTTCGGGACGGCGGTGCAGACCTGCACTTACGAGTACGGCCTGGGCTACGACAAGGCCATCGACGTCACCTTCCACAAGATCGCGATCCCGGTGAGGGTGTACGAGTTGCGCACCGGCAGGCTCGTCGCCGAGCGCAAGGTACAGATCGCCGGCTCCAGCTGCCCGGCAAAGATCCAGTACGAGAGCCTGATCGGCCTCGACACCGGTCCTGACGCCAAGCAGTACGTCAAGGAGTCCAAGTCGCACGTACAGGACGCGTTCCGGCCACTGATCATACGGTGACGGGCTTGCCCACGGGAGTTCGGCATGGAGCGGACCAAGGAAGGGCTTCAGCCCCACTACCTCGCCGGGGACCCGGACGCTCCCCACCTGTACAGCCGCCGGGAGGCACCGCGGTTGGACGGGCACCTTCAGCCACGTTCGCCCGACGGACCTCTTCCGGCAACCCGACACGAGTACCCGAGCGGTCGCGGGTGCGGCGCGGCTCGCTCCCGGGCGGGTGAGCCCCGCGGGCGGGTAGGTCTTCCGTGGGCCTCGTGGGCCTCGTGGGCCTCGTGGGCCGTCGGCTACCAGCCGCTGAGGTGGGGCACGGAGCCGGCGCCGACATCGGTCCCGTACTGCTCGGCGGCTTCGGCCATGCGCTCTCCGGCGGCCTTGCCGACAGGGGAGCCGATGCCCAGCTCCGCCGCCAGGTCGAAGGCGTGGCGCGGGTCCTTCAGATCGTGGCCGTACTCACCCCGGTCCTCGGCAGGGCCGTTCAGCGAGACCGAGGTGGCCGCCCCGTGCCGGGTGGACAGCGTCGCTCATTTTTCGGCTTCCATACTGGAATTCTATTAACCCCAACGGGTGGATCCAATTCAGATTGTCGGCGGCGGCACACAAGAATGACGAATCCCCCGCCGTTGGAGGTCCCGTGCCGCGCTCCGCCTCGTCCCCGTCGAACATGACCACCCTGGGGTGCGCTCTGTTCGCCACCCGTTGGCTCCAAGCCCCTTTGTATTTCGGCCTCGTGGCCGCGCAGGGGGTGTACGTCTACAAGTTCTTCAATGAGTTGTGGCACCTCATTCACCACGTCATCAGCGGGCACGCGGACGAGACGCACGTCATGCTCGCCGTCCTCAAGCTCGTCGACGTGGTGATGATCGCCAATCTGCTGATCATGGTGATCGTCGGGGGGTACGAGACCTTCGTCTCCCGCATCGGGCTGCAGGGGCACCGGGACCAGCCCGAGTGGCTGTCGCACGTCAACTCCAACGTGCTGAAGGTGAAGCTGGCCACCGCCATTGTGGGGATCTCCTCGGTGCACCTGCTCCAGATGTTCGTCGACGTGCACCACACGCCCCGGCACGACCTGCTCTGGGGGACGGTCATCCACATGGCGTTCATCGCCTCCGCGGCGATCCTGGCGTACATGTCCGGGCCCATGGCCGCGCACGAGACCAGGGTGCACGAGACGAAGGCGCCCGGGGCGAAGGAGGAACGGCAGGCGGTGGTCATTCCGGCGCAGCGGGACGGGGCGGCCGAGGGGGAGCGGAAGGGGCCGGAGGACCCCGAGACGGGGGCGGAGGAGCGGATCGAGGCGGCGGGGTTCCCGGCCCGCAAGGTGCTGGAGATGTTCGACGAGGGGCATCTGCGGGCCCCGGAGCCCCAGGTGATCGCCCGGCTGGGGAAGGTCGACTTCGTCGCGCGCAAGGCGAACGTGCTGTTGCTCGGCGGGCCGGGCACCGGCAAGACGCACCTGGCCGTCGGCCTGGGCGTACGGGCCTGCCAGGCCGGCCACCAGGTGCTGTTCGCCACCGCCGCCGAGTGGGGCGCCCGGCTCGCGGACGCCAAGGCCGCGGGGCGGCTGCGCAAGGAGCTGGCCCGGCTGGACGCGTATCCGGTGCTCATCGTGGACGAGGTCGGTTACGTGCCCTTCGAGCCCGAGGTGGCCCACCTCTTCTTCCAGCTCGTCTCGCACCGCTACGAGCGGTCCTCGCTGATCGTCACCAGCAACCGGCCGCTGGGGCGCTGGGACGAGGTGTTCGGCGACGCCGCGACGGCCTCCGCGACGGTGGACCGGCTGGCCCACCACGCGGAGGTCGTCACCCTCGACGGCGACAGCTACCGCACGCGGCGTCTGGACCTGACCGTCACTCGATGACGAGCTGGACCGGGATGTTGCCGCGCGTGGCCTTGGAGTAGGGGCAGTACGCGTGGGTCTTCTCCAGCAGGTCGCGGCCCGGCTCGCCCTGGAGGTGGTCCGGCAGCTCCACGCGCATCACGACCGCGAGGCCGAAGCCCCCGTCGGTGTCCTTGCCGATGCTGACCTCGGCGGTGACGGAAACGTCCTTGACGTCGATCTTCTCCTGGCGGCCTATCGCGCCCATCGCGCTCGCGAAGCACGCCGCGTACCCGGCGGCGAAAAGCTGCTCGGGGTTGGTGCCCCGGCCGTTGCCGCCGAGGGGCGTGGGGTGGGCGAGCGGCAGGTCGATGTGGCTGTCGGAGCTGACGGCGCGGCCTTCGCGGCCGTTGGCGGTGGCGACGGCGGTGTACAGGGCGTCCATGGGTCCTGTCCTCTCGGAGCGGGGTGTGGTGGGTACCGGTGGAGTATTGCGCGCTATTTAGTTGTGCGCAACTTAATCGTGCTCACGTACCCTGGAGCCATGGACACGCTCGGGACTGTGCGGGACGAGGACTTCCTCCGCCTCGACCACCAGATCTGCTTCTCGCTGCACGCCGCCACGCGCGCTTTCAACAGCGTCTACCGCACCGTGCTCAAGGACCTCGGCCTCACCTACCCCCAGTACCTGGTGATGCTGGTCCTCTGGGAGCACGGTGAACTGCCCGTCAAGCAGATCGGTGAGCACCTGCGGCTGGACTCCGGCACCCTGTCACCGCTGCTCAAGCGGCTGGAAGCGGCCGGGTACGTCGAGCGGCGGCGCAGCGCCGAGGACGAGCGGTCCGTCACCGTCCGGCCCACCCCCGCCGGGGCCGAGCTGCGGGAGCGGGCCGTGGGTGTACCGCGCCGGATCGCCGCCGCGACCGGGATGCCGCTGGAGGAGGTCCGCGAGCTGCGCGCCCGCCTCAACGAACTGGCCGCCGCCCTCGACGCCGCCGAGGCGGGCGCCCTGTCCGAGGACTGCGTCACGGAGCGGTGAACGTGCCGGGCGGCGGCCACGCCCGGTGGGTGGGGGCGTGGCCCCTCCGGGCTCGTCTTCTCGAGGCCGGCGGCCTTGGGCACGGGAAAAGGGGCCGTCACGGCGCCGCCAACCTCTGCGGGGCCGACCCCGCACGGCCCCACCCCGGTCGTCTTCCGGGTGCGGGTCCGGGTCAGACGATGCCTCGGATCACTCCCAGTTCCAGCAGGTCCTGGGGGCGTAGGCGGAGCTGTTCGGCCGTGTGCGGGGCGTCTTCGGGCGGGCGTTTGAGTATCGCCGCGGCCAGCTCCGGGGCGATCACCGAGAAGTAGCTGTCCGGCGTGGCCCAGGTGTTGCCCGGGGCGGCCAGTGCCAGCGCCCCGCCCGAGCCGCCTTCGCCGATCAAGAGCGTCGTGATGGCGACGCGGGCACCCGCTACGGCCGTGAACGCGTCCGCGATCGCGGCGCCCGCGCCCGCCCGTTCCGCCTCCGCGTCGTTCGCGGCGCCCGGTGTGTCGACCAGCGTCAGCACCGGGACGCCGAGCCGGTCCGCGAGCCGGATCACCCGGGCGGCCGTGCGGTAACCGGCCGGACGGGTCGCCGTGCCGCACTGCGCGACGTACGCCACCGCCCGCCCGTCGGCGCGGATCCCGAAGCCGCACAGCAGCCCCGGGTCCGTACCGCCGCAGCGGTCGCCGACGAGCGGCAGCCGGGTCGTGAAGTACGCGTCCAGGTACGCCTCCGCGCGGGGGCGGGCCGGGTGGCGGGCCTGGCGCACCGCGTCCCACCCGGTGGTGGGGAGCGGGGTGTCGGAGAGGGTGGACGGTGGCGGGGCCTGCTCGGCGGGGCTCGTCAGCGCGGTCAGCCAGCGGGTGACCGTCCCGCGCAGTTCCTCCGGGCGTACGACGGCGTCGACGTGCCCCGCCGCCAGCTGGCCCTCGGCCGTGTACGCGGCCGGGTCGGCGTCCGGCGGGCGAACCCGTGATCCGGCGAACCCGATCTGTGCCCCGGGCAGCGCCAGGATCACATCCGCGCCCGCCCCGACCGTCGCCCATCCGCCGCCGGTCGCCGGGTCGCGCAGCACGGCGATGTGCGGCAGCCCCGCCTCGCGGAGTCGCACCGTCGCGCGGGCCACCCGCTGGAGCTGGGTGAGCGCGACCATGCCCTCCTGCATGCGGCTGCCGCCCGTCGCTACGAGGGAGAGCAGGGGGACGCGTTCCTCGCGGGCGAGGCAGTACGCGTCCTCCAGGCGGTCACCGGCGCGCTCGCCCAGCGAGCCGCCGAGGAAGCCGAACTCGAAGGCGAGGACGGTGCAACGGTGTCCGCCGATGGTTGCCGTGCCGTACACGATCGACTCGTCCTCGCCCGTGCGGGCGGCGGCACGCGCGCGGGAAGCGCCGTAACCCTCCCAGGACAGCGGCCCGTCGGGCCCGCAGGGCCGGGCGGGTGGCGTGTGTTCCGTGAAGGAGTCCGTGACGAGCGCGATGACCTCGCGGGCGGAGCTGCGGTCAGCCATGGAGCGACCGCTTCATGATCTTTCCCATGTCGTTGCGGGGCAGGACATCGAGGTGTCGGACCGTCCGGGGGCGCTTGTGCGGTGCGAGTTGGGTGGCCACGTGGTCCGCGAGTTCGTCCGCCGGGGGTGGGTTGTCCGGGTCGGTGGGGACGATCCAGGCGACGATCCGTTCACCCAGGTCGGGGTCCGGTTCGCCGGTCACGGCCGCCTCCCGCACTCCCGGGTGGTCGAGGAGCGCGTTCTCGATCTCACCGGCGCCGATCTTGTACCCGCCGCTCTTGATCAGGTCGGTCGCCTTGCGTCCCACGATCCGTACCGACCCGTCCGCGTCCCGGACCGCCATGTCGCCGGTGCGGAACCAGGTCCCGTCGAACGCGGCGGCCGTGGCGTCCGGCCGGTTCAGGTAGCCGGTGAACAGGTTCGGCCCGCGCACCTGGATCTCGCCGATCGTCTCCCCGTCGTGGATCTCGGTACCGTCCTCTTCCACCAGGCGGAGGTCGACGCCGGGCAGCGGCACGCCGACGGAGCCGGGACGCGGGTCGGCGTCCACACGGACGGAGGTGTTCATGAGCGTCTCCGTCATGCCGTACCGCTCGATGACGCGCCGTCCGGTCAGCGCGGCGATCCGCTCGTGGTCGTGGACGGGCAGCGCCGCCGAGCCGGAGACCAGCAGCCGCGCGCCCGCCAGCGCCTTCGCCAATTGCGGGTCGTCCGTCAGGGCTTCGGCGAGGCGGTGGTACATCGTCGGGACGCCGAACAGCATCGTCCCGCCGCCCGCCAGCTCCCGCGCCACGCCGCCGGTGGTGAACCTGCCCAGGTGGCGCACCGACCCGCCGCGCCGCAACGGGCCCAGAACGCCCAGGACCAGCCCGTGGACGTGGAAGAGGGGCAGGGCGTGCACGAGGACGTCGTCGGACGTCCACGTCCAGGCGTCCGCCAGGGCGTCGAGCGTCGCGGCGATGGCCCGGCGGGGGAGGACGGCGCCCTTGGGCGGGCCGGTGGTGCCGGACGTGTAGACGACGAGCGCGGGGGCCTCCGGGTCCTGCGGCTCCGGCGGGGGCGGCGCGTCACCGCGGGTGAGGACGTCGGCTCGGGGCAGCGCCGCGAGGGCGGGGGGCAGTTCGTCGCCAGGTGCCGCCAGGACCAGCGCGGGGCGGCTGTCGGTGACGATGTGCGTCAGCTCGCGCTCGCCCGTCTTCGGGTTGAGCGGTACGGCCGGTACGCCGGCGAGCAGGGCGGCCACCACCGCGACGGCGGTCTCCAGCGTGGGCGTGGCCCACACGGCGACGCGCTCGGCCCCGGCCAGGCGGGCGGCCAACGAGCCTGCGGCGGCGCGCAGTTCGCCGTACGTCAGCGAGCGGTCCCCGAAGTGGAGCGCGGACCGTCCGGATCCGGCTTCCAGGGCCGGAAAGAGCGAACTCACTCGTCGTCCTCCTCGCATCGCAGCACATGGGCCCCGCCATTGTCCCCGGAGGTGCGCGGTTCTAGGACGTACGCATCCGCCCGTACGCGTAGACGCAGCCCGCGAGTGCCAGGTCGGACAGGAGCATGAAGCCGATGGAGTAGGAGTCCTTCGCGCTGTAGATCGCGCCCATGACGAGCGGCGGTACGAACCCGCCCAGGCCGCCCATCGCACCGACGATGCCGGTGGCGCTGCCCACCTGCGCCTGTGGCGTGACCTGCGCGACCAGCGCGAAGACGCTGCCGCTCGCGGTGCCGAGGCCCGCTGCCATGACGAGGAGCGCGACGGTGCCGCCCGGGTACAGGGGCGGGTCGAAGGCCTGCACGATCGCCAGCAGCGCGACCACGCCGAGCGCGCCAGCCGTCACCAGCGCGGGGTGGACGCGGTCGGACAGCCATCCGCCGATGGGCCGGAAGGCGACGGTGACGAGGGCGAAACCGGCCGCCTTCGTCCCGGCGTCGGTGGGCGACAGGTCGTACCAGCTCTTCAGGTAGGTCGGGAGGTAGACGCCGAACGCGACGATGCCGCCGAACCCGATCGCGTACAGCGCCGACAGCTCCCACGTCACGCGCAGCCGCCCGGCCCGGCCCAGGCGCGTGATCAGGGAGTCGGACGGAACGGGCCGGTCGGGGCGGTCGGTGATGAGAAGGGCGGCCAGCACGGCGTACGCGGCGAGCGCGACGGCGACGACGAGGAAGGGCAGCGTGGCGCCGTGCTCGGCGATCCGGGGCGTGAAGTAACCCGACAGGGCCACGCCGCCCATGCCCATGCCGAACACCCCGATCGCGAAGCCCCGCTTGGCGGGCGGGAACCACGAGTTGACGAGCGGGACACCGATCGCGAACGTCGTGCCGCCCAGCCCGAGGAGGAAGCCGACGGCGAGCATCGCGCCGTAGGAGCCCCTGGCCGGGATGAGGAGCAGTACGGGGACGATGGTGAGCGCCGAGACGGCCGGGAACATGAGCCTGGCGCCGTACCGGTCGGTCAGCGCGCCGACGGGGATCCGGCCGAGGGACCCGACGAGCACGGGCACGGCGACGAGCAGCGACTGCTGGAAGGAACTGAGGCCGAGCCGTTCCCGGTAGTCGCCGCCGAGCGGCGAGATCAGGTTCCACGCCCAGAAGGTGAGCGTGAACCCGACCGTCGCCACGACGAGGTTGCGGTACGCGGCGGTGGGGACCGCTGCCGGGGCGGCGGTGTCGTCGGTCTTCACGGCGGTGTCCACGAGACCAGTCAAGGCGGGGCGCGGTCCGGGTGCCGCGCGCTGCTGCGCCGAATGATGCGCTTCGGCGCTCACCGTCAGCCGGACGACGGCCCGGAGCGGGCTGTGCAGGGTCGCCCTCGCAGAGAATGGGGGAGGCGTCGGAAAGGCTCCCTTTCCGACGTACCCGAGGCCGCCGGCCTCGAGGAGGTGAGCCCGGAGGGGCCATGCCCCCCACCCACCGGCAGCAGACGACCCGCACGGCACCCGCGCGGGCCGGGCGACGCGTCGATCGGGTACACCGAGGATCACCTCGACGAGGCCGGTGGGGCCTTCCTGCCCAGGCTGCGTTGGTGCCCGGGAGGCTTCCGGCAGCAGACGACCCGCACGGCACCCGCGCCGTAGCCGCGTCAGCGCGGCGCCTGCCACGTGACCGTGGTGCCACGCGTGCCGTCGTCCCGCGTGCCGTCGTCGGTGACCGTCAGGCGGATGCCCGGACGGCCGTCCGGGAGGGCGGCCGTGGCGTCGACCTCGACGTCCACCGCCGTCAGCCCCTCGCGGCGGTGGGCCGCCGCCAGGGCGCCGCGCAGGGCGGCGAGGAGCCGGTCGGCCACCGGGCCGGTGACCAGGGTGTCCACCGCGCCGGTGAAGTGGACGGACGGCTGGAAGCCCAGCGGCACCGCCGCGCCGCCGGTTTCGCGCAGCACCCGGCCGCGGAAGGAGCGGGGCGCCTCGGCCGGGGGCTGCTGGAGCGCGAAGATGGCGGTGCGGACCTCCTGGATCGTGGAGTCCAGTTCGTCCACCGCCCGGCCCAGCAGGTCCGCGGCCGCGCCGGACGCCCGCCGCCGGGTGGACTCCAGCATCATCTCCGTGGCGAACAACCGCTGCACCACCAGGTCGTGCAGGTCACGCGCGATCCGGTCGCGGTCCTCGTACACCGCGAGCCGCTCCCGGTCGGCCTGCGCGTCCGCGAGGACCAGCGCGAGTGCGGCCTGGGAGGCGAACTGGGACGCGAGCAGCCGCTCCACCGCCGTGTACGGGCGGCCGCCGTGCCTGCGCGGCAGGGCGAGGGTGCCGATCAGCTTCCCGCCGCTCTGCAACGGCAGCATCATCGAGGGACCGAACCGGGCCCGTACGGGCGTCGTCATCCGGGGATCGGTGGCCGAGTCCTCGATGAACACCGGTTCGCCGCCCAGCAACTGGACCAGGACGGGCGAGCCCGGCGCGATCGTGGTGCCGATGAGGTCGCCCGGGTCGTGGGGCGTCGACGCGGCGACGATCTCCATCCCGCCCTCGCCGGTGGGCTGGAGGACCACGCCCGCCGACGCGTCGGCGAGCAGCCGGGCCCGTTCGGCCACGGTCGTCAGCGCGTCGGCCGCCGCCTCGCCGGTCAGCAGCGCCGTCGTCACGGCCGCCGCGCCCTCGATCCACCGCTCGCGCTGCCGGGCCGTCTCGTACAGCCGGGCGTTGCCGATCGCGATGCCCGCCTGTGAGGCGAGGACGCGCAGCGTCGCCAGGTCCTCCTCGGTGAACGGCCCGCCGCGCTTCCCGGCCAGCCAGAGGTGGCCGAACACCTCGGTGTGGACGCGGACCGGCACGCCGAGGCTTCCGGGCCCGTCGGGCAGCGGCTCCGCCTCGGTCGTGCCCACCGTGTACACGTCGGCCGGCCGGCCGCGGTCGGGGCCGGGGCCGACGACCGTGAGGGTGCCGATCCGCGCGTCGGTCAGTTCGGCGGCGGTCTCCACGAGGTGCTGGAGGGTGGTGCGCAGTTCGAGGTCGGTACCGACGTTCAGTACCGCTTCGAGCAGCGCCGGAAGCCCGCCCGCGGTCACCCCGGCGTCATCCCTGCGTCACCGGTCGTGTCTCCCGTCGCGTCACTCGGCTTCGGCGAGCGGGTTCAGTGTGAGGGGCTGGATGCGGCCCTCCAGCATGGCCCCGAGCCCCAGGACGGCGCAGATGTCGGGCCGTTCCGCGATGTGCACGGGCATCCCGGTGGCGTTGCGCAGCATCTGGTCCAGGCCGGGGAGCAGCGCGCTGCCGCCGACCATCATGATGCCGCGGTCGACCAGGTCGGCCACCAGGTCGGGCGGGCAGTCGCGCAGCACCTTGCCGATGCCGTCGAGCACGGCCGTCAGCGGGGTGTGCAGCGCCTGGCGTACGGCGGCGGTGTCGACGAGGACGGAGCGGGCCAGGCCCGTGGCGACGTCCCGCCCGTGGATCTCGGTGGACGCCGGGCCGTGCGGGGTGAGGCCGTTGCCGTGCAGGGCGAGCTGGAGGGGGCGTACGGACTGGCTGGGCAGCATCAGCTCGTGCTGGTGGCGCAGGTACTGGATGACGGCGTGGTCGATGGCGTTGCCGCCGACCGGGATGCGCTCGGCGGTGACGATCGCGCCGAGCGACAGCACGGCGACCTGGGTGGTGGCCGCCCCGCACACCAGGATCATGGTGGCGGTCGGCTGCTCGACGGGCAGCCCGCAGCCGACGGCCGCCGCGATCAGTGTGTCGACCAGCTCGACGCGGCGGGCACCGAGCCCGACGAGCGTCTCGATGGTGGCGCGCTGGGCGAGCGGGTCGCTGTCGTGCGGGGTGCAGGCGGCGGCGCGCAGCATCGGCTTGCGGCGCAGTTGGCGGCGGAGCTTCTCGCCGAGGAGGTGGCGCAGCATCCGCTGCGCCATGTCGATGTCGACGACGCTGCCGCCGGAGACGGGGCGTACGACGCGGATGTAATCGGGGGTGCGGCCGGTCATCTTCTCCGCGAACTCGCCGACGGCGATCAGCGCGCCGGTACGCGTATTGACGGCGGCGACGCTCGGCTCGTCGACGACGAGTCCGACACCCTTGACGAAGACCCGGGTCCTGGCGGCCCCCAGGTCGACGGCGACGTGGCAGCGGCGCAACTGCTCGAGACTGACGGTCACGGTGCGGATCCTCCCAGGAGCGGTACGTCCTCGCATCGTGCGTTCGCGGGGCGCGCGGCGCGCGCCGGGGGAGCTGACGGGGTGACAGACAGCGGCCGAAGGAGCTACCTGGCGCGCCACCTACAGCAGGCGCTGGAGCAGCCCCCAGGTGAACTCCGCCACGACCGGCGCGCCGTCGGGCGGCGTGAACGCCAGCCGCCACCGGGTGGGTGCGCTGCCCTCCAGCGGGCGGGCCGGCGGGAAGGCGCGGGCCACCTCGTCGACGGTGCAGCTCCAGGGGCGCAGGTCGGCGACCGTACGCAGGTCGGGGCCGGGCGCTCCGGGGGCCCGGACGAGCCACTCGTTCCACACCGGGCCGCCCCCGGGTGCCACCAGCACCTCGAAGCGGAGGCCGGGCCAGAGCGGCACCGGCCACAGCAGGGCGTCGCACTCCAGGTCGCCGATGGTGCGGCGGGCCCGGGACGCGGGCTCGCCGAGCACGGAGCGGTAGCGGGCGAGCGTGCCGCGGGACCTGGGGGAACGGGTCATGGCCTGCCAGCGGCGGTTGGCCTCCCGCATGTCGGCGATCGACACGCCCAGTTCGCGGCGGGCGTCCTCGACGAGGCCAGGCTGGTGGTCGGCCATCCGGCGCAGCAGGACGAGCTGGAAGTCCAGGGGGCCAAATGGGGCGGAGGGGGTGCCGGAGGCTCTCATGCCGACATCCTGCCCGTTCCGCATGAAACGAGCGGGCGCGCCGGGCGTTGGCCGTTTCCACACAGGATCCTCACAGGTGCGGGTACCTGTGGTGTGTGGGGGCCGCATACTCTGCGGGCGCCATGGATTATTGCCACCAGTGTCAGCGGCACCTCAACGGGGCCCTGGCCTGTGCCGGGTGCGGTACGCCTGTCGAGGAGCTCCGGCACGACGACGCGCACGTGTCCGCGGCGGACCACGTCTACGAGCTGGACCGGGACGAGGAGCATCCGCCCGCGGGGCCTCGCCGTGCGCGTGGGCAGGAGCGCCGGGCGCAGCCCGCCTCCCGGCGGTCCCGCCCGGCCGGGCGCAGGGCCCGCAAGCGGCGGGGGCGCAAGCTGCTGATCGGGCTGGTGGCGCTGATCCTGGCGGCCGGTCTGCTGAGCCTGGCCGAGCTGGCGATCGAGCACCCCGGCGAGGACGGTGCCGCCACCGCCGTACAGGAGGAGGACGCGGTCCTACCGGAGCCGCCGCCCGAGCAGCCGGAGGGTTCCGGCCGGCCGGACGCCCCGAGCCCGGTGGACGAACCGGTGGCGGAGACCTCCGCGTCGGGCGGCCCCGAGGACGGCCCGGGCGCCGGCGAGGTGGAGTCCGGCGCCCCGTCGGGCGTGCCCGGCACGTCCGCCTCCGCGCGCTCGGGCGAGCCGGGCACCGGTCCCTCGGCCCCGCGGCCGTCGGGCGACCCGGAGGAGCCGGGCGCGCCGGACGCCCCGGCCCCGGACGATTCCGCCCCGGCGGACCCGCCTCCGGACAACCCCGGCAAACCTGACAATCCCGACAATCCGGACGAGCCGGCGCCCGACGAGCCGGCCCCCAACGATCCGCCTCCCTCGGAACCCTCCCCGGACCCGACCCCGACCGAGTCCTGCGACTGGTTCCTCTGGTGGTGCGTGTAGGCCCCCGTCCGGGGTTCCGTCACGCCTCCCCCAGCATGCGGCGCAGCAGGTCGCGCAGGGCCGTCCGTTCCTCCTCCGAGAGGGCGGCCAGCGGCTCGCGGGCGAAGTCCAGGGCCTCCCGCAGGCGCCGGGCCGTCGCGCGGCCCTCGTCCGTCGCCGCGGCGATCTTCACCCGGCGGTCCGCCGGGTCCGGGCGGCGTTCCACCAGGCCGCGCGCCTCCAGGCGATCCACGATGCCCGTCACGTTCGACGGCTCGCACCGCAGCGACTGCGCGATGCGGCGCATCGGTGTCGGCTCCAGAGTGAGGAGCCCCAGGACGCGTGCCTGTGCGCCGGTCAGGGAGTGCTGCGCGGCGGCCTGCTCGTACTCCTCGTGGTAGCGGGCCACCACCGTGCCGATGAGCTCGACCACTTCGAGGGTGAGCGGGTCTGTGCGTCTGCTGGCCATGTGGATCAGGATACCCACTTACTTGACAACCTGAAATATCCAGGCGCATGGTTGTTTCAGGTAGTGAAGTAAATGTATGAGCAAATCCAGGAGGCACGCCGCATGTCCGCTCTTCCCGCGTCCGGCCGCGAATGGCACCTCGTCGCCCGCCCGCACGGCTGGCCCAAGCCCGAGGACTTCGCCCTCCGTGAGGCGCCCGTCGCCGAGCCGGCCGAGGGCCGGATCCTCGTCCGCAACCTGCACTTCTCGGTCGACCCGTACATGCGCGGCCGGATGAACGACGTGAAGTCCTACGTACCCCCGTTCCAGCTCGACCACCCCATGGACGGCGGCGCCGTCGGTGAGGTCATCGCCTCGAACGCCGAGGGCTTCGCGGTCGGCGACCACGTCCTGCACGGCCTCGGCTGGCGCGAGTACGCCGACGTCAACGCCAAGCACGCCACCAAGGTCGACGCCTCCCTCGCCCCCCTCTCCGCCTACCTCGGCGTCCTCGGCATGACCGGCCTCACCGCCTACGCCGGGCTCTTCGACGTCGCGTCCTTCAAGGAGGGCGACGTCGTCTTCGTCTCCGGCGCGGCCGGTGCGGTCGGCAGCCAGGTCGGCCAGATGGCGAAGCTCAAGGGCGCCTCCCGGGTCATCGGCTCGGCCGGCTCGGACGAGAAGGTCGCGCTCCTCACCGAGGAGTACGGCTTCGACGCCGCCTTCAACTACAAGAACGGCCCCGTCTCCGCCCAGCTCAAGGAAGCCGCCCCGGACGGCATCGACGTCTACTTCGACAACGTCGGCGGCGAGCACCTGGAGGCCGCGATCTCCTCCTTCAACGTGCACGGCCGCGCCACCATCTGCGGCATGATCGCCCAGTACAACAGCACCGAGCCGACCCCCGCCCCGCGCAACCTCGCCCTGGTCATCGGCAAGCGGCTGCGCCTGCAGGGCATGCTGGTGGGCGACCACGCCGCCCTCCAGCCGCAGTTCGTCAAGGAGGTCGCCGGCTGGCTGGCCTCCGGCGAGCTCAAGTACAAGGAGACCGTCGTCGAGGGCATGGAGAACGGCGTCGAGGCGTTCCTGGGCATGCTGCGCGGCGAGAACACCGGAAAGATGATCGTCTCGCTCACCCGATAGGCTCACCTCCAGCCCGCCGCGATCGTGGGCGCGAGTCGCGGCGCATCACAGGAGGAAACCTCTACATGTCGATCCAGCAGTCCGACGTCCTGTACACCGCCGTCGCCACCGCCGAGAACGGGCGTGACGGCCGCGTCGCCACCAACGACGGCAAGCTCGACGTCGTCGTGAACCCGCCCAAGGAGATGGGCGGGTCCGGCGAGGGCACCAACCCCGAGCAGCTGTTCGCCGCCGGTTACAGCGCCTGCTTCCAGGGCGCGCTCGGTGTCGTCGCCCGCCAGGAGGGCGCCGACATCTCCGGCTCGACGGTCACCGCCGAGGTCGGTATCGGCAAGAACGCCGAGGGCTTCGGCATCATCGTCAAGATCTCGGCGAAGATCCCGAACGTGAGCGCCGCCACCGCCAAGGAGCTCATCGAGAAGGCCCACCAGGTCTGCCCGTACTCCAAGGCCACCCGTGGCAACATCACGGTCGACCTCGACGTCGCCTGATCACGCGCCCGCGTACGCGTCCGTACGTGTGCCGGAGGGCCGCACCCGCCCAGGGTGCGGCCCTCCGGCCGTATCACCGCTGCAGCGCCCGCGCCGCCGCATGCACCGCCCGCGCCAGGCGGACGTTCTCCGGCGCCGCGCCGCCCGGGAAGGCGTACCGGCGGCGCGTGTACCCGTACGCCAGGCCCGACCGCGGATCCGCGAACGCCTGCGAGCCGCTCGCCCCGCTGTGGCCGAACGATCCGATGCCCAGGAACGGGTACAGGGACGTCATGTCCTGGAAGCCCAGCCCGAACGACTTGTGCTGCCCCGACACCAGGTCGTGGCCCACCGAGTGGACCTGGGCGAACCGCGCCGCCGTGTCCGGCTTCAGCAGCGGCGCCCGCCCGTCCGTCCCGCTGATCGCCGCCGCGTACATCCCGGCCAGCCCGCGCGCCGACGCCACACCGCCGTACGAGGCCGGCCCCTTGGCGCGCACCGGCCGCGAGTTCAGCACCGTCTCGATGTCGGTGGGCTGCTCACCGTTGCGGTTGAACGCGATCGACATCAGCGTGCCCGGCACGTCCGGCACCGCCCACGAGTCGATCTCCGCCTGCTGCTCCGGCGTCGGGTCCATCGGCCGCACCGAGCGGAAACGCGGCTCGTGCTCCTCCGGCAGCCCCAGGTGGAAGTCCAGCGCGTAGGGGGCGCGGATCCGCTCCTCGTACAGCTCGTGCAGCGTCCGCCCGGTCGCCCGGAACACCACCTCACCGGTCAGCGCCCCGATGACGTACGCGTGGTAGCCGAAGGCCGCGCCGGGGCGCCAGTACGGCCGCTGCCCCGCCAGCCGCGCGGCGATCATCCGGTCGTCGGCCAGCTCCTCGGAGGTGAAGCCGTCGTCCGCGCCGACCACGCCCGCGCGGTGGGCCAGCAGCTCGCGCAGCGTCACCGCGCCCTTGCCGCCCGCGGCGAACTCCGGCCAGTAGTGCGCCACCTCCCGGTCCAAATCCAGCGTCCCGTCCTGCACGAGCAGCGCCACCACCAGGTGCGCGGCGCCCTTCGTGGAGGAGTAGACCGCGTACAGGGTGTCGCCGTCCGTGTCGGGCCCCGCCCACAGGTCGACGACCTTCCGCCCATGTATGTACGCGGTCAACTGTGCCGAATGGTCGGGTCTCTCTCCGGCCGCCACGGCGGCGAATTCCTCCCGGACCACCTCAAAACCCTCGGCGACGGTCCCCTGAACGGCCTGCTGGTCCGACATCCGCGCTCCCTCGTATCCATGGTCGTCTCGGATGATCAAGCAGCCCACCGGCCCGTGAAATTCCCCGCCGTGCCCCGATAGGGTGACCCCATGCGTGATCTCGGGGTGGGCTTCGGTTATCTGATGAAGGGCCAGCGCTGGGTCGGCCGGCACGGCCGGTGGTTCGGGTTCGGGCTGCTGCCCGGCCTGGTCACCCTGGTGCTGTACGCGGGTGCGCTGGTCGGTCTGGCGTACGGCGCTGACGACCTGACCGCGTGGGCGACGCCCTTCGCGGACGACTGGTCCTCGCCCTGGCAGGGCGTCTTCCGCGGCTTCCTGACCGCGCTGCTCTTCGCCTTCGGCCTGTTCCTGGCCGTGGTCACCTTCACCGCCGTGACCCTCCTGGTCGGACAGCCCTTCTACGAGTCGCTCTCCGAAGAGGTCGACCGCACCGAGGGCGGCGACGTGCCCCGGTCCGGGCTGCCGCTCTGGCGCGAACTGTGGATCTCCGCCCGCGACAGCGTGCGCATCCTCGTACGCGTCGCGCTGTACGGGATCGTCCTCTTCGCGCTCGGCTTCATCCCCGTCGTCGGCCAGACCGTCGTCCCCGTGCTCGGCTTCTGCGTCTCCGGCTTCTTCCTGGCGGAGGAACTCACGGCGGTGGCGCTCCAGCGGCGCCGCGTCGAGCTCAAGGAGCGCCTCGCGATGCTGCGAGGCCGCCGCATGCTCACGCTGGGCTTCGGCGTCCCGCTGACCCTCGCCTTCCTGGTGCCGTTCGTCGCCGTCTTCCTGATGCCGGGCGCCGTCGCGGGCGCGACGCTGATGGTCCGCGACCTGGAGGCACCGCAGGAGCCGCCCGTGGAGGTGGACCGCAAGGCGGGGAGCGCCCCGTATGCCTGAGCTGTTCGCCGTGGCCGTCATCACGGTCCTCGCGGTCATCAGCCCGGGCGCCGACTTCGCGATGGTCGTACGCAACAGCTACCTCTACGGCCGTACGACCGGCCTCTTCGCCGCCGCGGGAGTCGCGGCGGGCGTACTCGTCCACGTCACGTACACGATGCTGGGTGTGGGCCTGCTGATCGCCGCGAACACCGCGCTGTTCACGGCGATCAAGCTGGTCGGCGCGGCCTATCTCGTCTACATCGGCCTGCGGACGTTCTTCTCCCGCGCGGACGTGACGGTCGACCTGGAGAGCAAGCAGACCCTGTCCCGGTGGGGCGCGCTGCGCACCGGCTTCCTGACGAACGTACTGAACCCCAAGACCACGCTGTTCGTGGTCTCCACCTTCACCCAGGTCGTCGGCCCCGACACGGCCCGCTGGCAGCAGGGCGCCTACGGCCTGTTCATGTCCCTCGCCCACCTTCTCTGGTTCGGCCTGGTCGCGCTCTTCTTCTCCCACTCACGGCTGCGTACGTCGATGCTGCGCGCCCAGAAGACCCTCAATCGCGCCATCGGCGCGACGCTGATGGGCCTGGGGATCACCCTGGGCGTGACGTGACGGCCCGCGACGGCTGAATCCGGCCGTCTCGTTCCGCAAGGCCATCCCGTCGGGGAAAGTTGGGCATAAAGAGCGGGACGACGACGGCGCCGGTCGGCATTCCTCGCGGGAGGAACAGCTGGGATGAGCACGGCTGGGACGAACACGGCCAGGAACACGGCTGGGATCAACGCAGCGGGTACGGCCGGAGAGCCGTTGTACCTGGAACCGCGACTGGAGCGGCGGTCGGCCGCCCTCCTGGAGTCGGGCGGCCCGTTCCTGCACGCCCTGGTGGACGCGCTGGGCTCGCCCCTCAACATCGTGCTGCCGGACCAGATCGCGCGGAACGTGGAACGCTTCCGCTCCGTCTTCCGCCACCACCGGCTCACCGGCCGGATCTTCTTCGCGCACAAGGCGAACCGCTCCAGCGCGCTGGTCCGGCGGCTCGTCACCACGGACGCCGCCCTGGACGCCGCGTCGCTCGGCGAGCTGCAGCACGCCCTCGCGTCCGGCTGGACCGGCGACCGGATCATGACGACCGGGCCCAAGGACCCGGAGTTCCTGTGGCTGGCCGCCCGCACCGGGGCGGTCGTCAACGCCGACGGGCCGGATGAGGTGGAACAGGCCGCCGCTCTCGTCCGCGCGTACGACCTGCCGCGTCTGCGTGCCGTGCTGCGGCTGTCCGAGTTCGAGACGTCCGGCACCACCCTGCTGTCCCGCCGCAGCCGCTTCGGCACCCCGGCGCGGTCCCTGAAGGACCTGCTCGACACCGTCGACCGGCACCGGGACGCGGTGGAGCCGATCGGCGTCGGTTACCACCTCGACACCACCAGCCTGGACGAGAAGGCGACGGCGCTCGAAGGGTGCCTGCGCGCCATGGAGGAGATGCGGGCACGCGGCTTCTCCCCGCGCGCCGTCGACGTCGGAGGCGGCTTCGGCATCAGCTACCTGGCCCACGCCGAGCAGTGGGCCCGCTACACCACCGAGCTCACCCACGCGGTCATGGGCCGCCGCCCGCCCATGACCTGGGGCGGCCACGGCTACGGGCTCCGCATGGAGAGCGGCACCCTCAAGGGCTCCCTGAGCCTCTACCCGGCCCACCGCCCGCTCGCCGGCGCCGACTACCTCGACGCGCTGCTGTCGCGCCCCGCCCCGGCCCTGGGCGGCCGCCCCCTGGGCACCCTGCTCCTGGAGAGCCTCCACGACCTGTACGTCGAGCCCGGCCGGGCGCTCGTGGACCAGTGCGGGCTCACCCTCGGCAGGGTGCTGGACGTACGGCACACGGACACGGGCCCGGACACAGGCCCGGACACGGGCTCAGGCATGGGCACGGGCTCGGGCGGCCACCTGGTGCGCCTGGCGATGAACGCCGGCGACGTCGGCCTGGAGGACCACGGCGTCCTCATGGACCCCGTCCTCCTGCCCCGCGACGGCACGCCGGCCCGTGGGGACGGGGCGGCCGTGTACCTCATGGGCAACCTCTGCCTGGAGGCCGACCTGATCACCCGCCGCGCCGTCCACCTGCCCCGGCTGCCGCGCCCCGGCGACCTCCTCGCCTTCCCCAACACGGCCGGCTACTGCATGGACTTCGGCGCCACCCACGCCCAGCGGCAGCCCGTCGCCCGCAAAGTCGCCGTTCACCGGGAAGGGGAGTCCTGGCACTGGTGCCTCGACGAGCAGTACTGGCCGATCACACGACCGGGGGGACAGCGCACATGAGGTACGACAGCATCACCGACGCCATCGGCAACACCCCGCTGGTGCGCATCGACCCCGACGTACACGGTCTGCGCAGCATCGACCTCTACGCCAAGCTGGAGATGCTCAACCCCTTCGGCTCCCTGAAGGACCGGGCCGCGTGGAACATGGCCCGCGGGGGCCTCGCCGCCGCCAAGGAGCGCGGCGAGACGGTCGTCGAACTGTCCAGCGGCAACACCGCCAAGGCCCTCGCCCTCATCGCGGGCCTGCACGGACTGCCGTTCAAGAGCGTCACCAACCGGATGCGCATCCCCGAGATCAAGGACCTGCTCCTCCTGCTGGGCGCCGAGATCGAGGAGCTGCCGGGGCGGTCCGAGTGCCTCGACCCCACCGACACCGACGACCCGCTGACCCTCTTCCACCAGCGGCTGAACCGGCCCGGCAGCGCCCACTTCCACACCGACCAGTACTTCAACGCCCGCAACACCGAGGCCCACGCCTCCGGCACCGGCCCGGAGATCATCGCCGACCTGGACGGCCGGGCCCCGGACTGGTTCATCGCCTGCGTGGGCACCGCCGGATCGTCCACCGGCGTCGCCAGGGCACTGCGCGCCCACGACCCGTCGGTGAACGTCGTCGGGCTCGTCGGCGGGAAGAGCGACTTCATTCCCGGCATCCGCACCGCCGACGAGGTGCAGGAGGTCGGCCTGTTCGACCCGGCGACGTACGACACGATCGAGGCGGTGAGCGCCGACGAGGCCATCGACGGGATGGTGACCCTGCTGCGCCGCTGCGGCCTGCTCGCCGGCCCGACCGGCGGAGCCGCGTACTACGGCGCGGTACGCCACCTCCGGCCGCTCGACGCGGAGCTGACGGAGCGCCGGACGGCCGTCTTCATCGTCTGCGACCGGGTGGAGAGCTATCTCGGGTACGTACGCGAGCGCCGCCCCGAGCTGCTGGGGCGGCCGCCGGTGAAGAACTCGGTGGCCACGCTCACCGACACCGAGGCCCGCACGGCCACCGTCATCGACGTCGCCGAGGCCCAGAAGTGGATCGCCGAGGAGCGCCCGCTGGTGATCGACCTGCGCGGCCCGTTCGCGTACGCGGCGCTGCACATCGACGGCTCGGTCAGCATCGTCGACGAGCTGTTCGACGAACTCCTGCGGGGCGGCCTGCCCTTCGGCAAGCGGCAGCCGGTGCTGCTGGCGTGCCCGGTGGGGGAGAAGTCGGCCCGGTACGCCGCCCTGCTGACGCGCATGGGCCACCCCGACGTCCGCAGCCTGGCCGGGGGCATCGTCGCCTGGCGGGACGCGGGCGCGCCGCTGGTGCGTGACTGAGGTGGCGGACGCCGTCAAGGAGCTGGGGACCTGGCAGCGGGCGCTGCGCGCCCAGTTCCCCATCGTCGTCGGCCACCCGGACCTGGCGTACCTGGACAGCGCGGCCACCGCGCAGAAGCCGCGGGCCGTGCTGGACGCCGTACAGCACTACCTGACCACCTCCAACGCCAACGCGGGCCGGGGCTCCTACCCCTGGGCCAACGCCACCACCGCGCTGGTGGAGGACGCCCGCGAGCGGGTCAAGCGGTTCCTGGGCGATCCGGATCCGGACCAGTCGGCCGTGCACTTCACCAGCGGGACGACGGAGGGGCTGCGCACGGTCGCGCGGGACTGGCTGCCACAGCTGCTGGCCGGCGGGGACGAGATCGTCGTCCCGTTCCACGACCACCAGGCGAACCTGTCGCCGTGGCTGGAGGCCCAGGAGCTGCTGGCCCGCCAGGGTGTCGGCATCCGGGTCCGGGAGCTGCCGTACCAGGCGTCCTCCGGCGACTACGACCCGGCCGCGCTCGCCGCCATCGTCGGTCCGCGCACCCGTTTCGTGGCCGCCACGCACGTCCACCACGTGTACGGCGGCGACATGAACGTGCACCGGATCCGCCGGGCCGTCGGGCCGGACGTACCGATCTGCCTGGACGCCGCGCAGAGCGTGGGGCACCTGCCGGTGTCGGTGGCCGGCCTGGACGTGGACTTCGTGGTGTTCTCCGGCCACAAGGCGCTCGCCCTGCCGGGCACGGGCGCGGTGTGGGCCCGCCGGCGGCGCGGTCCCGACTTCCGGCCCGGCGGGTGGCAGGGCACCCCCAACACGGTCGGCATCGCCTCGCTCGTGGCGGCCCTGGACTGGCTGGACGCCGCCGGGACCGACCGGATGGAGCGCTGGACCGTGGCGCTCACCTCCCTCCTGACGGACGGGCTCAGCCGCATGGCGGACACCTACGAGGTCCTGGGCTGCCGCACCAGCCTGGCGGCCGACTCCGACGTGCAGCGGCGCCGGAGCCTGGTCACCTTCCGGCACCGGGCGATCGACGCCCACGACCTGGGCTTCATCCTCTTCAGCCACGGGTTCATGGTGCGCTCCGACGGACACTGCCAGGCCGGGAGAGGCGAGAGGGACGGCTCCGTACGCGTCAGTCTCCATGTGCACAACACACCCGAAGAGATCGAAAGGCTCCTCACCGCGCTCGCTAATCTGCAATGATTTTCAATAGCAGAAGCGGGGCACGTGGTGCGGAGGGACACGGGTGGCTATGGGTGTGAACGCGGTGACGGCCGCGCGATGGGTGGAGCGCTGGGAGGACCAGCAACAGCGGTACGCGGTCGACCGCGAGGAGAGCTTCACCGTCATCGCGGACGTGGTCGAGCATGTGACGCGCGGCCAGTCCGGGCCACCGCTCGTCCTCGACCTGGGGAGCGGGCCGGGCTCCCTGGCGGCGCGGCTGGCCGGCCGCCTCCCGGGCGCCGAGGTGCTGGCCGTCGACGGCGACCCGCTCCTGCTGGAGCTGGGCAGCACGTACTACGGTTCCGCCCTCCGTTACGTCGAGGCGATGATCGGCGAGCCGGGCTGGCTCGACGCCCTCGCCCTGGACCGCCCGGTGGACGCGGCCGTGTCCACGACGGCCCTGCACTACCTGGACCGCCGCACCCTGTACGAGGTCTACCGCGACCTGGCCGGGCGGCTGCGCCCGGGCGGCGTCCTCGTCAACGGCGACCACATCAGCCCGGACTCCCCGAAGGTGTCCGAGCTGGCCGTCGACATCGGCCGCCGCCACGCCGAGCGGCACCTGACGTTCAGCCACGACGACTGGCAGTCCTGGTGGTCGGGCGCCGCCTCCGACCCGGAGCTGGCCCGCTTCCTCGGCCGGCGCGGGGGCCACCGGCACCCGCGCTGCGAGGGCAACGACCTGACCATCTCCAGCCACCTGGACCTGCTGCGCGAGGCCGGGTTCGCGCAGGTGGGCGTGGTCTGGCAGTACGGCCACAGCCACATCCTGGCCGCCGTCCGCTGACCTACGTGCCGGACGCCGCCACCGCGATGACGGCCCTGACCTGGGCGGTGATGTCCGCCCGGTTGCGCAGGAACTCCGGGTCCGTCACCGCGTCCGTGTTCCCCGCGCCGAACCGCAGCACCGGCGTGTGCACATGCCCGCCCGGCAGGTCCACCAGGCCCAGCCGGCCGCGCAGCAGTGTGGCGCGGTACGCGATCTCGTTGGACAGGTAGTCCCCGCCGCCGCCCGCGCGGGCCGCCGAGCCCGGCGTCGGGCCGTCGGGGCGGACCACCGGGGCCGTGCCGCCCGCCGGGATCTCGGTCACCGACGTGTTGTCGTACACCGGGAACGGGCCCGTGTCCGCCGCGACGATCTTCGCGTACGGGAGTGTCGTCGCCGTCCACTGCGGCTGCGACGCCGGGTCGGCGACCGGTACGAGGCCACGCTCGGACACGTTCTGGTTGTCGCCGAACCCGCCGCGCCAGGCCCCGTTGAAGCGCTCGATGTCGAAGCGGCCCACCCGTCCCTGGCTCACCGTCGTGAAGGCGTCCACGCGCGGCAGGTGCGGCGCCAGGGTCCGCTCCACCTCGCCGTCCGCGAAGTCGGCCCATCGCACCGGGAACACCGCCGTCTCCACCCGGGCGAGCTCCCCGTCGGCCGTCCGGATCAGCGTCCCGTCCAGCGCCAGCGCCGCCGCGCCCGACGGGTTGCTGATCCGGACGTCCCGGTCCAGTGTGAACGGGTCGAACCCGGTCATCAGCACCCGCTTGACGCCCTTGCCCGAGGGGTAA
The DNA here is from genome assembly GCF_002099185.1 of Streptomyces sp. CB03238. Classification (NCBI taxonomy): domain Bacteria; kingdom Bacillati; phylum Actinomycetota; class Actinomycetes; order Kitasatosporales; family Streptomycetaceae; genus Streptomyces; species Streptomyces sp. CB03238. Next base: position 393,162 of record NZ_NBCN01000004.1, on the reverse strand, counting down.
CGGATGGCGTCCTGGCCGCGCGAGGAGGTCTCCAGCCGGTCCAGCAGCCGCGCTCGCGCCTCCGGCGACAGTGCGAAGTCCGGCTCCCAGGCGCGCAGTTCGCGGGTCATGGCCAGCCGCGCCCAGTACAAGGGCCGGTCGTCGTCCCGGCTCAGGTCACCCCGCGCCGGCCCCCGCCCCTGCGCCCGGTCCACCGCCCGCTGCCACAGCCGCGAGGCGTGCCGTACGACGGCCCGCTCGGCCGCCGCGTACGACCCGGCCCCGGTCAGCGCGTCGGCGAACTCGGGTGCCACCGTGCCGAATCCGCTGCGTGTGAGGATCTCCCGCGGTACGGCCCGGTCGAGGCGGGCCTCCTCGACGGTGGGCTCCGCGGGCGGCGCCGCGTGGGTGGCCGGAGCCGTGGAGACCGTCAGCGCGGCGAGCGCGGCAACGAGCGTCGTACGCGACCGTATTCGTGACACAGGCGCAGCCTTCCGTAGGGGTGCCGGAACGCTACCGCGCCCCCAACAGCCGCAGGAAGTCCCGGAAAGCGGCCGGCATGTCCACCGCGTCCTGATCCAGCAGCCACTGGTACTGGAGCCCGTCCATCACGGCCGTCACCAGCGGCGCCGCCTGTTCCGGCGTCAGCCCGCCGGGCAGCCGGTCGCCGTACTCCGCCCGCAGGGCGCTCGCCATCTCGGCCCGCACCTGGGCGTACCGGCGGGTGAAGAAGTCCCGCGCCGGGTGATCCTCCGTCACGCTCTCGCCGAGCAGCGCCGAGAAGGTCTGCACGATGCCCGGCCGCATCGCGTTGTACTCGACGAGCGAGACCAGCAGGTCGGGCCGCCAGCCTTCGCGCGCACCGCTCCCGCCCGTGTCCCACTGGTCGCGCTCCTCCAGGACCGCGACGAGCAGCGCCTCCTTGGTGGGGAAGTGGTGCAGGAGTCCCTGCTGGGTCAGGCCGACCCGCTCGGCGACCGCGCCGAGCGACGCGCCCCGGTAGCCGCGCTCGGCGATCACTTCGAGGGCCGCGCGCACGATCTCCGCACGCCGTTCCTCACTCCTGGCCCTGGCCGCTGCCATCCTCGTACTCCGTTCCTCAGGTAACGGAAAGATAACGAAACCTACCGCACTACAGGTAGTGGGCGCACCATGGGGTGTACCGCACGCACGCCGACATGGAGGTACGACAGTGACAGACGCGACCGGTAGCTGGTCCGAGCAGGTCGTCGAGGCGGCACTCGGCAAGCTCGACCTCGACGCCAAGACCCGCCTCCTGGCCGGCCAGGACATGTGGTCGCTGCCGGCCCTCCCCGAGATCGGCCTGACGTCGCTGGTCATGTCCGACGGCCCGATCGGCGTACGCGGGGTGCGCTGGACCGCCGACGACCCGTCCATCGCCCTGCCGTCCCCCACCGCGCTCGCCGCCACCTGGGACCCCGCCCTCGCCCGCCGCGCCGGCCGGCTCCTCGCCCAGGAGGCCCGTCGCAAGGGCGTCCACGTCCTCCTCGCCCCCACCGTCAACCTGCACCGCTCACCCCTCGGCGGCCGCCACTTCGAGGCGTACAGCGAGGACCCGTACCTCACCGGCGAGATCGGCACCGGCTACGTCCTCGGCGTCCAGGACGGCGGCGTCGGCACCACCGTCAAGCACTTCGTCGCCAACGACGCCGAGACCGACCGCTTCACCGTGAACAACGTCGTCGCCCCGCGCCCCCTGCGGGAGCTCTACCTCGCCCCCTTCGAGGCCATCGTCAAGAACGCCCGCCCCTGGGGCATCATGACCGCGTACAACCAGGTCAACGGCGCCACCATGACCGAGCACCACCACCTGGTGAACGAGGTGCTGCGCGGCGAGTGGGGCTTCGACGGCTTCAACGTCTCCGACTGGATGGCCGCCCGCGACACCAAGCGCGCCATCGAGGGCGGCCTGGACGTCGCCATGCCCGGCCCCCGCACCGTGTACGGCGAGGCCCTCGCCGCCGCCGTCCGGGCGGGCGAGGTCGACGAGACGGCCGTCGACGCGGCCGTACGCAACGTCCTGTGCCTCGCCGCCCGCGTCGGCGCCCTGGAGGGTGCCGAGCCCGTCGTCACCGCGCTCCCGGCGCCCCTGGACGGCGACGCCCTCGCCCGCGAGGTCGCCCGCCGCTCCTTCGTCCTCGTACGGAACGAAGGCGCCCTCCCCCTGGTGCCGGGCGGCACCGTCGCCCTCCTCGGCGCCGCCGCCCGCGACGCCCGCGTCCTCGGCGGCGGCTCCGCCCAGGTCTTCCCCGACCACACGGTCTCCCCGCTCGACGGCCTCACCGCCGCCCTCCCCTCCGGCGCGCTGACCTACGCGATCGGCGCCGACCCCAGCGACGAGCTCGCCCCCGCCGGCCAGGGCTTCGAGCTGCGCGCCGTCTGCCGCGACGCCGACGGCACCGTCCTCGGCGCGGGCTCGCTGCCCAACGGCCAGGTCCAGTGGATCGGCGACGACCTGCCCGAGGGCGTCACCTACGACACGCTGCACAGCATCGAGATCACCGGCACCTTCACGCCCCGCGAGAGCGGCGAGCACGCCTTCGGCACGCGCGGACTGGGCGCCTTCACCCTCACCGTCGCGGGCGAGACCCTCTACGACGGCGTCCAGGAGATGGGCGACGAGGCCGACCCGTTCGAGGCGTTCTTCGGCGCCCCGCTGGAACGCGGCAAGGTCGCCCTGACCAAGGACGTCCCGGTGGAGGTGTCCCTGTTCCACCCGCTCGACCAGGAGCACGCGGCGCCGCTGCCGGGTGTGATGTTCTCCTTCGTCCACCTCGGGCCGCGCCGCGACCCCGACGAGCTGATCGCCGAGGCAGCCGAGGCCGCCCGCGCCGCCGACACCGCGATCGTCGTGGTCGCCACCACCGAGCGCGTCGAGTCCGAGGGCTTCGACCGCGCCGACCTGAGGCTGCCCGGCCGCCAGGACGACCTCGTACGGGCCGTCGCCGCCGCCAACCCCAACACCGTCGTGGTCGTCAACGCCGGCTCCCCGGTCGAGATGCCCTGGCGTGACGACGTCGCCGCCGTGCTGCTGAGCTGGTTCCCCGGCCAGGAGGGCGGCGCCGCGCTCGCCGACGTCCTCACGGGCGCCGAAGAACCCGGCGGCCGCCTGCCCACCACCTGGCCGGCCACCCTCGCCGACGCACCGGTCACCGAGGTCACCCCCACGGACGGTGAACTCCACTACGCCGAGGGCCTCTTCACCGGCTACCGCGCCTGGGACCGGGACGGCACCACCCCCGCGTACCCCTTCGGGCACGGCCTCGGCTACACCACCTGGGAGTACGAGGCCCTGGAGCTGTCCCCGGAGGGCGCCACCGTCCGCGTCCGCAACACCGGCTCCCGCCCCGGCCGCGAGACCGTCCAGCTGTACGTCGCACCCGTGGACGACCGGGTGGAGCGCCCGTCCCGCTGGCTGGCGGGGTTCGCGGGCGTCGAGGCCGGCCCAGGCGAGACCGCCGAGGCCGAGATCCGGCTCCCCAGGCGGGCGTTCGAGATCTGGGACGAGGAGACCGGCGCGTGGACGGCGATCCCCGGTGCGTACGAGATCCAGGCGGGCCGCTCGCTCACCGACACCCGCCTGCGCGCCACGCTCACGGTCGACGGAACGGACTAGCGAACCCCGAACGCGTACACGGTCTCCGACGCGTACACCTCGCCCGGCCGCAGGACCGTACTCGGGAACCGCGGCCGGTTCGGGGAGTCGGGGAACGCCTGGGTCTCCAGGGCGACGCCGTCGAGGTGGTCCGGCGCGTACACCTGGAGCCCCGGCTCGGTCGTACGGACCGTCAGGAGACGTCCACTGACCGGCGAGTACAGCTCGGCCGCCGGGCCGTCCACGCCACGGTCCAGGACGAAGTTGTGGTCCAGGCCCGTGCCCACCGGGCGCGGCGTCCGGAAGTCCAGCCGGGTGCCGTCCACCTTCGCGATCTCGCCGGTCGGGATCGCGGCGTCGTCCAGGGGCGTGAAGTGCCCGGCTGCGAGCCGCATCTCGTGCGCGCCGCCCAGGTTCCAGTACGTGTGGTTCGTCAGCGCCACGACCGTCGGCGCGTCCGTGACCGCCTCGTACGCGATCCGCAGCGCCCCCTCCGCGTCCAGGGTGTACGTGGCGGAGACCTCCAGCCGCCCGGGGAAGCCCTCCTCGCCGTCCGGGCTGACCCGCGACAGCCGCACCCCGCCGTCGACCGGCTCGGCGTCCCACACCCGCTTGTCGAACCCGCGCTCGCCGCCGTGCAGGCTGTTCGGGCCGCCGTTGCGGGCCAGCCGGTGGGTCCGCCCGTCCAGCGTGAACGACCCGCCCGCTATCCGGTTGGCGTACCGCCCCACCAGCGCCCCGAAGTACGGCCCCGGATCGGCCTCGTACCCGGCGGGGGAGCCGTACCCCAGCACCACGTTCGCGACGGCACCGTCCCGGCCGGGCACCTCCACCGACTGCACGATGCCGCCGTACGTCAGCACCCCCACCCGCGTGCCGCCCCGTTCCAGGACCCAGCGGTGGACCGTCGTACCGTCGGCCAGCCGGCCGCCCGGTTCACATCGCGTTCTCATGCGGTGATGATGCGGTACGCGATCTCCGCCAGCCGCTCCTGGCCGTTCCTGCTCGGATGGAACCAGTCCCAGCGGCTGAGCTGCGCGCCCGTGAACCGGTGGCCGAACACCGCCCCGCCGTCGTACCGGCACAGCCGGTCCTCCGCACACACGTCACGGAGCACCTCGTTGTACGCCACCACCCGCTCGTACACCTCCTCGCGCCGCTCTCCGGCCGCCACGCCCAGGTCGTCGGCGTCACCGAGCATCGACGCGCAGACGCCCAGCTTCCACACCTCCTTGCCGAGCGCGCTGCCCCGCCCGGTCGACCAGAGCCGTTTCAGGTCCGGCACGCTCGCCACGTACACCTGGCTCTTCGGCGACACCTCGCGCAGCTCCCGCAACGCCTCCTCGAACGCGCCACGGAAGTCGGCCACCGGCGTCATCAGCTCGGCGCTGTCCCGGCAGGCGTCGTTCGCGCCGACCATCACGGTCACCAGACCCGGCTTCTTCGCGGCGGCCTTCGCCATCTGGCTCGGCAGTTCCGCCACCCGCGCCCCGGACCGGGCCAGGTTCCAGCTGCGGGCGGGCAGCGCCGACGGGCCCAGGAGGCGCCGCGCGAGGCTGTTCACCCGTGCGTCGGCGCCGGTCGCCCAGGACACCTCCGGGCAGTCGGCCAGCAGCCCGCACGCGTCGAAACCGCGCGTGATCGAATCGCCGACCGCCGCGACCGACGCGGGGCTGCGGTCCCACGCGGGGGTGGGCCTTGGCGCGGGGCTCACGGAGGCGCGCGGCGCCGCGCCCGGCCCGCGCGCCGGCTCCGCCTCGCACCCGGTGAGCGCCGCGCCCGAGAGCAGGGCGGCAGCCGCCGTCCACACGGCGAGAGTTCGTATACGGCCCCGTCGGCTGTCGGGCATCCCGTAGCCCTTTCGTCGGCGTCCTGGCGAGTGAAAGCTTGGTGTCAACGTCCCCCGGGCAGACCGTACGTCATCCCAAGCGCCCCGGCGCACGGTAGCTTTTCCCCGTCGAACCGTCAGGCGCCTTCGCCAGCCGGCTCCGGTAAATTACATCACGTCACATGCTGTCCCTTTTGCGGAGTTTCACTCCCGATGCTGTTTACTGAGGCCGCTGGGAAAGGCGAACCTCGTCCCACACTGGAGGTCCCGGTGACGACACGTGGAGTCCTGTACGTACACTCCGCACCGCGCGCGCTGTGCCCGCACGTCGAATGGGCGGTGGCGGGCGTGCTCGGTGCGCGGGTCCAGCTCGACTGGATCAGGCAGCCGGCCTCCCCGGGCACCTGGAGAGCGGAGTTCTCCTGGCAGGGCGAACCGGGCACCGCCTCCAAGCTGGCCTCCGCGCTGCGCGGCTGGCAGATGCTCCGCTTCGAGGTTACCGCCGAGCCCTGCTCCACCGCCGAGGGCGAGCGCTACAGCGCCACGCCCGAGCTGGGCATCTTCCACGCGGTCACCGGCATCCACGGCGACATCCTGATCCCCGAGGACCGCCTCCGCGCCGCCCTCGCCCGCGCCGCCCGGGGCGAGACCCAGCTGGAGGCCGAGATCGCCAAGCTGCTGGGCAAGCCCTGGGACGACGAACTCGAACCCTTCCGCTACGCCGGCGAAGGCGCCCCGGTCCGCTGGCTCCACCAGGTCGTCTGATTCTTCACGCGCCCCTCGCACTGCCCGGCCCCAGGGGGCCTCACAGCTTCGGAGCGCTGCGCCGGACTCCGTCCGGCGGACCCGGCTGAGGCCCGCACCGGCCCCGCGTCCGCGCCTGGAGCTTTCCCCGACCCACCCACGCGCCGCACCGCCCCACGGCGCGGGCGGGGCCTTGCAGGGTCGTCCCCGGAGGGGTTGGGGCTCTGGTCACGGTTCCGATCTCGGATGAGAGGGCCGCCCGCCCTGCGGGAATCCCCCCTCTGAGGGAGAGTCGAGCCCGGAGGGCCCCGCCCACCACCCACCGGCCTCGTGGCCACCGCGGCGCGATGCTGCCGCGTCGAAGGTGCGGCACCGGCCCCCTTACCCGTTCCCCGAACATGATGCTGGGCCCACCCCTCCAAGGGGCGGGCCCAGCATCATGTCCACGGTCGCCGACCGCGAGGTCGCACCGCGAGGTCACACCGTGCGGAACGCCAGCACCACGTTGTGGCCACCGAAGCCGAACGAGTTGTTGATCGCGGCGATCGTGCCCTCGGGCAGCGCACGCGGCTCGCCGCGCACGATGTCCGCGTCGACCTCCTCGTCCAGGTCGTCGACGTTGATCGTCGGCGGGGCCGTGCGGTGGTGGAGGGCCAGCACCGTGGCGACGGTCTCGATACCGCCCGCGCCGCCCAGCAGGTGGCCCGTCATCGACTTGGTCGCCGAGACCGCCACGTGGTCCAGCTCCTCGCCGAGCACCTTGCGCAGCGCCTTGACCTCCGCGACGTCACCCTGCGGGGTGGACGTGGCGTGGGCGTTGAGGTGCACGACCTCGGCCGGCTTCAGGTCGGTGGTGTCCAGCAGGTTCTGCAGGGCGGCGGCGATACCGCGTCCCGTCGGCTCCGGCTGGGCGATGTGGTGGCTGTCGGCCGACAGGCCCTGGCCGAGCGCCTCGCAGTAGACCTTCGCGCCTCGCGCGGCGGCGTGCTCGGCGGACTCCAGGATGACGACACCGGCGCCCTCGCCGAGGACGAAGCCGTCCCGGGCCTTGTCGTAGGGGCGCGAGGCCTTCTCCGGCTCGTCGTTGTTCTTGGACATCGCCATCATGTTGGCGAACGCGGCGACCGGCAGCGGGTGGATCGCCGCCTCGGTGCCGCCCGCGACGACCACGTCGGCACGGCCGGTGCGGATCATCTCGATGGCGTAGCCGATCGCCTCGGCGCCCGACGCGCACGCCGAGACCGGGGTGTGGACGCCCGCGCGGGCGTTCACCTCCAGCCCGACGTTGGCGGAGGGGCTGTTGGGCATCAGCATCGGCACGGTGTGCGGGGAGACGCGGCGTACGCCCTTCTCCTTCAGCACGTCGTACTGGTCCAGCAGGGTCGTCACGCCGCCGATGCCGGAGGCGATGACGGTGCCGAGCCGCTCGGGCTCGATGGACGCGTCCTCGCCCGCCGGGGCGGTGAAGCCCGCGTCCGCCCACGCCTCGCGGGCCGCGATCACGGCGAACTGCGCCGAGCGGTCCAGCTTGCGCGCCAGCGGGCGCGGCAGGACCTCGGCCGGGTCGACGGCCACGGGGGCCGCGATGCGGACGGGCATGTCGGCGTAGCGGGCGTCGTCCAGGGGCTTGACGCCGGAGCGTCCCGCCAGCAGACCTTCCCAGGTCGCGGCGGAGTCGCCACCCAGCGGTGTGGTTGCGCCGATACCGGTGACGACCACGGTGCGATTGGTCGAGTTCACAGGAATTCTTTCTCCACGTGTATGAGGTATGCGGGGAATGCGGCGCCACCGCCGGGTGGCGATCCGATCAGCCCTGGTGCTTCAGGATGTAGTCGGCAGCGTCGCCGACCGTCTTGAGGTTCTTGACGTCCTCGTCGGGGATCTTGACGTCGAAGCGCTCTTCGGCGGCGACGACGACCTCGACCATGGAGAGCGAGTCGACGTCCAGGTCGTCGGTGAAGGACTTGTCCAGCTGGACGTCCTCGACCGGGATGCCGGCGATCTCGTTCACGATGTCGGCGAGACCGGCGACGATCTCTTCCTGAGTGGCGGCCATGTGGCGCTCCTTCGGTGTGTATCTCAGAGGTGTTTCTCAGAGGGTTTTTGAGGCTGACCGTCCGGAGGGACCCGAACGGTGCCTAGGGGAGGGTAACGACCGTCGCGGCGTACACGAGACCCGCCCCGAAGCCGATGACGAGCGCGGTGTCACCGCTCTTCGCCTGACCGGTCGCCAGGAGCCGCTCCATCGCGAGCGGAATCGAGGCGGCCGAGGTGTTGCCGGTCGTCTCCACGTCGCGGGCGACCGTGACGTGCTCCGGCAGCTTGAGGGTCTTCACCATCGAGTCGATGATCCGCATGTTCGCCTGGTGCGGAATGAAGACGTCCAGGTCGGCCGCCGAGATACCGGCCGCGTCCAGGGCCTGCTGGGCGACCTTCGCCATCTCGAAGACGGCCCAGCGGAACACCGCCTGGCCCTCCTGCGTGATGGCGGGGAACTTCTCGACCGTGCCGTCCCGGTAGTCGGTCCAGGCGACGGTCTGCTTGATGGTCTCGGACTTGTCGCCCTCGGAACCCCACACGGTGGGGCCGATCGCCGGCTCCTTGGCGGGGCCGACGACGACGGCGCCCGCGCCGTCACCGAACAGGAAGGCCGTCGCCCGGTCCTCCAGGTCGGTCAGGTCGCTGAGCCGCTCGACGCCGATGACGAGCACGTACTCCGCGGAACCCTCCACCACCATGCCCTTGGCGAGGGTCAGGCCGTAGCCGAAGCCGGCGCAGCCCGCCGAGATGTCGAACGCGGCCGGCTTGTTCGCGCCGATCTTGTCCGCGATCTCGGTGGCGACGGCGGGGGTCTGCTTGAAGTGCGACACGGTGGAGACGATCACGCCACCGATCTGCTCGGGCGTGACCCCGGCGTCCGCGATGGCCTTGCCGGCCGCCTCGACCGACATCGCGGTCACGGTCTCCTCGGGGGAGGCCCAGTGGCGGGTGGCGATGCCGGAGCGCGAGCGGATCCACTCGTCGGACGAGTCGATCGTCTCCAGGATCACCTCGTTCGGCACCACACGGGTGGGCCGGTAGCCGCCCACACCCATGATGCGCGCGTACGGGGCGCCCTGGCTGGGCTTGATCTTCGCCATGCTCTACGGCTCCTTGTCAGACGGCGGGCGTCGTGTGCTCGGCGATGAGCGCACGGGCCGCCTCGAGGTCGTCCGGCGTCTTCAGGGCGACCGTCTTGACACCCTTCAGGGCGCGCTTGGCGATACCGGTGAGCGTGCCGCCGGGGCACACCTCGATCAGGGCGGTCGCGCCCAGCCGCTGGAACGTTTCCATGCACAGGTCCCAGCGGACGGGGTTGGCGACCTGGCCCACCAGGCGGGCGACGACATCGGCGCCCGTGGCGACGGGCTGCCCGTCCTTGTTCGAGACGTACGTCACCGTGGGGTCGGCGACCGTGAGGCCGTCGGCGGCCTTCTGGAGCGTCGCGACCGCGGGCGCCATGTGGTGCGTGTGGAACGCGCCGGCGACCTTGAGCGGCACCACGCGGCGTACGCCCTCGGGCTTGTCCGCCTCCAGCGCCGCGAGCTGCTCCATGGTGCCGGCGGCGACGATCTGGCCGGCGCCGTTGACGTTCGCCGGGGTCAGGCCCAGCTTCTCCAGGTGCGGGACGGTGACCTCCGGCTCACCGCCGAGCAGCGCCGACATACCGGTCTCGGTGACCGCGGCGGCCTCGGCCATCGCCAGACCCCGGGTCCGTACGAAGCCGAGCGCGGCCGTGTCGTCGAGGACGCCGGCGAACGCGGCCGCCGTGATCTCGCCGACGCTGTGGCCGGCGACGGCACCGGCCCCGTTGACGTCACCGAGCGCGGCGGCGGACAGCAGACCGGCCGCGACCAGCAGTGGCTGCGCCACCGCGGTGTCACGGATCGCGTCTTCGTCGGCCTTGGTGCCGTAGTGGACGAGGTCGAGCCCGATGGCGTCGGACCACGCGGCGACGCGGTCGGCGGCACCGGGGAGGTCGAGCCAGGGAGTCAGGAAGCCGGGCGTCTGAGCGCCTTGGCCGGGAGCGACGAGTACGAGCACCCTCACACTCTCTCTTGTGGACGGCTCCCACCGCCCGTGGGGACAGGGACGAAGAACCGTCAGGGGAATTGTGGACGTTCGACAAAAGTCTAGGACTGGGGATCTCCGTCGGCCAGACGCCCCAGGATCAGCGCGATCCGCAGCGTGAACGCGGAACGCACATCGGACGGTGACCATCCGGTGACGTCGGTCACACGTCGAAGCCGGTAGCGCACGGTATTGGGGTGCACGAAGAGCATCCGGGCCGCGCCCTCCAGGCTGCTCGCCTGCTCCAGATAGACGCTCAGCGTCTCCAGCAGCGCCGAGCCCGCCTCCTCCAGCGGTCTGTAGATCTCCTCCACCAGCTGCTCGCGCGCCGACGGGTCACCGGCCATCGCGCGCTCCGGCAGGAGATCGTCCGCCAGCACCGGCCGAGGCGCGTCCTGCCAGGCCGAACACGCCTTCAGGCCCGCCGCCGCGGCCTGCGCGGACCGGGTCGCCGCGAGCAGGTCCGGCACGATCGGCCCGGCGACCACCGGCCCGGCGGCGTACGGGCCGATCAGCGACTTGGCCACCTGGAGCGGGTTGTCGCTGCCGCCCGCGATGACGACCAGCCGGTCGCCGAGCACCCCGGTGAGGACCTGGAGCTTGGCGTGCCGGGCCGCCCGCCGGATCGCCTCGACGGTCAGCTCGCTGTCGCCGTCCGGCGCCGTGCCCAGGATCACGCACACATGCTCCGGCGAGTTCCAGCCGAGAGCGGCCGCCCGCGAGACGGCGCCCTCGTCGGCCTCCCCGGACAGCACCGCGTTCACCACCAGGGACTCCAGCCGGGCGTCCCACGCGCCGCGCGCCTCGGCGGCCTGCGCGTACACCTGGGCGGTCGCGAACGCGATCTCCCGGGCGTACACCAGCAGTGCCTCGCGCAGCACCGACTCGTCGCCCGGGGCGGCGACCTCCTCGATCGCCGACTCCATGACCTCGATCGTCGTCCGCACCATCTCCACGGTCTGGCGCAGCGTGATCGCCCGGGTCAGCTCGCGCGGAGCCGTCCCGAACACGTCGGTCGAGATCGCCTGCGGGGTCTCCGGGTGCCGGAACCACTCGGTGAACGCGGCGATACCGGCCTGGGCGACCAGGCCGATCCACGACCGGTTCTCCGGGGGCATGGCCCGGTACCAGGGCAGCGTCTCGTCCATGCGGGCAATGGCGTTCGCCGCAAGCCGTCCGGAGGACTGCTCGAGGCGCTTCAGGGTGGCGGCATGGGGGTGGGCGTCGTTCGCTGCGGGTTCAGGCACGGGACAAGACTGCCTCATCAGGACGGGGGAGTGCGGCGCCGGGGCTACGGTGGTCCCGTGAGTTCCTGGCATCCGGACGGAGCGGCGGCCGCCGCGCGTCCCGAATCGGGCCCGCAGGCGTGGACCGTCCAGCGGGCCGCCGAGCGCTACCGCGGCGGCGAGGCCGCGGCCGGCATCGAGACCCTGCACGCCTTCTCCTTCGGGCGCTTCTACGACCCCGGCAACCTCCGCTTCGGCGCCGTCCTCGCCTGCAACGAGGAGCGGCTCGCACCCGGCTCCGGGTTCGACGAGCACCCCCACAGCCACACCGAGATCGTCACCTGGGTCGTCCAGGGCGAGCTCACCCACCGCGACTCGGCCGGGCACACCTCGCGCATCGGGCCAGGTGACGTACAACACCTCAGCGCCGCGGCCGGCGTCCGGCACGAGGAGCGCAACGACGGCGAGGACCCGCTGGTCTTCGTCCAGATGTGGCTGGCGCCGAAGGAACCCGGCGGCGACCCGTCGTACGACGTCGTGCGGGGCATCGCGGACGCCACGCCGTACGCCCTGCCCGCCGCCGGCGCCATGCTCCACGTACGCCGCCCGGCGGCCCCCGGCGAACGCGTCGCCGTCCCGGACGCCGCCTTCGTGTACGTCCACGTGGTACGGGGCTCGGTGCGGCTCGGCGACGACGGGCTGGGTCCGGGCGACGCGGCCCGGATCACCGGCGCGGAGGGGCTGGAACTGGTGGCACTCGGGCGGGCCGAGGTGCTGCTGTGGGAGATGAGCGGCTGATGGCGTCGCGGGGCGCCGGCACCTTGGGGGAGAACCGTTGAGCGACACCACCGTCGATACGCCGACGAAACCGGCGCCGCCCTCACCCTCCTCGTCCTCCTCGCCGTCCCTGGCGCGCAGCGGCGCCGTCATGGCCGCCGGCTCGCTGCTCTCCCGGGCCACCGGATTCGGCCGGTCCGCCATCGTCGCCGCCGCCCTCGGCACCGGACTGATCGCCGACGGGTACGCCGTCGGCAACACCGTCCCCAACATCGTCTACATGCTGCTCCTCGGCGGCGCCCTCAACGCCGTCTTCGTACCCGAGCTGGTCAAGGCCGCCAAGGAGCACGACGACGGCGGCAGGGCGTACACCGACCGGCTGCTGACGGCCTGTCTGCTCGGGCTGCTGGCGCTCACGGCCGGCGCCGTGCTGGCGGCGCCCGCCCTCGTCGGCGCGTACACCGACTACACCGGCCCGCAGGCCACGATGACGGTCGCCTTCGCCCGCTACTGCCTGCCGCAGATCTTCTTCCTCGGCCTGTTCACGCTGCTCGGCCAAGTCCTCAACGCGCGTGGCCGGTTCGGCGCGATGATGTGGACGCCCGTCCTCAACAACGTCGTCGTGATCGCCGTGTTCGCGCTGTACCTGGCCGTGAGTGACGGCGGCGCGCTCAGCCCCGGCGAGACCACGCTGCTCGGCTGGGGCACCACGGCCGGGATCGTCGTCCAGGCGCTCGCCCTGCTGCCCTCCCTGCGCGGCGCCCGCTTCCGCTTCCGGCCCCGCTTCGACTGGCGCGGCAGCGGACTGACGTCACCGCTGCGCTCGGCGGGCTGGCTGGTGCTGCTGGTGCTCACCAACCAGGGCGCGTACTGGGTCACCACCCGGCTCGCCACGGCGGCGGGCGCGCGGTTGGCGCCCGAAGGGATGGACGGGGGCGCCGGGTTCAGCGCGTACACCAACGCCTACCTGCTGTGGATGGTCCCGCACGGCATCGTGACCGTCTCGCTGGTCACCGCCCTGATGCCGCGCATGAGCGGCGCGGCGGCGGAGGGCGACACGGCCGGGGTGCGGCGGGACGTCTCGTACGCGCTGCGCACCAGCGCGGCCGCCGTCGTCCCCGCCGCGTGCGCGCTGCTGGCGCTGGCCGGGCCGCTGATGGCCGCCGTCTTCGAGTACGGCAGGACCGACGCGGACGACATCGCGCGCATGGCGGCCGTCCTGATGGCGTTCGCGCCCGGCCTGGTGGCCTTCTCCGGGCAGTACGTGCTGACGCGGGGCTTCTACGCGCTGCGCGACACGAGGACGCCGTTCCTGCTGAACCTGCTGATCGCCGGGCTCAACGCGGGCCTGTCGGTGGCGGCCTACCTGGTGCTGCCGGCGCGCTGGGCCGTGACCGGCATGGCCGGGGCGTACTCGGTGGCGCTGTGGGCCGGCTGGGCGGTCACCGCGTACGTACTGCGGCGGCGGCTGACCTCGCCGGGCGGACGCGACGGCGGCGGGGCCCTCTCGGCCCTGGTCCGGCTCCTGGTGGCGGCCGTCCCGGCGGCGACGCTCGGGTACGGGGCGGCGCGGTGGGCGACCGCGGGCGGCCCGTTCGTGGCGGCGGGCGCCGGCGCGGTGGTGATCGCGGCGGTGTTCACCCTGCTGGCCCGGCCGCTGCGGCTGACGGAGGTGGAGGCGCTGGTACGACGCGGCGCGCGCCGGCGCTAGCGGTGCCGGCGCGCCGCCGACGTGGGCCCGCTGGTGGGCGGGCGTTGGTACGACGCGCGGCACGCCGTCGGGGGCGCCGACGGCAGGGCTCGCGGCATCAGCGGCCGTCGCCCGGCGCGCCATTGCCAGGGCCCGTCAGCGCGTCGGCGTCAGCGCCCCGCCGTCAGCGCGTCGGCGTCAGCGGGCCGTCGTTCGGGCGCCGCCACGGCGCGCCGTCGTGCGCGTGCCGCTGTCAGCGCGCTCCGGTGGCGGGCCCGCGCCGCGCGCCCCGGCTCGAGCCGGTCCCGCGCGCCGGTCCGGCGGGCGCCGCTAGCGCGCCGTGCCGGCCAGCTCCGCCAGCACCGCGTCCGTGAAGGGCGGCCACGCCTCGATCGCCCACGGGCCGAAGGCCCGGTCGGTCAGGGCCACGCACGCCGCGCCCGCGTCGGGGTCGATCCACAGGAACGTGCCCGACTGGCCGAAGTGCCCGAACGTCCGCGGGGACGACGAAGCCCCCGTCCAGTGCGGCGACTTGCCGTCCCGGATCTCGAAGCCGAGGCCCCAGTCGTTGGGCCGCTGGTGCCCGTACCCGGGCAGGATGCCCGTCAGCCCCGGGTGGACGACCGTCATGGCCTCCAGCACGGTGCGCGGGTCCAGCAGCCGCGGCGCCTGCACCTCGGCGGCGAACCGCACCAGGTCGTCGACCGTCGAGACACCGTCCTTGGCGGGCGAGCCGTCCAGCGTGGTGGCCGTCATGCCCAGCGGCTCCAGCACCGCCTGGCGCAGGTACTCCGCGAACGGGATGTCGGTGGCCTTCGCGACATGGTCGCCCAGCACCTCGAACCCGGCGTTGGAGTAGATCCGCCGCGTGCCCGGCCCGGCCATGACCCGGTGCTCGTCGAACGCCAGCCCGGACGTGTGCGCGAGCAGGTGCCGCACGGTGGCGCCCTCCGGCCCGGCCGGCTCGTCGAGCTCGATCGCGCCCTCCTCGTACGCCACGAGCACGGCGTACGCGGCGAGCGGTTTGGTCACCGACGCCAGCGGGAACGGCCGGCCGGTCGGGCCGTGCGCCCCCACGACGGTGCCGTCCGCCCGCACCACGGCCGCCGCCGCGGTCTCCACCGGCCAGTTCTCGATCAACGCCACGCTTCGCATGCGTACGAGCGTATCTCCCCGGTTGGGACTTGCTTGGAGTGCACTCCAAGGTCCTAGCGTGGAGGCCATGACGGTGATCGAGAGCACTCCCGTACGGACCGAGCGCCCCGGCATCTGCCTGTCCGCGCCGCCCCCGCACCCGCGACCCGACGGGCAGGATCGCTACACGATCAGCGAGGTGTCGGCCTGGACCGGGCTCACCGCGCACACCCTGCGCTGGTACGAGCGGATCGGGCTGATGCCGCACGTCGACCGCTCCCACACCGGTCAGCGCCGCTTCACCAACAAGGACCTCGACTGGCTCACCTTCGTCGGCAAGCTGCGGCTGACCGGCATGCCGGTGGCGGACATGGTGCGCTACGCCGAGCTGGTGCGGCGGGGCGAGCACACCTTCGAGGAGCGGCAGGAGCTGCTGGAGGCCACGCGGCGGGACGTGCGGTCCCGGATCGCGGAGCTCCAGGACACCCTCGCCGTGCTCGACTACAAGATCGACTATTACGCGGGTGCCCGGCGGGCCCCGGAGAGGACCACATGAGCGGCATCGAGAAGATCGCGACGGTACGCCTCGGCACTGGGGGTACCTCCCAGGCCGAAGGCTCTGGGGGAGGCCCGCTGGTGGGCGTCCAGGGCTTCGGCGCCATGGGCATCAGCGAGTTCTACGGCGACACCGACGAGGCTGCTGCCCGTGACACCCTGGACGCCGCGCTGGAGGCGGGCGTCACGCTGATCGACACCGCCGACATCTACGGGCGGGGCGCCAACGAGGAGTTCCTCGCGCCGTTCGTCGCCGAGCACCGCGACGAGATCACCCTGGCCACGAAGTTCGGCATCGTACGCACCGACGACCCCACGTACCGGGGCATCAGCAACGACCCCGCGTACATCAGGTCGTGCGTCGAGGGCAGCCTGCGCCGCCTCGGCGTCGACGTCATCGACCTGTACTACATGCACCGCCGTGACCCGGCCGTGCCGCTCGCCGAAACCGTCGGCGTGATGGCCGAGCTGGTGAAGGAGGGCAAGGTCAAGCACCTCGGCCTCAGCGAGGTGACCGGCCCCGAGCTGCGCGAGGCGCACGCCGTGCACCCGATCGCCGCCCTGCAGTCGGAGTGGTCGCTGTTCTCCCGGGACGTGGAGCGCAGCGCCGTGGGCGCGGCGGCCGAGCTGGGCGTGGCGTTCGTGCCGTACTCGCCGCTCGGGCGCGGGTTCCTCACCGGGGCGTTCGCCGACGCGGCCAAGGACCTGTCGAGCAACGACTTCCGCCAGGCCCATCCGCGCTTCTCGGGCGAGAACGCCCAGCGGAACGCCGACCTGCTGAAGCCCGTCCGCGAGGTCGCGGAGGCGCACGGGGCGACGCCCGCGCAGATCGCGCTCGCGTGGGTCCAGCAGCGGGCGGCCGTGCACGGTCTGACCGTCGTGCCCATCCCGGGCACCCGCAAGCGGACCCGCCTGCTGGAGAACGCCGCGGCCACCCGGATCACGCTCAGCGAGCAGGAGCTGGCGGAGCTGGAGCCGATCGCCGCCCAGGTGGCCGGCGACCGGTACGCGGACATGTCGTTCGCCTCCGCCTCCCGCGAGATCCAGGCCTAGCCCAGCGCGTACACCGCGAAGCCCGCCGCCAGCAGCCCCGCTGCCGAGCGGCGGGCGGCGCTCGTGTGCGTCCACGGGGTATCGAACCCGCGCGCGTACCGCCCGATCAGGAGCAGCAGCCCCGCGAACAGCGGCAGCCACGCCAGCCGCGCCAGGATCCAGCCGAGCGTGTCGGGCGCGGTCGTCAGGCCCGGCAGCGGGCCCGCGAACGACGCGGGAACGGCGGCGGCCAGCATCGCCGTCTGGTGCCAGCACAGGATCGTCATCGCCGAGAGGTTGACGACGACGACCGGCGCCCACAGGGCGGGACGCCGCAGCAGCCGGCCCAGCCGGTCGCGCAGCAGGATCGCGGCGCCGCTCTGCGCGGCGGCGAGCGCGAGGACGAGCAGCGACGGCGGGTGGGAGTTGGTACGGGCCTCGCCGGGGACGCCGACCATCGAGGTGGGGTAGTGGAAGGCGAGCAGGAGCGCCGCGAACAGGGCCGCGCCGCCGACGAGCAGCGCCCGCGCATGCGTGGTGCGGATCCTCTTCTCGCCCCAGGAGACGCCCAGTTGGTACGCGAAGAGCCAGCCGGGCAGGATGTTCAGCACGCCCAGCCAGGACGGCACGGCCTCGGCGTACGGGCCGTAGCGCAGGACGTCGACCACGGCGACCGAGGCGAGGAGCGGCGCGGCCGCCCAGGCGCCGAGCCGGCGGGCGGCGCGTACGCAGTACGGGGTGAGGGCGGTGACGGCCGTGTAGACGCCGACGAACCACAGCGGCTGGACGACCAGCGTCGATCCGGTGCGCAGCGTGTCGTTCGGGACGCCCAGGGCGTACAGCACCGGGATCAGGACGGCCCAGACGGCGGTGACCCCGAGGACGGGACGGCCGAGCCGGGCGATCCGCCCCCTGAGCCACGCGCCCGTGGAGCCTTGGCGCCTGTGGTACGACAGGACGGACGCGTACCCGCCGACCAGGAAGAAGATCCCCAGCATCTGGAGCACCCAGCTGACGGGGGCGAAGAACCCGAAGGTGCTGAGCGGGCTGGCGTTGTGGATCGCCCCGCCGGCGTCGAGTGTGAAACCGCCGAGGAGCCAGTGGCCGGTGGGGACGGCGAGCAGCGCGAGGGCGCGCAGCCCGTCGACGGCGCGGTCGCGGTGGGCGGGCGTGCGGGCCTCGATCCGTTCGGCGAGCTTCATCGGGCCTCCCCCCGGGCGATGGCGGCGAAGGTACGGAGGGACTGGGTGCCGGGCGCGAAGTAGCCGGTATGGCCGTGGGCGTCGGCGGCGGGCACGGGACGGGCGCCGAAGGCGGGATCGGCCGGGTCGCTGCCGTGGCCGAGGCCGAGGAGCTGGACGTTCGGCACCTTGGAGATCCAGTCGGACGGGTCCTTGGCGGCCCACACACGGGCGGCGGTGCCCAGGTCGGCGACGGTGTCGGCGCGCATGCCGGGGGAGCCGAGGACGACGAGGTCCCCGGCCTTGAGGTGCGGGGCGGCCAGGCCGCAGACGACGGAGCCGTAGCTGTGGCAGAAGACGGCGGGCGCGGGGGCCTCGACGGCCGCGAGCCCGTCGGTGAGCCGGGTCAGCCGCGCGGCACCGGCCTCGGCGAGGTCGCCGGAGGCGGCGTCGAGACCCACGCCGACGGGCGTGGTGTAGCCGGCCCAGGCGATGACGGCGGTGCCCTTCGCCGCCGCCCGCAGCTGCCGCGCCATCCCGGCGGGGGTGCCGTACGGGTCGGTGGGGTGGTCGTACGTCCCGGCGTCGATGTCCGACCCGGGGACGAGGACGGCGACGTGACGGCTGCGCGCCAGGTCCCCGTACACCTCGGCGACCTGGCCCCGGCCGCGCGGGTCGAACGCGAGGATCTGCCGCCCGTGCCCGGCGAGGTGCGCGAACCGGGCGTCGCGGCGCAGGGCGGTCGCGTTGGCCTCGTAGCGGAGGGCGACCGGGGCGCCGTCGAGGTTGCCGACGACGGTGGGGTGGCGGTGCGCGAGGCCCCGCTGCTGGGCGCCCGTCAGTGTGCGGAAGAACGCGGCGACTTCACGCGGCGTGGCGTGCGCCGGATCGGGCAGGGCCCGCCCCAGCGAGGTGTCGGCCCGCCACGCCTCGCTCCCCGGCGGTGGCCCGGTGACGGGCCGCTGCCCGCTCCCGGCGGCCCATCCGGCGGTCCCGGTCACGACGGCCGCCGCGAGCGCGACGGCCGTGAGACTCCTCTTCCAGCGGCGCATGACGCCCCCTCTTCTTCCTTCGTCCTGTGCTGCGGCGAGAGGAAGGTAGGAGGGCGGCTTGTGAGGGGGCGTCACCCCGCGGAGCCAACCGCGGGGTGATACCGGAGTAGGGGGTGGGTCAGCCCTCAGGCGTCGCCCGGGGTCACCAGGCCCGACTCGTACGCGAAGACGACCGCCTGCGCCCGGTCGCGGAGGTCCAGTTTCGACAGGACCCGGCCGATGTGGGTCTTCACCGTCTGCTCGGCCAGGATCAGGTGGCCGGCGATCTCCTGGTTCGACAGGCCCCGGGCGATCAGCTCCAGGACCTCCGTCTCACGGGGCGTCAGGCCGTTCAGGCGCAGCGAGCGGTCCCGGCGCGGGGCCGGGCGGGAAGCGGCGAAGTCGGCGATCAGGCGGCGCGTCACGGACGGGGCCAGCAGCGCCTCGCCGGCCGCCACCACCCGTACCGCGGCGATCAGGTCGGCCGGCGGGGCGTCCTTGAGCAGGAACCCGGACGCGCCGGCGCGCAGCGCCTCGTACACGTAGTCGTCCACGTCGAAGGTGGTGAGCATCAGCACCTTCGGCCGGTGGACGACCCCCGGTGGCGGCGACAGGATCTCGCGCGCCGCAGCCAGCCCGTCCATCTCCGGCATCCGGACGTCCATCAGCACGACGTCGGGATGGGCGGAACGGGCCACCGACACGCCCTCCCGCCCGTCCGGCGCCTCCCCCACCACGTCGATGTCGGGCTGCGCCGACAGCAGGGCGGCGAACCCCGCGCGCACCATGGCCTGGTCGTCGACGATGATCACGCGGATGGTCACGCGGGTTCCTCCGTAGCGAATGGGATCCGGGCCGCGACCCGGAAGCCCCCGTCCGGCAGCGGCCCGGTGTCGAGGGTGCCGCCGGTCAACCGTACGCGCTCCCGCATGCCGACGAGCCCGTGCCCGGTGCCGCTGCTCTCCAGGGGCGAACGCGCTTCGGCGGGCGGGCCGTTGACGACCAGTACCGTCAGCCGGCCGCCGTCCGACGACACCGACACGCGCGTCGCCGCGCCGGGCGCGTGCCGCACCACGTTCGCGAGGGCCTCCTGCACGATCCGGTACGCGGACAGGTCCACCGCCTGCGGCACCGGGCCCAGGCCGGCCGGCATCGACAGCTCGGCCGGCACACCCGCCCGTACCGTCGCCTCCACCAGCTGCTGGATCCGCTCCAGACCCGGCTGGGGCGCCCGTTCGCCCTCCGTACCCTCACTGCGCAGCACCGCCAGCAGCCGCCGCATCTCGGTCAGGGACTCGCGGGCGGACGCGGCGATCGTCGAGAACTCCTCTAGGGCCGCCTCCGGCAGCCCCTCGATCCGGTACGGCGCCGAATCCGCCTGCACCGTGATCACCGACATGTGGTGGGCCACGATGTCGTGCAACTCGCGGGCGATCCGCGCCCGTTCCTCCAGCAGCGTGCGTCGGGCGCGCTCGGCCTCGCTGATCGTCTCCTGCTCGACCAGCCGGCGCTGCGCGTCCCCGCGTTCCCGCAGGGCCGCGGTGAGCAGCAGCACGACCCCGCTCAGGATGAACAGCAGCAGGTGGACGCCGTCGCTGCGGGTCTGCGAGACCAACTCGAAGGCGAACCCCGCCGCGCCCGTCACCAGCCACACGGCCAGCAGCGTCCGGCGCGGCTCGCGCAGCCCCACGGCCACCATCAGCGCCAGGTAGCCGACCACGATCATCGGCGTCCACGGCCAGGACCGGCCGGCCACGCCGTCCGCGCCGAGCAGGACCAGCGCGCCCAGCACATCGGCGGCCATGACGATCGACCACGCCTGGAGCGGCCGCGCCACGGCGAGCAGCAGCGGCGCGGTCTGGGCGGTCGCCAGTGCCCCGGCGATCGCGCCGTTCACCGCGTAGCCGTTGACGAGCACGGTCACGGTGACCGGCAGCAGCGACGCGACGAACGCGAAGGCGACGGCGTACGGAAGCAGGCGGAGCCACCGCGACGACGCCTGCGCGAGCAGCGGCGCGCCGGGCTCGGCGGGCGTGGCGAGGGCGAGCCCCAGTACGCGCAGCGCGTCGCGCACACGTCGGGTGGCGGACGGGGAAGGGCTACTCATGATCCCGCCAGCCTAGGCACCGGGCGCCCACCCCGACGTCATACCCGGGTCCCGGTTCTGCCCTCGTACCCCGGTACGACACCCCTGCCGCCCCGGTGACGTGCGGGGGCCGGTCAGGTGGCGCGGCTCGGGGGCCGCCGGGGCTGCCGGGGTGGCCGGCACGGGGTTACAGCTCCGCCAGCAGCTGGGCCTTCTTCACGGCGAACTCCTCGTCCGTCACCAGACCCGCCTGGTACAGCTCGCCCAGGTGCCGTATCCGCTCCGCGATGACCGCCGGGTCACGGCCGGCCGTCACCGCGGCGGGGACCGGCACGGCGGCCGCGCCCGCGTCCCGTACCGCCGCGAGGACCGCGGCCGCGAACGGCAGCGACTCGTGCACCGGCCCGTAGCCGAGCCCGAAGACGACCGCCGCCGGGTCCTGGTCCGCCTGCGCCGGCTGGGCGTCGCCCGCGTGGCCGCGCCGCAGCAGCCGCAGATAGCCGTCGAAGACGTCGGGCGAGCGCCACTCGACGCCGCTCAGCTCCCGTACGGAGAAGCTCTGGTCACCGGCCTTCCACTTGGCGGACGACGCGCCGGTCCAGAACCAGCGGAACGCCACCTGGCCGCCGTCGAAGGACGCCTTGCCGTCGTACGCCTTGAACTGCAGCGGCGCCTCCGGGGCGGTGACCAGGAAGCGGTCGGCCCGTTCCGCCGCCGCGGGCGCCAGCCGCGCCCGGAGCTCGTCCGCGTAGTACTCGGCGAGCGTCTCCCGCTCGGCCGGCAGCACCAGCCGGTAGGGGTCGCAGGCGTCCTTGAGCTGACCCGCGGCCGCCTCCATCAGCGGATCGGCGCCCGGTCTCGGCACCGCGTGCAGCACCACCGTGCCGCGTCTGCCCGGGGAGAGGGTCACCGACGCCAACGCTTCGTGCGGGATACGTCGCTCGCGCAGCGCCTGGTAGAGCTTCGGTGCGCGGATCCCCCGTTCGAAGCGGATGAGCACGGCGTCTGGTTCGAACTCCCAGGTGGCATGAATTCCGGCCAGCACATCACCCATGCGCCTCATCGTATGCGGCGTGCGCCCGCGCGTCGCCCCCGAAGAGTTGCGAGCTTCGGCGGGGCCCCACGCACCTCTACGCGCGTCAGAGCGTCCGCGTACCGGAGATTCCGCCGCGGCAGGCCTCCGGGTCGCCGGCGCAGCGCACGGTGCGGTACGAGCCGACGCCTATCTCGGCGAAGTTGCGGAGGCTCTCCGTGCCCGGTTCGAAGTACCCGGCGTGCCCGACCGCGCCCGCCGCCGACAGTACCCGCGCCCCGAACTCCGGGGCCACCGGATCGGCGCCGTGGCCCAGCCCGCCGACGTCCAGGTACGGCACGTCGGCGATCCAGTCGTCGGCGTCGCGCATGGCCCACACACGGGCGCGGGTGCCGAGCCCGGCGGCGGTCTCGGCGCGCATCCCGGGGCTTCCGGCCACCGCGACGTCGGCGACCCGGGCGGGCAGCCGGCGGGCGGCGACGCCGCACACCACGGAGCCGTAGCTGTGGCAGAACAGAGCCACCCGCGAGTCGCCGGGCAGCGCGCCGCTGAGGGACACCAGCCGGGCCGCCCCGCTTTCGGCGAGCCGCCCGATGGCCGCGTCCATGCCGACGCCGACGGGTGCGGTGTAGTCGGCCCAGGCGATGACGGCGGTACGGGTGGTGGGCGCGGCGGCGCGTTCGGCGGCGTACAGGGATTCGGCCATTCCGGCGGGCGCCGTGTACTTGCGGGCGGTCTTCTCGAACGTCAGCAGGTTGGTGTCGACGCCCGGGACGATGACGGAGACGTGCCGCGCCCGGTCGAGGTCGCCGAAGACCTCGGCGACGCGGCCCTTGCCGGACGGGTCGAAGGCGAGGATCTGCCGGTCCTCGCGCATCAGGGAGGCGAACCGGTGCGAGCGGCGGAGGGCCTCCTGGCGGCCGTCGGGCGACAGCCGCTCGTCCGCCACGCGCTTGCGCTCGGCGTCGAGCGCGGCGCGCAGCGCGAGCCGGTTGGCGCGGTAGCGGAGGGTGATGGGGGCGCCGTCGAGGTTGCCGACGACGAGCGGGTACTCGGCGGCGAGCCGGTGGCGCTGGCGTTCCGTCAGGGAGCTGAAGAACGCGGCGAGTACGGCCGGCGGCGACGCGGGATCGGGCAGGTCCGCCGTACCTGTCCGGCCGTCCCGCCAGGCGGCGAGCGCGGCCTCACGCGGCTCTCCCGGCCCACGGTGGTGGCGGATCGCCGTCCAGCCGGTGGTCATGAGGAGGACGAAGACCACGGCGAGGGCGAGCAGCGCGCGCCACGCCTGGAGCGTGGGGGAGGAGTCGAAGGAAGTCACTGCGGGACACCCTAGGAGACACGTGAGGGGCGCCGCGAAGAGGGTGAGGTACATCACGCGTGAGGGTGGCCGATCGGGGAAGCGTGATCACTCAGCGTACGCGCGGGGCGTACGGCGTGCGCGCGGGGCGTACGCCTACGGCGCGTACGGCGGGTACGGCGGGTCCCAGGACGTGGCGTCGGCGTCGCCGCGCCAGTCGGCGGCCAGGGCCGGTCCCAGGTGGTCCAGGTAGGTCTCCGTCAGGGTGCGCATCGCCTCCAGGGACGGGTCCTCCCCCCGGCCCCACAACTGTCCGGTGATCCGCATGACACCGCTGAACGCGGCGACGGCCACGCGCGGGCGCGGATCGGCGTCCACGTCGAGGCCCTCGCGGTCGGCGATCAGCCGGGCGATGTTCTCCTCCATCTCGATGGAGCGGCGCAGGTGCACGGCCAGGAGCGCGGGTGTCGACTCGATCATCTGGAAGGTGCGGAGGTACACCTCCACCGGGACGACCTCCATGATCGCCTCGCCGATGGTGTTCCAGGCGGACAGGACGGCGTTGCGCATGGCCTCCAACGGGGCCTCGTGGGCGGGGCGTTCGCGCAGGGCGGTCACGAAATGCCGCTCGACCATCTGCTGGACGGCGAAGGCGACCTCTTCCTTGCTCGCGAAGTAGCGGAAGAACGTGCGCTGCGAGACGTCGACGGCGTCGACGATCTCGTCGACCGTGGTCCGCTCGTACCCCTGGCTGGTGAACAGCTCCAGTGCGGCGCGCAGCAGGGCGTCGCGGGTGCGCTGCTTCTTGCGCTCGCGCAGCCCGGCGGGGGCCGGCGTCCCTGTGCTGGTCGGCTGCTCGGCCGTCACTTCATGGTCCTCTTTCTGCCATTTCTGGCTGCTCAGGCTACCTGTGAGCGACGCGACAGTTACCGGCGTATGAAATGCTTTGTCAATTGTCAGTGACTGACATTAGCCTCGCGGTATGACTAGTCAGACCACCATCGAGAAGCTGCCGCAAGGCCAGGATCCCGTGCCTGCCCCGGCCAAGGGGCTGCGCGGCCACCCCTGGCTGACGTTGTTCGCCGTGGCGGTCGGCGTGATGATGGTCGCGCTGGACGGCACGATCGTCGCGATCGCCAACCCCGCGATCCAGAAGGACCTCGGCGCGACGCTCGCCGACGTCCAGTGGATCACCAACGGCTATCTGCTCGCCCTGGCGGTCGCCCTGATCACGGCCGGCAAGCTCGGTGACCGCTTCGGCCACCGCCAGACGTTCCTCATCGGCATCGCGGGCTTCGCCGCCGCGTCCGCCGCGATCGGCATGTCCGACTCGATCACCCTGGTGATCGTCTTCCGGGTGCTCCAGGGCCTGTTCGGCGCGCTGCTCATGCCGGCCGCGCTGGGCCTGCTGCGTGCCACCTTCCCGGCCGAGAAGCTGAACATGGCGATCGGCATCTGGGGCATGGTCATCGGCGCGTCCACGGCGGGCGGGCCCATCCTCGGCGGCGTACTCGTGGAGCACGTCAGCTGGCAGTCGGTGTTCTTCATCAACGTGCCGGTCGGTGTCCTCGCGCTCGTCATGGGCCTGGTGATCCTGAAGGACCACCGCGCGGAGAACGCGCCGCGCTCGTTCGACGTCCTCGGCATCGTGCTGCTGTCGGCCGCGATGGCGTCCCTGATCTGGGGCATCATCAAGGCCGGCGAGAGCTGGGGCTGGGGCAGCCTCAACACGTGGGGCTTCCTGGGCGGCGCGCTCGTGCTGTTCGCCGTGTTCGCCGTCTGGGAGACGAAGGTCGCCGAACCGCTGATCCCGCTCGGCATGTTCCGCTCCGTACCGCTGTCGGCCGGCACCGTCCTGATGGTGCTGATGGCCTTCGCCTTCATGGGCGGCCTGTTCTTCGTCACCTTCTACCTGCAGGGCGTCAAGGGCCTCAGCCCGGTCGACAGCGGCCTGCACCTGCTGCCGCTGACGGCCATGATGATCGTCTCCTCGCCGCTGGCGGGCGCCCTCATCACCAAGTACGGTCCGCGCGTCCCGCTGGTGGGCGGCATGGTCTGCACGGCGATCGCCATGTTCGGCATGATCACCCTGACCGAGGGCACCGGCACGCTGGCGATGTCCCTCTGGTTCGCCCTGCTGGGCCTCGGCCTCGCCCCCGTCATGGTGGGCGCCACGGAGGTCATCGTGGGCAACGCCCCGCTGGAGCTCTCCGGTGTGGCCGGTGGCCTCCAGCAGGCCGCGATGCAGGTCGGCGGCGCGCTCGGTACGGCGGTGCTGGGCGCGGTCATGTCCTCCAAGGTGAGCTCCGAGTTCGCGGCCAACTGGAAGGACGCCGGGATCCCGGTGCCGGCCGACCCGAAGCTGGAGCAGGCGGCGGAGTTCGGCATCGTGCCGGCCGAACTGGCCAAGGTGCCCGGCATGACACCGGACCTCCTCGACAGGATCTCCGGCGTCATCCACGACACGTTCATGTCCGGCATGGGCCTGGCCTTCACGGTCGCGGGCGTCGTGGCGGTGATCGCGGCGCTGGTGGCCACGCTCACCAAGCGCGGCGAGAACGCGGAGGCGGGCGCGGGCGGCGCGCACATCTGACCGCTGGTGTCCGAGGGCCCCGCAGCCGTCGGCTGCGGGGCCCTCGGTGTACCCCGGTGGTGCACCGCGTCACCCGACCGGGTGGATCACCCCAGGAAGCCTTCCCCAGATGGTCACGGAGCGTCACAATCGATGTACGTGATCGTCACGCCGCACACACGGGGGTTTCCATGCGTTCCACGACCGTCCGCACCGCCACCACCGTTCTCCTCGCCGGCGCACTCAGCGCCACCGTGCTCGGGGGCGCCGTTCCCGTGGCCGCGGCGCCGCCGCCCCGGCTCGGGCCCTGTGACACGGGGCAGTTGTGCCTATGGGCCAAGGAGGGATTCAGGGGTGCCCGGTACACCCATGAGCTGACCGGCATCGACATCGAGGCATGCGTCCCGCTGCCGCCCGGAACCACCGCCGCCGCCCTCGCCAACCGCACCGGACGGCCCGTCACCACCTACCAGTCCGCCGAGTGCGCCGAGACCGGCGAGTTCGAGACGTATCCGGGCGGTGGTACGTGGGTGCCCCAATCGCCTTACCGGGTACGGGCCTTCAAGGTGTGGGAGACCTGAACCAGGGCACCCGGGGGCCATGAACAGTTTCGGGTACACCTCGCGTTCGCGCAGGAGCCCCCGCTCACGCGGCCGGATGTGGTCGCGGACCGGGCCGGACCGCGCGACGCTCGGGATCGTCGGGCTGGTCTGCGCGGTCGCCGGTTTCTTCGTACTGGGCATCATCCTCGGCCCGGTGGCGATCGTCTGCGGCTGGCTCGGCATGGGCCGGCGCTGGGCGAGCAACCACATCCCGGCGCTGGTCGCGTTCGTTCTCGGGGCGATCGACACCGTCCTGGCCCTCGTCTCGCTGGCCGGTGCTGCCGGCACCCCGGGCAACGGCACGCTCTAGACGTACCCACGCGCACGCCCACACCACGCCCGGGCCTTGGCTCGCGTGCTGCACCGCTCACGCGCCGAGCACGACAAGGCGCCCGCCGACGTCCCACCCACGAGCACCCCGCGCCTGGGGCCTTCCCGCCCCTGGCCCCGCGTCGGCGGGCGTACCCGCGGCCCCCTGGCGAAGGCGTGCCGCGAGCAACACGTGTGCTGCGCCCACGGCGTAAGCGCGATCAAGCCGCATTTGAACCCGCCCTGGCCCCGCACCTGGGGCGTACCCGAGCCTGGGCGTACCTGCGGTCAAGGCGCACCCGGTGCAAGGCGCGTACCCGCCGTGAGGGCGGCCGCGAGCAGCCCGCGCCGTTCCCTCCCTGGCCCGCGCCCCGGGGCGTACCGACGCCTGGGGCGTTCCGCGGTGAAAGGCGTGCCGGGAGCAGCCCGCGTGCCCGCACCGACGCGTACGCGCGAGCAAGCCGCACCCGTCCCCGAGCCTGCCCGCGCTTCGGGCGCGACCGTGCCCAGGGTGTACCCGCGGTGAAGGCGTACCGGCGCCTGGGGCGTACCCCCGCCTGGGGCGTAACCGTCTCCCGGGCTCGCGCCCGCGGGCGTGAACGTCACCGGGCGAGCCGGCCGCCTACGTGGCGCCCTCCGTGGTGGGCTGTGCCGGCACCGAAGAGGTGGGGGCCGCGGGGGAGGCCGCCGTGGCGTTGGCCGACAGTCGGGCGACCTCGGCCCGGAGGTCCTTGACCTCCTGCGTGAGGGCCTCCAGCAGAGCCGTCTGGCGGCGCTCCTCCGCGTCGTCCCGCTCGAAGCGCGAGATGAACCACGCCGCGATGTTCGCGGTGACGACACCCAGCAGGGCGATGCCGGACAGCATCAGCCCGACGGCCAGCACCCGCCCGAGCCCGGTCGTCGGCGCGTGGTCGCCGTACCCGACGGTCGTCATCGTCGTGAACGACCACCACACCGCGTCGCCCAGCGTCTTGATGTTCCCGTCCGGCGCGCCACGTTCCACGTGCAGCACGGCCAGCGAGCCGAACATCATCAGACCCACCACGGATCCGGCCACATACGTGGTGAGCGTTATCTGCGGTGCCATCCGGGCCCGCCGCCCCACCAGCAGCAGCGTGGAGACGAGCCGCAGCAGCCGCAGCGGCTGGATCAGCGGCAGCAGAACCGCCAGCAGGTCCAGTGGGTGGCGGCGCACGAAGACCCACCGCTCCGGCGCCAGCACCAGGCGTACGACGTAGTCCACGGCGAAGGCGCCCCACACCACCCACTCCACGGTCAGGCAGGCGCGGTGGACCCATGGGGCGGCATCGGGCGCCACTATCGGTATCGCGTAGGCCACGCCGAACGCGACGGCGAGCCCCAGCAGCGGCGCCTGGGTGCGCGCCTCCCAGCGTTCGTTCATGCCCGGAATGCTAGGCCCGGAATGTCAGGGGGATGCGGGGGGACGGGAGTCCCCCCGCCCGACCGGCTACGCGTCGCCGCCCGCGGCGCCCGGGTCGGCCGCCGCGACGTCCAGCAGCTGGTAGCGGTCCACGGCCTGCTTCAGCACCGAACGGTCCACCTTGCCCTCCCGGGCCAGCTCGGTCAGCACCGCCAGCACGATCGACTGCGCGTCGATGTGGAAGTACCGCCGCGCCGCACCGCGCGTGTCCGCGAAGCCGAAGCCGTCCGCGCCCAGCGAGGTGTACGTCCCCGGCACCCAGCGCGCGATCTGGTCCGGAACCGACCGCATCCAGTCGGAGACGGCGACGAAGGGACCCTCCGCGCCGGACAGCTTCCGCGTCACATACGGAACCTGCTGCTCCTCCTCCGGGTGGAGCAGGTTGTGCCGGTCGACCTCCACGGCCTCGCGGCGCAGTTCGTTCCAGGACGTCGCCGACCACACGTCGGCGCGCACGTTCCACTCCTCGGCGAGGATCCGCTGCGCCTCCACCGCCCACGGCACGGCCACACCGGACGCCATGATCTGCGCCGGAATCGCCCCCTCCTCGCCGCGCCGGAAGAGGTGGATGCCCTTGAGGATGCCGTCCACGTCGACGTCCGCCGGCTCGGCCGGGTGCTGGATGGGCTCGTTGTAGACGGTGAGGTAGTAGAAGACGTCCTCGGCGTTCTCGCCGTACATCCGGCGCAGACCGTCCTTGACGATGTGCGCGATCTCGAAGCCGAAGGTCGGGTCGTACGCGATGCACGCCGGGTTCGTCGAGGCGAGTAGCTGCGAGTGGCCGTCCGCGTGCTGCAGACCCTCACCGGTCAGCGTCGTACGTCCCGCGGTCGCACCCAGCACGAAACCGCGCGCCAGCTGGTCGGCCATCTGCCAGAACTGGTCGCCGGTCCGCTGGAAACCGAACATCGAGTAGAAGACGTACACCGGGATCAGCGGCTCGCCGTGCGTCGCGTACGCCGAACCGGCCGCGATCAGCGACGCCGTGCAGCCCGCCTCCGAGATGCCGTCGTGCAGCATCTGCCCGGTCGGCGACTCCTTGTACGCGAGCAGCAGCTCGCGGTCCACCGCCTCGTACTGCTGGCCCAGCGGGTTGTAGATCTTGGCGCTCGGGAAGAACGAGTCCATACCGAAGGTGCGGTACTCGTCCGGCGCGATCAGCACGAACCGCTTGCCGATCTCCTTGTCCCGCATCAGGTCCTTCAGCAGCCGTACGAACGCCATCGTCGTGGCGATCGACTGCTGACCCGACCCCTTCTTCACCGCCGCGTACGTCTTGTCGTCCGGCAGTGCCAGGGGCTTCGCGCGCACGACGCGGGTCGGGACGTACCCGCCCAGCGCCTTGCGGCGGTCGTGCATGTACTGGATCTCCTCCGAGTCCGGCCCCGGGTGGTAGTACGGCGGCAGGCCGGACTCCAGCTCCCTGTCGGAGATCGGCAGGTGCAGCCGGTCGCGGAAGCGCTTCAGGTCGTCGACCGTCAGCTTCTTCATCTGGTGCGTGGCGTTGCGGCCCTCGAAGTTCGGGCCGAGCGTCCAGCCCTTGACGGTCTGCGCGAGGATCACCGTCGGCTGGCCCTTGTGGGCGCGCGCCGCCGCGTACGCCGCGAAGATCTTCTTGTGGTCGTGACCACCACGGCCCAGGTGCAGGATCTGGTCGTCGGTCATGTGCTCGACCATGGCCCGCAGCCGGTGGTCGTCGCCGAAGAAGTGCTTGCGGATGTACGCGCCGGTCTCCGTCGCGTACGTCTGGAACTGGCCGTCGGGCGTGGTGTTCAGCTTGTTGACCAGGATGCCGTCACGGTCCTGCGCCAGCAGCGGGTCCCAGGAGCGGTCCCACACCAGCTTGATCACGTTCCAGCCGGCACCGCGGAACTGCGACTCCAGCTCCTGGATGATCTTGCCGTTGCCCCGTACCGGGCCATCCAGCCGCTGCAGGTTGCAGTTGACGACGAACGTCAGGTTGTCCAGGCCTTCACGCGCCGCGATCGACAGCTGGCCGAGCGACTCCGGCTCGTCCATCTCGCCGTCGCCGAGGAACGCCCACACGTGCGACGCGGAGGTGTCGGCGATACCGCGTGCCTCCATGTAGCGGTTCATGCGCGCCTGGTAGATCGCGCCGATCGGGCCGAGGCCCATGGAGACGGTCGGGAACTCCCAGAAGTCCGGCATCAGCCGCGGGTGCGGGTAGGACGACAGGCCGTTGGGCAACTTCGACTTCTCCTGCCGGAAGCCGTCGAGCTGCTCCTCGGTCAGCCGGTCCAGGAGGAACGCGCGCGCGTAGACACCGGGCGACGCGTGGCCCTGGAAGAAGATCTGGTCGCCGCCGTCGCCCTCGTCCTTGCCGCGGAAGAAGTGGTTGAAGCCCACGTCGTAGAGGGAGGCCGAGGAGGCGAACGTCGCGATGTGCCCGCCCACACCGATACCGGGGCGCTGTGCGCGCGACACCATCACGGCGGCGTTCCAGCGCGTGGCGTTGAGGACCTTGCGTTCGATCTCCTCGTTGCCGGGGAAGAACGGCTCGTCCTTGGTGGCGATGGTGTTGACGTAGTCCGTGCTGCGCATCTCGGGCACGGCCACGCGCTTCTCGCGGGCCCGCTCGATCAGGCGGAGCATCAGGTAGCGGGCCCGCTCGCGGCCGCGCTCGTCCACGGCGGCGTCGAGGGAGTCGAGCCATTCCTGGGTCTCTTCGGGATCGAAATCCGGGACCTGGCTGGGAAGGCCGCCAATGATGATCGGGTTGCGATCGGATCCGGAAGCCACGCTGTTCCTTCTGTTCGGTGGAGCCTACGGGGAATGGAGTGTCGGCAGTGCGGTCGCGCCGCCACCATCGTGTACCCCGTGGGCGTAAACGTCATCTTTACCGAGGGGTAACCCCCACGGGTCGCCGTATCCGGCCCGGGCCCGGCCCAAATCGCAACCTTACGCCCAACTCGGCCATGTGTTTCGTTCGGTCGTTCGCCCACCACGGGCGCACGGAAGGAGTAGAAGCGAATAAAGTGGGTCAAGGGCCGTGGTGTGTAGCACGGGCGTGGGCGGGAAGCTGCCTGGAGTTGCGGCGAGACGGCCCCAAAAGTCACCGTTTCGGCGGTCTCGATCGCCGGGTACTTGCGCGATCCGCCCAGCACGTGTGGACTACGCCCAATGCCACGCGTACGCGCGCGGCCGAAGCACTTTCCAAAAAACGATCAGGAGGCAAGCCGTGAGCGCGACCGCGGACCACGCGGAGGAGCGGACCAACCCGGCGGCGAAGCTGGGGTTCGAGCCCGGACAGGTGGTCCAGGAGATCGGCTACGACGACGACGTCGAGCAGGAGCTCCGTGAGGCAATCGAGGCCGTCATCGGCCAGGATCTCGTAGACGAGGACTACGACGACGTCGCCGACGCCGTACTGCTGTGGTTCCGCGACGAGGACGGAGACCTCACGGATGCGCTGGTCGATGCCATCGGCCTGATCGAGGAGGGCGGGGAGATCTGGCTCCTGACGCCCAAGACCGGCCGGGACGGCTACATCGAGCCCAGCGACATCAACGAGGCCGCCCAGACCGCGGGCCTCTCGCAGACCCGGAGCATCAGCATCGGCAAGGACTGGAGCGGCCACCGCCTGGTCACCCCGAAGGCGGCCAAGTCCGCCAAGCGCTGAGCCCTTCCACAGCCCCCAGGGCCCCCGCCGACACCTGTCGGCGGGGGCCCTGTGCGTAGGGTGGGACCCGACTGGGACCCACCCGACCACTGAAGGGATGCTTTCTGACATGGCGATCGAGGCGATCGAGGCGACCGAGCCGCTCCAGGTCGGCACCAAGGCCCCGGACTTCGAGCTGAAGGACAACCACGGACGCACCGTCTCGCTCGCGGACTTCCGCGGCGAGAAGAACGTCGTGCTCCTCTTCTACCCCTTCGCCTTCACCGGCGTGTGCACGGGCGAGCTGTGCGCGCTCCGCGACGAGCTGCCGACGTTCGTCAACGACGACACCCAGCTGCTCGCCGTCTCCAACGACTCGATCCACACGCTGCGCGTCTTCGCCGAGCAGGAGGGCCTGGACTACCCGCTGCTGTCGGACTTCTGGCCGCACGGCGAGGTCTCGCGCGCGTACGGCGTCTTCGACGAGGAGAAGGGCTGCGCGGTGCGCGGCACCTTCATCATCGACAAGGAGGGCGTCGTCCGCTGGACGGTCGTCAACGGCCTGCCGGACGCCCGTGACCTCAACGAGTACGTCGCGGCGCTCGACACCCTCTGAATCTTCGGCGCAAGTGCCTGCTCACGACGGGAACCGGTCACTAGGATCCAGTCGTTGATCCGATGCCAACGCACGACGGGGGCGCTGCCCCTGTAAACCAATGGAGGGACTCGTGGGAGTCAGCCTCAGCAAGGGCGGCAACGTCTCGCTGACCAAGGAGGCCCCGGGCCTGACGGCAGTCACCGTCGGTCTGGGCTGGGACGTCCGTACCACCACCGGAACGGACTTCGACCTCGACGCCAGCGCCATTCTGGTCAACGCCGAGGGCAAGGTCCGCAACGACCAGGACTTCGTGTTCTTCAACAACCTGAAGAGCGCGGACGGCTCGGTCGAGCACACCGGCGACAACCTCACCGGTGAGGGCGAGGGCGACGACGAGCAGGTCAAGGTCGACCTGGCCAACGTCCCGGCCGACGTCGCCAAGATCGTCTTCCCGGTGTCGATCTACGACGCCGAGACCCGCCAGCAGTCCTTCGGCCAGGTCCGCAACGCGTTCATCCGCGTCGTGAACCAGGCCGGCGGCGCCGAGATCGCCCGCTACGACCTGAGCGAGGACGCCTCGACGGAGACCGCCATGGTCTTCGGCGAGCTGTACCGCAACGGCGCGGAGTGGAAGTTCCGCGCGGTGGGCCAGGGCTACGCCTCGGGCCTGCGCGGCATCGCGCAGGACTTCGGCGTCAACGTCTGACCCGCCGCAGGCGGCGCCCCGGCGCCGACGACCGCCGGGGCGCCGCCTGCGACGGCTCCTCGGCCCCCGGCCGCTGCCCGGCGGGCGGCCGCAGACGGCACCTGGTGGGGCGGCGTCTGCGGCACCCGGCGGGGGTTCCCCGGCGGGTGGCGGCGCGGACCCGGCGGGGGCCGTCTGCGGCTCGTCCGGTACGCGGCGGCGGCGCGGCGCCCGGTGGGGCGGCCGTGCAGCTCCCGGTGGGTCGGCGGCGCGGCTTCCGGTGGGGCGGCCACCCGGCACCCGGCGGGGCGGCGTCTGCGGCTCGTCCGGTACGTGGCGGGCGGCCACCCGGCTCCCGGCGGGGTGGCTACCCGGCACCCGGCGGGGCGGCGTGGTCCGCGGCGCGGGGCGGCGTCCGTCGCGGGGCTGGGCCGGCGCGTGGTTCGGGTGTCCGGCGGCGGTGCCGTTCGCGGGGCGGTGCCCGTCGAGCACTCGGCGGGGCGGCGCCCAAGGCGACGCGGGCGTGAACGGTCCGCAGGGGGCGACGGGCCCGTAGGTGCCGTCCGTGGGCCCGCGCGTGCCGGGGCTTGATCGCCGTGCAGTTTCGTCCGGCGCCGCACATCTTCGTGCGGCGCCGGACGTGCCTTACCGCCCGTATCGTGACGCGGCCACCGCGCCGCGCCCGAGGCGGGCAACACCGGCCGGCCCGTGCCCGGGCCGGGGGTCCGGGGGGACGTCCCCGGGACAACGCAGCAGCAGATCTCAGGGGAGGATCCACATCATGGGCGTCACGCTCGCCAAGGGAGGCAACGTCTCCCTCTCCAAGGCCGCACCCAACCTCACCCAGGTGCTCGTCGGACTCGGCTGGGACGCGCGCTCCACCACCGGCGCACCGTTCGACCTCGACGCCAGCGCACTGCTCTGCGAGAACGGCAGGGTGCTCGGCGACGAATGGTTCGTCTTCTACAACAACCTCACCAGCCCCGACGGCTCCGTCGAGCACACCGGTGACAACCTCACGGGCGAGGGCGATGGCGACGACGAGTCGCTGATCGTCGACCTCCCCCGGGTGCCGGCCCACTGCGACAAGATCATCTTTCCGGTCTCGATCCACGAGGCCGACAACCGGGGCCAGACCTTCGGCCAGGTCAGCAACGCCTTCATCCGCGTCGTCAACCAGGCCGACGGCCAGGAGCTCGCGCGGTACGACCTCAGCGAGGACGCCTCCACCGAGACCGCGATGATCTTCGGCGAGCTCTACCGGTACGGCGGAGAGTGGAAGTTCCGCGCGGTAGGACAGGGGTACGCATCGGGGCTGAGGGGCATCGCTCTAGACTTCGGCGTCAATGTTTCTTGAAGCACGTCTCCGGGTTCGTTCACAGCCCGGCGCGCACGGCGCGGGGGAGACCCGTAACCGTACTTAACACGATTGGGTAGCCAGTGGTTCTGAAAACCTTCGGCTGGTCGTTCGCCGTCACGGCGCTCGGCCTCGCTTTCGCCGCCTGGCAGTGGGGCTGGGAGGCGTTCGGGATCGTACTGATCCTGTCGATCCTCGAGATCTCGCTGTCGTTCGACAACGCGGTGGTCAACGCCGGAATCCTCAAGAAGATGAACGCCTTCTGGCAGAAGATCTTCCTGACGATCGGCATTCTGATCGCGGTCTTCGGCATGCGGCTGGTCTTCCCCGTCGTGATCGTCGCCATCAGCGCCAAGGTCGGACCCATCGAGGCCGTCCAGCTCGCCATGGACAACCCCGGGCGGTACGAGGACCTCGTCACCGACGCGCACGCGGCCATCGCCGCCTTCGGTGGCATGTTCCTGCTGATGATCTTCCTGGACTTCATGTTCGAGGAGCGCGAGCACAAGTGGCTCAGGTGGCTGGAGCGCCCGGCGGCCAAGCTCGGCAAGGTCGACATGCTGTCGGTCTGCATCGCCCTGATCGTCCTGATGATCACCGCCATGACCTTCGCCACCCAGGCACACACCAGCACCGGGCACGCCGACAAGGCGGCCACCGTGCTGCTGTCCGGCGTGGCGGGCCTGATCACGTACCTCGTGGTCGGCGGCCTGTCCGGGTACTTCGAGGACAAGCTGGAGGAAGAAGAGGAACGCGAGCACGAGGAGGAGGAGAAGGCCAAGAAGGAGGGCAAGCCGGTCTCCGCGGTCGGCCTCGCCGGCAAGGCGGCCTTCTTCCTCTTCCTGTACCTCGAGGTCCTCGACGCGTCCTTCTCCTTCGACGGCGTCATCGGTGCCTTCGCCATCACCAACCACATCTTCTGGATGGCACTGGGCCTCGGCATCGGCGCGATGTACGTCCGGTCGCTCACCGTCTACCTGGTCCGCCAGGGCACCCTGGACGACTACGTCTACCTGGAGCACGGCGCGCACTACGCGATCGGCGCGCTCGCGGTCATCCTGCTCATCACCATCCAGCACGAGATCAGCGAGCTCATCACCGGCACCATCGGTGTGTTCCTGATCGCCGCGTCCTTCCTGTCCTCCGTGCGCCGCAACAAGGCGCTGGAGGCGGCGGGCAAGGACGACAAGACACACGTCGTGGTGTGACATTCGCCGGGGCCCGTCAAAGTGTGACGGCCCCGGCATTGAGGAACGCTTCCGTTGCGGGGCGGCCGGGTGCTCCCGGCCGCCCCGCCGCGTATCCGCGCGTATCCGAGGAACCGGACGACTGGGGGTGGGGGCATGGCCTTCTGGGACAACCTGTGGCGGAACAACGCCGCGCAGTTCGACTCGGGCAGTGCCTCGACGAACGCCATCGACCTGACCAAGCGCCGCCCGTCCGTCTCGCTCACCAAACAGGGCGCGGCGACCGGCAACCTGCGCGTCAACCTCTCCTGGCGGATGCGCACCTCCGACATCGAGGGCCGGTCCAAGCACAGCGGCCGACTGCTGCGGCACCCTCTCAAGCTCTTCAAGCCCGATGTGGTCCAGGCACACACCCAGGGTGTGGTCAATGTGGACCTGGACATCGGCTGCCTGTACGAGCTGAAGGACGGCACCAAGGGCGTGGTCCAGCCGCTCGGCAGCTTCTTCGGGGACCTCAACTCACCGCCGTACGTGAAGCTCAGCGGCGACGACCGGTTCGGCGCACCGTCCGGTGAGACGATCTTCGTCAACCTCGACCATCGCGACGCGATCAAGCGCCTGCTGTTCTTCGTCTACATCTACGACCAGACACCGGCGTTCGACCGTACGCACGCCACGATGACGCTCTACCCGAGCAACGGCCCGCGCATCGAGATAGAGCTCGACGAGCGTGCGCCGCAAGCCCGTTCGTGCGCGGTGTTCATGCTGGAGAATGTCAAGGGGGAGCTGGTGGTAAGGCGGGAGGTGCGGTTCGTGTACGGCTTCCAGGCCGAACTGGACCGGCTCTACGGGTGGGGCCTGCAGTGGGGACGCGGCTTCAAGGCCGGCAAGGTCTGACCGCCCCGTCGTACCGTCGTCAGCTCCGTACGAACTGCGGTCCCATCGGCGGCAGCTGGAAGTTCGGATCCGGCGCGGGCGCGGCGGCCGCGGCGGGCTGCGGATAGCCGTACGCGGGCTGCGGCGAACCGGCCTGGGGATAGCCGTACGCCGGAGCGGGAGCCGGAGCCGGGGGCGACGCGGGTGGCGCCGGAGGTGTCGCGGGAGGCGTCGCGGGAGCGGCGGGCACCGCGGTGGTGGGCGCGGCCGCCGACGCGTCCGTCGCTGCCGCCGAGCCGTCCTGCGCCGCCTGCCCGTCCGCCTCCCGGGCCTCTCCCGCCCCGTCGGCCTCCTGGGCCTCCTCGGCTTCGTCCACCGAGATCCCGAACGCCGTGGCCAGGCCGATCAGCCCCGTCGGGTAACCCTGCCCCACCGCACGGAACTTCCAGCCCTCCCCGCGCCGGTACAGCTCGCCGCAGATGATGGCCGTCTCCTCGCCGGTCTCCGGCTTCACCTCGAAGACGGCCAGCGGCTCCGTGGCGCCCGAGCCCGCGTCGTACAGCAGGATCCGCAGATCCCGTACGCGGTCGAAGGTGTCCCCGTCCGACGACGCCGCCAGCACCACCTGGTCCACCGACGGATCCAGCGCCGCCACATCGGCCTCGACCGTGTCGGTGAGCCCCTCCGGGACCCGCTTCTTCGGCAGCCGCCGCACCAGCCCGGACGGGTGGCGTGGCTGGTTGTAGAAGACGAAGTCCTCGTCCGAACGCACCTGCCCGTCGGTGCCGAGCAGCAGGGCGGAAGCGTCCACGTCCGGCACCCCGGGGCCGGGGGTCCAGCACAGTACGGCCCGTACGGCCGCGGCATCGAGCGGGACGTTCGAGCCCTTCAGCATGGCGTGCGTCATGTCCGACATCCTGCCTGGCCGCCCACGCCGCGGACAACGCGGGGGCCGCGTGGCAGGGGCGAGAAGCGGACGAGTTACCTGAAGTTCATGCCCGGGGGGAACTCGCGACACCGGTCCCTACGTACTATTACCGGCCACATGTCGTCAGGGCCGTCAAGGCAGTACGGGGGATACTCATGCGTCATTTCGGGCACATCCCGGCCACTGCCCGGGCCGGGCTCTTCCACCGGGAGCCGTGCGAGTTCAGCGCGGACTCACCGGCACGCGTCCTCGCCGCCGCCCTCGGCGCCACGCTCTACAGCCCCGCCACCCGGCCGCGGCTCGCTGACGACGTGATGAAGCAGGTGGGTCGTGGCGTCGTGTCGATGGTGCTGTGCCTGGAGGACTCCATCGACGACGGCGAGGTCGCCGGGGCGGAGGAGAACCTCGTACGCCAGTTCACCGACCTGCACGAACGGGACGGTGAACCGCCCCTGCTCTTCATCCGCGTCCGGCAGGCCGAACAGATGGCCGACCTGGTGCGGCGGCTCGGGCCGGCCGCCCGGCTGCTGTCCGGATTCGTGCTGCCCAAGTTCACCGAGGAGCGCGGCGGGCCCTTCATGGAGGCCCTGACCGTGGCCGAGAACATCTGCGGGCGGCGGCTCTTCGCCATGCCCGTACTGGAGTCGCCCGAGCTGCTCCACCTGGAGACCCGGCACGAGACGCTCGCCGGCATCGGCAGGATCGTCGACAAGTACCGGGACCGGGTCCTCGCGCTGCGCCTCGGTGTCACCGACTTCTGCTCCGCGTACGGGCTGCGCCGTACGCCCGACATGACGGCGTACGACGTGCAGATCGTCGCGGGCGTCATCGCGGACGTCGTCAACGTGCTGGGCCGCTCCGACGGCACCGGGTTCACCATCACCGGCCCGGTGTGGGAGTACTTCCGCGTCCAGGAGCGCATCTTCAAGCCACAGCTGCGGCGCAGCCCCTTCATGGAGCAGCGCGCCGACGAGCTGCGCACCGCGCTGATCGAGCACGACCTGGACGGGCTGCTGCGCGAGATCGAGCTGGACCGGGCCAACGGCCTGCTCGGCAAGACCTGCATCCACCCCTCGCACGTGCTGCCCGTGCACGCGCTGTCCGTCGTCAGCCACGAGGAGTTCAGCGACGCCCAGGACATCCTGCGGCCGGAACGGGGCGGCGGCGGGGTGCTGCGCAGCGCGTACACGAACAAGATGAACGAAGTGAAGCCCCACCGTGCGTGGGCCGAGCGGACCCTTCAGCGGGCGGAGGTCTTCGGCGTCGCGAAGGAGGACGTCGGCTTCGTGGAGCTGCTCACCGCGGGGCTGGTCAAGTGAAGGAGAACGGGAACGTGGCGGTCTGGTCGGGTACGTGGGTGTCGGAACGGCTCGGGATCGAGCTGACCGGCGACCAGCGGTTGCGTGAGCTGCTGGGCCTGGCGCTGCGGCGCAACCCGAAGCGGGCGCACCTGCTCGTCTCCAACGTGCTGGGCAAGCACGTGCCGCAGAGCCCGGGCGTGGTGTGGCGGTCGGGTTACGAGCTGGGCGTACGGGTACGGGAGCTGCTCGGGCCCGACGACGCCGCGCGGGCGGTGGTGCTCGGGTACGCGGAGACGGCGACCGGCCTCGGCCACTCGGTCGCCGACGGCCTGGGCACCGCCCCGTACCTGCACTCCACGCGCCGCCCGGTGCCCGGGGTCGAGCGGGCGGGCGGCTTCGAGGAGGCCCACTCGCACGCCACCTCGCACCTCCTGCTCCCCGAGGACCCGGCGCTCCTGGCGGGCCCCGGGCCGCTGGTGCTGGTCGACGACGAGTTCTCCACCGGCAACACGGTGCTCAACACGGTACGGGCCCTCCACGCGCGCTACCCGCGCGAGCGGTACGTGATCGTGGCCCTCGTCGACATGCGCTCGGCCGCCGACCGGGGCCGCCTCGCCGGCTTCGCCTCCGAGATCGGCGCCCGCGTGGATCTGGTGACCCTGGCGGCAGGCACGGTCCGGCTCCCGGACGGCGTCCTGGAGCGCGGCCAGGCGCTGGTGGCGCAGCACGAGGCGGCGGACGCGGCGGGTGCGGCGGGTGCGGCGGGCGCGGCCGGTCTGGCGCGGGCGGCCGGTGTGGCCGGTGTGGCCGGTGTGGCCGGTGTGGCCGGTGTGGCCGGTGTGGCGGGCGGTGGCCGGCCGGCGGGTGCGGCGTCTGGCGCGGGCGGTGCTGATGTGGCGGGCGGTGTGGCCCGAGCGGCGGGTGTGGCCGGTGTGGCGGGCGGTGGCCGGCCGGCGGGTGCGGCGACCGGCGCGGGCGGTGCCGATGTGGCGGGCGGCGCGGCCGGTTCTCCGGACGGTGAGCGTCCCGGCGATGGGGCCGCCGCAGGCGGGGGCCGTGCCACCTCCGTGCCGCGCGTCGAGCTCGGGTGGCCCGACGGCGTACCGGACGGGGGACGGCACGGTTTCACGCCCGCCCACCGCGCCCGCCTGAACGACGCGCTCCCCGCCATGGCCGCCCGCGTCGCCGACGCACTGGGCCTCGCGCCGGGCGCCCAGGACGCCGCCCCGGAGACAGCGGACCCCGCTCCCCACGGCGGGGGCGACCTGCCGCGCGTGCTGGTGCTCGGGTGCGAGGAGCTGATGTACACGCCGCTCGCCCTGGGCGTCGCACTCGAAAAGCTCGGCCGCGCCGAGGTGAGGTTCTCGACCACCACCCGCTCGCCCGTCCTCGCCGTCGACGACCCCGGCTACGCGATACGCACCCGGCTCGTCTTCCCCGCCCACGACGCGCCCGCCGACGGCCCTGGTGACCGGTACGCCTACAACGTCGCGGGCGCCGGCTTCGACGCGGTCGTCGCCGTCGTCGACTCGGCCGCCGACACCCCCGCGCTCCACGCCCCGGACGGCCTCCTGGCCCAGCTCGCCGCGCACATACCGCACGTACTGCTCGCCGTCGTCCCGTCCTACGCCCCCGCCTACGCCCCCGCCGAAAGGGCCCCCATGCTGCCCGAGCCTCTCCGAGGCCCCGCCTTCTCGTCCTACGCCCCCGAGGAGGTCGGCTGGCTCCTCCAGGACCTCTCAGACGTCGAGCTGGAGGCGCCGACCGAAGAGCGCGAGGAGGCGATCCAGAGCGGCGGCGCCCACTACGCCGAGTCGCTGCCCGTCGAGTACCAGCCCAGCGACCGCTACCAGGCCCTCTTCCACGCCGCCCTCGACACCTCCGCCGCCCGCATCGCCCGCGCCGTCGGCACCGTCACCGAGACGGTCCTCGCCGAGCGGTCCCCGCGCCCCGTGCTCGTGTCGCTGGCCCGTGCCGGCACCCCCGTCGGCGTACTCATGCGCCGCTGGGCCCTTCACCGCCACGGCCTCGACCTCCCGCACTACGCCGTGTCCATCGTGCGCGGCCGGGGCATCGACGCCAACGCGCTGCGCTGGCTCCAGCAGCACCACGACGCCGCCGACGTCGTGTTCGTCGACGGCTGGACCGGCAAGGGCGCCATCACCCGCGAACTGGCCGCCGCCCTGGAGGACTTCCCCGGCTTCGACCCCGAGATCGCCGTCCTCGCCGACCCCGGCTCGTGCGTGCGCACCTACGGCACCCGCGAGGACTTCCTCATCCCCTCCGCCTGCCTCAACTCCACCGTCTCCGGGCTGATATCGCGCACCGTGCTGCGCGCCGACCTCGTCGGGCCGGACGACTTCCACGGTGCGAAGTTCTACCGCGAACTCGCCGGCGCCGACGTGTCCAACAGCTTCCTCACCACCGTCACCTCCCACTTCGACGAGGTCGCGACCGCCGTCGACGCCGACGTGAAGGAGCTCCTCGCCACCGACCGCACCCCCACCTGGGAGGGCTGGGCCGCCGTCGAGCGGATCAGCGAGGAGTACGGCATCCACGACGTCAACCTGGTCAAGCCCGGTGTCGGCGAGACCACCCGGGTCCTGCTGCGCCGCGTCCCCTGGAAGATCCTCGCCCAGCGCGGCGCGGGCGCCGACCTCGACCACGTACGGCTGCTGGCCGAACAGCGCGGCGTACCGGTCGAGGAGGCCGACGACCTGCACTACACCTGCGTCGGGCTGATCCACCCGAAGTACACCCGGGGCGCGACAGGCGCCGACGGCAAGGCGGTGGCGCACCGATGACCGTGACCACCCTCATCGCCAGCGACCTCGACCGCACCCTCATCTACTCCGCCGCCGCCCTCGGCCTGACCATGCCGGACGCCGAGGCGCCGCGCCTGCTGTGCGTCGAGACGTACCAGCACAAACCGCTGTCGTACGTGACCGAGACCGCCGCCGCGCTGTTGACCGAACTGCCGCGCCACGCCGTCTTCGTACCGACCACCACCCGTACCCGCGAGCAGTACCACCGCATCCGGCTCCCCGGACCGCCGCCGCGGTTCGCGATCTGCGCCAACGGCGGGCACCTGCTGGTCGACGGCGTGTCCGACCCCGACTGGCGGCGCACGGTCGACGCCCGCCTCGCCGACGAGTGCGCCACGCTCGACGAGGTCCGCGCCCACCTGCTGGCCGTCGCCGACCCGGCCTGGCTGCT
The DNA here is from genome assembly GCF_002099185.1 of Streptomyces sp. CB03238. Lineage (NCBI taxonomy): Bacteria > Bacillati > Actinomycetota > Actinomycetes > Kitasatosporales > Streptomycetaceae > Streptomyces > Streptomyces sp. CB03238. The sequence continues at coordinate 351,152 of NZ_NBCN01000004.1, read as the reverse complement.
GAAGGAACGGGTCGCGGAGGACCTCTTCGCGTACCTGGTCGTCGAGCGCGCCCTGCTGCCCGACGGCTGGATGAAGGAACTGGCCGCCTGGGCCGGCCCGCGCGGCTGGGCCGTCTCCCTCCAGGGACGCAAGGTGTACGCCGTTCCCCAGCCGCTCACCAAGAGCGCCGCCGTCCGCGAGGTCGCCCGCCGAGCCGGGGCGGACCGTGTGCTGGCCGCCGGCGACTCGCTGCTCGACGCCGATCTGCTGCTCGCCGCCGACCGGGGGTGGCGGCCCGGCCACGGGGAGCTCGCCGAGAGCGGCTGGAGCGCCGGCCACGTCGACGTACTTGAGGAGCGGGGCGTGCTGGCGGGTGAGGAGATCCTGCGCCGGTTCAGCTCCGCCGTACGCCCGTCCCCGGCCTGAGGACCCGGACGCCCACGAACGCCACCACCGCGGCCACCGCCACCACCAGGACCACCTTCGAGTACAGCGACACGTAGTGGGTGACCTGCTCCCAGTTGTCGCCGAGCGCGTAACCGGCGAGGACGAACGCGGTGTTCCAGATCGCGCTGCCGAGCGTCGTCAGCCCGAGGAACACCGGCAGCGGCATGCGCTCGATGCCGGCCGGGACGGATATGAGGCTGCGGAAGACCGGGATCATCCGCCCGAAGAACACCGCCTTGGTGCCGTGCCGCCCGAACCACGCCTCCGTACGCTCGACGTCGGCGGCCTTGACCAGCGGCAGCCTGCTCGCCACGGCGATCGTCCGCTCCCGGCCGAGCAGCGCCCCCACTCCGTACAGCGCGAGCGCGCCCACGACCGAGCCTGCCGTCGTCCACAGCAGCGCGGCGATCAGGCCGATCCGCCCGCTCGCGGAGGCGAACCCCGCCATCGGCAGGATCACCTCGCTGGGCAACGGCGGGAAGAGGTTCTCCAGGGCGATCGCGAGTCCGGCCCCGGGCGCGCCAAGGGTGTCCATGAGGCTGTTGATCCAGCGTTCCATGGCTCCACGCTAGGGAAACGCAGCTGAAGACCTCCTGAAGGAGACCCTGCCGCCCCTCAGGCAGGTCAGCCGCAGCACCCGCCGCCGCAGCATCCGCCGCCTCCGCCCTGGGACGGCGCGGGGGCACCGCCCCTGGCTGTGCCGCCGACCGCGACGGCGGACAGCAGCTTGACGGTGTCGTCGTGCCCGGCGGGGCAGGCGGCGGGGGCGGACGACTCGGCCATGGGGCGGTTCAGTTCGAAGGTGTCTCCGCAGGTGCGGCAGCGGTACTCGTAGCGAGGCATGGCCCCAGATTAACCGTGGGGTCAGTGCCCGCTGCCCCGCTCTTCGCGAATCATCTCGACCACGCGCGCCACCGCCGCCCGCACCGCTCCGGTTTCGGTCAGGAAGTGCCAGTAGTCGGGGTGGCGGCCCTCCAGCCCCGCGATGGCCCGCTCCAGCCGGGCCACCGAATCGTCCAGGGGGCGGGCGTGCCGGGGATCGGGGGTGTGCCGGTCCGCCATGGCGAGCCGCTGGGCGTCCCGGATGGCGAAACGGGTGCGCTGGATCTCGGCCTGAGGGTCCTTGGAGACGGCGTTCAACCGGTTCAGCCGGTCACCGGCGGCCGAAACGGCTTCGTCGGCGCTGTTCAGCAGGGCCCGCACGGTCGAGAGCAGGGCCGTCGCGTCGGCCCAGCGCTGCTCCTCGCGGGCCTTGGCCGCCTCGTGGAGCTTCTCCTCGGCCTGGCGGACGCCCCTGGCGGCCTGCTCGGGGACGGGCTGGAGATCCTGCCAGCAGGCGGCGCTGAAGCGGCGCCGCAGCTCGCTGAGGACGGGCTCGACGGAGGCGGCGCGATTGGCGAGGGCCTGGGCGCGCGTCCGGAGGGACACCAGCCGCTTGTCGGTCTCGGCGGCCCGCTCGGGCAGCCGTTCCGCCTCCGTGCGCACCGCTTCGGCGTCCCGGAGGACCCGGTCGGCCCGCTGCAGCGTCTCGGCGACACCGTGCTGCCCGGCGCCCTGGTTGAGCTTGGTCAGCTCGGGGCCGAGGGCGGCGAGCCGCGCCGCGAGATCATCGGCGCGAAGCCCGGAGCCGCGTACCGCGTCGAGAGCATTGCTCGCGGAAAGGAGCGCCGCTCTCGCCCGCTCCACGGCCGGGGCCAGCCGCGCCAACTGTGTCTCCGCCTTGTCCAGCAGCGGCCCGAGCCCCTGCTCGAACCTCTCCAGCTCCCCCTTCACCCGTACGAGGTCGTCCTTGGCGCGGTTCAGCTCACCGCGCGCCCGCGAGGCGACGGAGGCCTCCAGATCGTCCCGGTCGAGGTCATAGGCGTCGACGGCGGTGATGTACGCATGGCTCACCTCGTCGATCCGCCGCCCCAGCGCGGCGAACTCGTCCACCGCCCGGCGCGCCCCCGGCGACGCGTCCACCGCCGTGATCGTCTCGATCGAGATCCGCAAGTCCCGCTGGGCGGTGTCCAGCTCGTAGAACGCCGCCGCGGCCGCGTCCTTCGCCGCCTGCGCGTCCGCCCGCTGGCTCTCCCCGCGCCCGCCGAACCAGCGCCGTGTACCGCCCCCGGCGAAGGCCCCGGGCAGCGCGGCGACCACCAACGGCACCGGCAACAACATCAGCGCGAGCACATCCTTCACGTACCGCCGCGCCTGTGTCGCCGTCACATCCGCTCCCGTGCCGTGTCCGCCCCTGACCGGTTCATTCTCCCACCAGGTAACGAACACACGAGCCGGTTAGTTCGCGCTCAGGACCGTAACTTGCCCATTGTCGCTGCGCGCCCTGACCACGTGCCCGCTGCGGTCGTCGGCCGGCACCTCCACCTTCACCTCCCCGTTGGCGCTCGCCGCCTCCACGGCGTACCGCGTGTCCCCGCCCGGCAGTTCGACGGCGATGTCACCGTTGTCGTTCACGGCCTCGACCCGATCCGGCACGGCCCCGAGGGCCAGCCGTATCTCCCCGTTCTCCGCCCGCGCCACCACGCTCTTCGAGGTCGCCCCCTCCACCCGTACGTCCCCGTTGTCACTCCGCAACTCCAACGGACCGCCCGCGTCCCGCACGGTCACCGAGCCGTTGTCCGACGTGACCTTGAGCGCCGTCTGGAACCCCTCGGCGGTCACATCCCCGTTGTCGTCCTCCACCGTCACCGCCACCCCACGCGGCACCCGCACCTCGTGCCGCGCCTCGCAGTCACTCACCACCGCGTCGCACTCCACCCGCAACGTCAGCCGGCCGCCCTCCAGCTTCCACACCGGCGCGGGCCCGTCCCCGAGCACCGCCCACCCGTCGACCTGCCGGGTCACCTCCACGTCCTTCACATCCGCCGGCACCAGCACCAGCTCCGAATCGTCCGAATCCACCACCAGCGTCTCGCACCGGAACGCGAACGCCTTCCGCTCCACCGGCGCCCCCTCCACATCGGCACCCCCACACCCTCCGAGCCCCAGCACCACCCCGCCGACAACGCCAACCGCCCAGATCCGACGTGCACCCACGACGACTCCCCCGCTCGCTCCAGCCTGTCCCCTCACGCTACGTGTCCACCCGGCTCCACCACGATCCGGCCACCCACCCTCCCGCAGGTAGGGCTAACCCCCCGCCCCGCGGCCCGCGAGCCCCGGGTTTGCAGGATCCACCCATGCGGCATGTACCCTGTTCACTCAATCCACGGGTGCGTAGCTCAGGGGTAGAGCGCTGCTCTTACAAAGCAGATGTCGGCGGTTCGAAACCGTCCGCGCCCACCAGTACGAAGACCCCCAGCCGATCAAGGCTGGGGGTCTTCGACATCCGTACCTGACTGACATCAACGGTCGCGGTCACACGTGGCCGGGGCGCCTCCTGAGCAGCCGGTCCATGTGACTATCACCGCGATCTGGCTGTGCCCAGGGATCTCCACCACCACCTGGGTCGCGACCCGGCGGCGGTGAGCAGGGTGGCGCAGCCATGCCGGGTCGTGCAGCCGGATCACGCATGTGCCGGCCGCGAGTGCCGGCCGTGGAGGGCTGAGGCGGGGAACTCCCATCCCGTCCGCCATCGACCCAGGACAAGCCGAGCAGACCGCACCCGCTCCACGGTGTGGGGGTCGACGGCAGACGAAAGGGCAGTTGGGGAAAGTGGTGGGTAAGGCCGGCGGACATACGACCCGTGACAGCTCCAGCCCAAAGCTGCTCCGCCGACCGCGTGGGCAGCTGCGGGTTCAGGGACGCCCGGCGACGCGGTCGATGGAATCCAGCGGGCTGGTCATGCCGGACGTGCCGCACCCGCGTCCAAGCACTCGGATGGCGGCCTTCGCTCGGCGAGCCACCGGGAACACCTCGGGAGGTCCACCGAGGAGAGGAGCGACCCCATGGCGAATAACGCCCACGTGCGCCACAGCGGTGACGGGGAGGCATTCTGGATGCTGAACGGTCTCTACGAGGTCAAGGCGTCGAGCGACGAGACCAATGGCGCGATGACCGTCATGGAGATGACCATTCCGGTGGGTGGTGGCCCACCGCCCCACACTCACCCTGGGACCGAAAGCGTCTACGTCATCGAGGGGACGCTCCGCTATCACATCGGAGGCGAGACGGTCGAAGGCGGACCCGGGTCCTTCTTCCACATCCCTGAGGGCACATTGGAGCGGTTCGAGCCCACCAGCACGGTGCGGATGCTGATCACCTACACGCCGGGCGGTATCGATAAATTCTTTGCCGAGCTGGGTGAACCCGCCCAGCGACGGGAGCTGCCGCCCCAGTCGGACACGCCGCCTGACGTTGATCGCATCATCGAGATCGGTAAGCGGCACGGAATTCAGATGCAGCCAATGCCTCACTCCTAGCCTGTCGACGGTGAAGCGCGAGAGGTGCACTGGCTGTCCTTCGGCGGAGTGCCGCAGCGGCGTCGGCTGCGGCGGTGGTCAGTGTTGCCAGTCGGTTTCGCCGCCCGGGCCTATCAGGACGGGATCGATTCCTGAGCCGGTGAGGCTCCACGACTCGTCGTCGGAGTGCGGCTCGACGCTGAGCCGAGTGCCGTCATCGAAGCAGAGGGACAGGGCGCCCAGCCCGGTAACCTCGCTCTCGGTGACGGTTCTGGCGAACAGGCCGAGTAGGGGCGCCAAGGACGGCCCGGTGGCCGGCGTCAGAAGGGCCTGGTGGCCCGAGGCGTCTGTGAGGGTGAACGGTGTCTCGATGACGAGCTCGCCATCGACGCGGATGTGACCGTCTGGGGCGTGATCGGTGAAGCTGATCCGGACCTGGTGGTCGAAGGCCGTGCGCGTGACACGGGTGCCGACCAGTTCCGCGGGTACTTTCACCGCTCCCCCTGCCGTAGTTCTGCCGTGTTCGCTCGCATGGCCAAACCCGCCCACCGGCCTCAGCTGTCAGTGGCAGTCGAAGCGCCAGTCCCACGGGAGTCCGGGGCACTGGCGGCAAAGGAAGAAGTAGACGCCGCCGCAGTCGCCCAACTGTATGTCGCCGGTGATGGTCAGAAGGTGCTCCATGCGGTGGCCGCTATCGCAGTTGGGCCAGTCGGCAGGCTGCGTCCAGGCGGGCCAGCCGCCGACCTTCGTCCCGATGACGTTGGAGTCGGGTGGCCACATGGAGCCGCCCGTCGGCAACCGGAGACGAGGTTCCCAGGTCTCTCGCATGTCCTTGGGCAGATCAAGCCACCTCGGCCAGTCCTCCGCGGTAATCGGGGACAACGTGGACGGTTCCGGCATGTGGTCCTCGTCGTACTCGCCCTCGCTCACCCCGGGGATCTCGGACAGCAGCCCTCCAGTCACGACCTCCGCCTCGTTGCGCCAGTACAGCTGCGGCATCACCGGCCCGGGATCCTGGTCATGTATCAGCGCGCACCACACCAGCTGCAGCAGATCCTTCCCCTCCGGGAACTGCAACCCCGGCACATCCTGGGCGAACAGCTGGAGGATCGGCACCATCGGCACCGCGCCCGGGACAATCTGGGTACGGCTGCGCCAGTCGGACCCGTACGTCCAGTGGTCTTCCTGCGCGCAGTACGGCCACGGCTCGTCCGCGGGCCACAGCAGCTCCCCTCCCAGCGAGCTCTCCCGCACGCCAGGTTCCCCGGGCTCCGGGTTGAGGAGGGTGGTTTCCCGGGCAAGGCCCGCGTACTCCGGTATCAGGGTGCGCAGATCCTTCGGCAGCTCGGGGGTGTCTCCGGGCATCGTGGCTCCTCAAGCGTACGAAGATCGACGGAACGCTGCGGGCACGTTAGTACGTGCCACCGACAACCCCGTACAGCAACGGCCGCCTCATCACACCCCCTGGATTTTGCCCCCAGCCGATTGCGGCTGGGGGGCCTTTGCCGTCCGGATACGGCACGCGCATCTGGGGCGGTCGCGTACGGCCGGGCGCGGCGAGTGGGGTGGGATGCCTTGAGCCGGCCCAAGGCCTCGCCGAATGGCTGGGGTTGGGTGTGATCGGATGGGGTCATGACGAGGACCTTGTATCTGTTCTGCTCAGCCGCGCCGCCCGTGTTCGATGTCGCACGGGCGATCGAGAACGCTCAGAGCCGGGGCTGGGACGTGTGCCTCGGTCTGACGCCGACCGCTGCCCGGTGGCTCGGGCACAGTCTGGATGGTCTGGCGGCGCTCACGGGGCATCCTGTGCGGTTCGAGTACGACTTGCCGGGGCGACCGGATGTGTGGCCCGAGGCGGATGTCGTTCTGTTCGCTCCGGCGACGTTCGGCTCGCTGAACGAGTGGGCGTTGGGGCTGACGGCGAAGTTCGTCGTGAGCGTGGCGGTCCAGGGGGTTGGTAAAGGGATTCCCACCATGATGATGCCGTGCGTGAACGAGGCCCACGTGCGGCATCCGGCGTTCGGCACATCGGTGGCGACGCTTCGGGCGGCCGGGGTGACGGTGCTGTACGGCGAGGGTGCGTACATGGCGAACCCGCCGGGCCAGGAGCTGCCCGGCGGGTATCCGTGGGCGGTGGCGTTGAACGCCCTGGAGGGGGCCTACGGCTTGCGGCCCACGCCGCCGTAGGCGTCGACCGGGGCGGTGGGCTCCGGAGTGTCCGGGGCGGGGCGCCAGTCGGTGACCGGGACGATTCCGGGGGCGACGAGGTCGAGGCCGTCGAAGTAGCCGGTGATTTCCTCGACGCTGCGGACGTAGTACGGGACGGCGTCGCTCTTGTTGTAGGCCTCGGAGGCGGCGATCATGCCCTCGCTGGTGGCCGTACCGTCGCAGATGGTGAGGTAGCTGCCCGAGGGGAGACCCGCCATGAGGTGGGTGATCAAGGACCGGGCCCGGCCGTGGTCGGCGACGTGGCCCAGGGTGTTGAGGATCATCAGGGCGACCGGCCGGGAGAGGTCCAGGGTGGCCGACGCGGCTTCCAGGATGGTGTCGGGGGCGTAGAGGTCGGCGTCGACGTACGCGGTGCGGCCCTCAGGGGTGCTGGTGAGGAGCGCACGGGCGTGGGCCAGGACCAGGGGGTCGTTGTCGACGTACACGATCCGGCTGTCCGGGGCGACGTGTTGGGCGACCTGGTGGGTGTTGTCGCCGGTCGGGAGGCCGGTGCCGATGTCGAGGAACTGGCGGACGCCCGCTTCTCCGGCCAGGTGCCGGACCGCGCGGCCGAGGAAGTGGCGGCTCGTGCGGGCCACGTCGACGAGGCCGGGGAAGATCGCCTTGATCTGGTCGCCGAGCTCGCGGTCCACCTCGTAGTAGTCCTTGCCGCCCACGAAGTAGTTCCAGAAGCGGGCCGAGTGCGGCTTGCTGGTGTCGATCCGGGCGTGAATCTCCGCGGCAGAGAGGGACGCGGGGTCGCGGTCCGGCACAAGGGCCTCCTGGGGCACGTGGGTCGTCGATGGGGCTCCAAACTAATCGAACAGCGGGGAGTCGGTGGGGGTTTGGGGCGTGCGGCCGCGTTGTCAGTGGTCGCTCCTATGGTGGTGTCAGTGGGAGATCACCACAGAGCGCTACGGGGGAAGACCATGGACGCAATCAATGCTGCGATCACGCACGGGCCGACGCGGCGGTGGCTGGCCGAGGCCGCGCTGCCGGTCACGCACGAGCTGGTGCGGCTCACACGACCGGCCGAGTCGCGTGCGGTGACGGTGTCGCATCTCGTCGACGAGGAGTACGACGCTGCCGAACTCGACCCGTACATCGCGGGCCTGATCGCCGTCGGGCACCTGCGGGTCGAGGGGCTCGACGCGCAGGACGTCGTCGTCGACGGGGAGACGGGACGGGTCTTCAGCCTGGAGATGTACTCGCCCCGGTACGCCGAGATCCATCCGCTCGCTCCGTCGCTGGAGGTGCTCGGACGTTTTCTGGCGGCGGTCGACGAACTCGGGGGGCTGCGCGGGCGGTTCGCCGACCTGGCGGGGAGGAGTGGGGCCGAGGTGGTCGCGGCCGCCTCCGAGCGGTTGCTCGCCGTGTTCGCGGAGGAGGGGGCCGGGTGGGTGGAGGAGGTCCCGGTGTTCTGGCGCATCGCCGCGCTGATACGGCCGATGGCCCTGATCGCCCGGCCGGGCAGGGGGCTGCGGCTCGATCTGCCGGTGGGGCTCCTGGAGGACGAGTTCGGGGCCGGGGAGATCGTGCGGGTGGACCCGGCGGACCTGCCCGCGGGCTTGGAACACGGGCCGACGCGGCGGTTCCTCGCCGAGGTCGGGCTGCCCAAGGACGGCTTGATGTTCTGGCTGGACGATCACGACACCTTGCTCAGTACGTTGAGGGATGAGCGTGAACGGCGCGGCAAGGACTCGGAGCTGTGGCGCTTGTGGGTCGGTGACGAGTTGCCGGACGACGCCGACCGGCTGCTGGTCCTGGGTGGGCTGATGCACGACTTCGACGTCGTGCTCGACGGCCGCACCGGCGCGGTCCACTACCTCGAATGCGGTGCCGACGCAGTGACCCCGGTGAACGCCGACATCTCCACCCTCGCCTTCACGGTGTGGATGCACAGCCGTGAGCAGAAACTCGACAAGGAGCACGGCCTGACCGACGACTTCTACCACCAGCTCGCCGACACCATGATCGCCGTCCTCGCCTCGGTCGACCCCGTCGCCTGTCTCCCCGCGACCGGTCCGGACGACTACCGCTACTGGCCGGAGGTGTTTCACGACGAGGCGGGGGGTGTGCTGTGACCGGTCGCCCGGCCCGCCAGGTCGGGGACAGGTCGACGCGGGGTGGGGTGGGGTGGTGCGGTGCGGTCGGTTCGGTGCGCGTCGGGGCGGGGCGGGGCGGGGCGGGGGCGGGGCGGCGGTCCGGGGTGCCGGCCCGAGGACTCAGCGAAGCTCCTGGATGCGGACCAGGTTGCCCGCCGGATCGCGGAAGGCGCAGTCGCGGATGCCGTACGGCTGCTCGGTCGGCTCCTGGACGACCTCCACGTCGCCGGCCCGCAGCTTCTCGAAGGTGCCGTCGAGGTCCCGGGTGGCCAGCAGGATCCAGCCGTAGGTGCCCTTGGCCATCATCTCGACGATGGTGCGGCGCTCGTCCTCGGTGACCCCGGGGTCGGCGGCCGGCGGCGCCAGCAGGATGGACGTGCCGGGCTGGCCGACGGGGCCGACGGTGATCCAGCGCATCGTGCCCTGTCCGACGTCGCTGCGGACCTCGAAGCCGAGGGCGTCACGGTAGAACGCCAGGGAGGCGTCCGGGTCGACGTGCGGGAGGAAGCTCGTGTGAATGGTGATGTCCATGACGATGATGCTAGGTGCGGTTCCGTGACCGGCGCTTCTCGATTCCTGACCGATCCGGCCACCTGTTTCACCCGACACGGTCGCGGGCGCGGCGGAGGGCCGGATCGGGGGTCAGGCGTTGGGACGCTTGCCGTGGTTGGCGCCCTTCTTCTTACGGGCGCGGCGCTTGTTTCCTCGCTTGGACATGGTGCGTACCTCCATCGCCAGTTTAGGTTCGGTCCGTACGTCGCGCATCGGGCGCCGAACCGCGCGTGCGACGGAGCGCACCTTCGTGGGACCGCCGTGCGCCCTGCCCTCCCAGGTCGGGAGAGAGCGACTCTGCCCTGGGGGAAGCCGGCGGAGGGACCAGGAGGCGACATGGCTCGTACGCAGTCCAAGTGCGGCGCGCGCACCAAGCACGGGGGGCGCTGTCAGCGGCTCGCGATGGTGGGCGCCTCGCGGTGCAACCTGCACCGCGGGGACTGGGCGACCTACACGATCGACCGGGAACGGGAACGGGAACGCAAGCGGCGGAAGCGCTGACACCGGGGCTCGGGCGGGCGGCGGGGCGCACACTGGAGCCATGTGCCGCAGTATCAAGACCCTCCGCCCGCCCGTGCTCCCCACCGAGGCCACCGAGGAGGACATCCGCGCCGCAGCCCTGCAGTACGTACGCAAGGTGTCCGGGTTCCGGGCGCCCGCCGCGCACAACCGGGAGGTGTTCGAGCGGGCCGTGGACGAGGTCGCCGAGGCGACCCGGCGGCTGCTCGACGGGATCGAAGTGCGGGGCGCCGCCGCTAAGAGCGTCCGCCAGTAGGTGTTGGACTGAGTGGCGGTAGCAGGGCAGACACGGTTCGCCCGAGCATGGAATTCTCCACGCTTCATGATCATCGGGGGATCCGTGCCTGCCGTCCCGTCATGCGGCTCGACTGCCTGACCTACTGCTGACCGGATCGGTCCGCTGCCGGACCCGATGCGACCTGTTGCCGCCCCGCCCGGCGGCTCAGGCTTGGGACATGACCCGAGCACTGATCGTCATCGATGTCCAGGAGTCCTTTCGTGCCCGTCCGCTCTGGGCGACCACCTCCGACCTGAAGATCGCCGACCAGGTGAACCGACTGGTCCGGCTCTCCCGCCAAGCCGGGGACCTGGTGGTGTGGGTACTGCACTCCGAGCCCGGCACCGGCGATGTCTTCGACCCGGCCCTCGGCCATGTCCGGCTGATGGAGGAGCTGGAACGAGCGGATGGGGAGCCGCTGATCCACAAGACCTCACACAACGCCTTCACCACCACCAACCTGCAGCAACTCCTCACCGAGCGCGGCATCCGCGAACTCACCGTCTGCGGCATCCGCAGCGAGCAGTGCGTGGAGACCACCACCCGCGTCGCCAGCGACCTCGGCTACCGGGTCACCTTTGCCGTGGACGCGACCGCGACCAATCCCATCCCGCACCCCGACGCTCCCGCCGACCAGAGCGTCGCCGAGCTGCTGGCCGACCCCCGCACGCTGCCTGCCGAAGAGGTCATCAGGCGCACCGAGTACGCCCTCGCCGGACGCTTCGCCACCATCGCGACGGTCGACCAGCTGGAGGCCGCCGCAGGACTTCAGTCATGATGACCGAATCGTGAGTCACATCGTCTTCTTCCTGGTGCCCGGAGTCCACTTGCTGGACCTGGCCGGCCCCGCGCAGGTCTTCTCCACGGCCGCCGACTTCGGGCACCCCTACACGCTCTCTTACGTCGCCGAGCAGCCACAGGTCTCCACCGCCCAGGGGCTGCCGCTGGTTGCCGGACTCGACTGGCCCGAGCTCGGGCCCGAGGATCTGATCGTGGTGCCCGGCTGGCGGGCAGTCACCCTGGCCGACGCCCCAGCCATCGGCGCCGCCTCCCTGCAGGTCCTCCGGGACCACCACGCCAGGGGCGGAACTGTGGCCAGCGTCTGCGCCGGAGCCGAGGCGCTCGGCCAGGCCGGCCTGCTCGACGGCCGCCACTGCACCACCCACCACGACGTGCAGGACGAGCTGGCCCTGCGCCACCCCAGGGCGGTGGTCGTCCGCGACGTACTGTTCACCGCCGACGACCGGGTGATCACCTCGGCCGGCATCGCCAGCGGCATCGATCTGGCCCTGCACCTGGTCGCGACCCGGCACGGCCCGGCCGTCGCCGCCCAGGTGGCCCGGGACATGGTCGTCTACGCTCGCCGCAACGGCCAGGAGCCGCAGTCCAGCGCGATGCTCCGGCACCGGTCCCACCTCGACGACACCGTGCACCGCGCCCAGGACCTCATCGACGCCCGCTTCGACCAATCGCTCCCGCTGCCCACCCTGGCCTCGGCCGTCGGCGTGAGCGAACGCACCCTCACCCGCCTCTTCAGCCGCGCCACCGGGCTCACCCCACTGCGCTACCAGCAGACCCTCCGCCTCGAACGCGCCCAGCACTTCATCAGCCACGGCGCGACGGTCGACGCTGCCGCCCGCTCAGTCGGTTTCGAGGACCCACGCATGCTGCGCCGCCTCCGCGCCCGCACGGCCTGACCGCGTCAGGTCATCGAACGCCCCCGGGTGGGCAGCTGACTCCCGTGCCTACCCACGGGTGGAGCCCCTAAGAGGCCGCCGACGGGGACGGAGCCGGCGCGGGAGCCCGTGACGGAGCCGGCGGGCGGCGTATGACGTAGGCGGCGAGGGCGCCCGCCAGGAACAGCGCGAGCACCGATACCGCAACGCCGGTCCAGGTCGCGCCCAGCCACTGCCCGCCGAAGTAGCCGAGGCCCACGCTGTACGAGGCCCAGGCCACACCCGCCAGGGCGGACCAGGGCAGGAACTGGCTGGCCTTGCGCCGCGCCGCGCCCGCCCCCAGGGAGACCACCGAGCGCCCGGCCGGGGCGAACCGCGCGATGACGACGAGGACGCCGCCGCCGCGCGCCAGAGCGGCGCCGAGACGTTCCTGCGCGCTGGTCAGCCGGCGCGAGCGGGCGATCGCCCGGTGCAGGCGGGACCGCCCGCGCCACGCGAGGCGGTACGCGACGAGGTCACCCAGTAGGGAGGCGGTGGCCGCGCACAGCGTCAGCGCGAGGAGCGAGCCACTCCCCGTCGCGGCGACCGTCGCGGCGGTGATCACCAGGATGCCGCTCGGCAGGACCGGCAGGAACACGTCCAGCAGGACGGATACGGCGACAGCCGTATAGATCCATGGGCCGGCGGCCACGCTTTCGAGCACCTTCACTCCCCGGTCCCGTGAAGCCGGTCCCGTGAAGCGGGCGGCGCGGCTGGACAGGCGGAAAGCGTACGCCGGAAGGCGGGTCGGCGATCACCCGGGCGGGGGACGAGGGGGACTGTGCGAGGTCGGCGCCCCCACGCCCGGGTGCGGGAAGTGTGCGGGGAGGGTACGTACAGGTGCGCAACGGGTCCGTACGGCGGCGTACCCGCCGCGCTTACCCGGCGACCGGCTCGCGCTTACGCGGCGACCGGCTCGCGCTTACGCGGCGACCGGCTCGCGCTTGCGGTCGTCCGCCCGCGAGGACGAGAAGAGGCCGTCCAGGGCGAGCGCGCCCGGGCCCGTGAAGACCAGCAGGAGCAGCGCCCAGCAGAACATGGCCGACGCCTCGCCGCCGTTCTCCATCGGGAACAGGCCCATCGGCTGGTGGACCTTGAAGTACGCGTACGCCATCGAGCCGGAGGCGATGAACGCCGCGGTACGGGTGCCGAGGCCCAGCAGCACCAGTGCGCCGCCGACGAGCTGGATGACGGCCGCGTACCAGCCGGGCCAGATGCCGGCCGGGACGGTACCGCCGGAGCCGCCCGCGCCGCCCAGGACGCCGAAGAGCGAGGCGGCGCCATGGCACAGGAACAGCAGGCCGACGACTATCCGGAACAGGCCGAGCGCGTAAGGACGGGACTGATCGAGGCGCGTGGTGAGGTTGGGCATGGGGGGTCCTTCGGTTGGGGACGGAACCGACGAGCCTCCAGGTTAGGGAGTCCTAATCAATACTTGCAAGTTCAACATTCAGCCGTTCGGCGCTGGTGGTGGAGCAGGCGCGCAGGGCGGCCCGGGCCACCGCGTCCGTGTCCGAGAGGGTCACCGAGTCGACACCCGGCCGGGCGCCCGCCGCCGTCACCCAGTGCACTCCCTCCGTCGGCACACCGAGCGCGAAAACCCTTTGATGAGCCCGCCCGTGACGGTCGATCAGGCGGTACGGGGACGGCGTGACGTCCAGCCCTCCGGTGTCGTAGCCGTCGACGACATGCGTGCGGCACTGGCCGGACCGGAGCATTCCGGCGAGGAGTGTGTCGCCGGTGCGCCGTACGTCCGGCTCCGGCAGCCGGGCCTCGATCAGTGTGGTCGCCGTCACCGCCGAACCCGGCACATCGGGTGATTCAGCCCGGAATACTCCCTTCTCCGGACGGATCTGCATACGGGGGCCGATCACATCCAGCACCCCCGCCTCGATCAGGGCCGTCATCTCCTCGATGCGGCGGCGCGGCGGTCCGATCGACAGGAAGGCGTTCAGCGGCGTGTACCAGCGGTCCAGGTGGTCGCGGCGCGAGGTGCCCGACAGCCCCGCGTGGTCGACGATCAGCCGCAGCTCGTTGCGGATGTCCCGCAGCACGTCCAGCGCGGCCTTCGCCGGTCCGGCCACATTGCCCCGTGCCGCCTCGGCCGCGTCCCGGCGCAGGTGCGACAGCAGCCAGGCGCGGAAACCGGCCGACGACCGAAACGTTTCCCCCGCGTAGGGGCGGGAGATCCGCTCCCAGCACCAGCGGTCGTGCGGCGGGACACCGTAGGTGTCGAGGGCGGCCTGCGGGTCGGTCAGGAAACGGGTGCGGAAGCCCTTCGGCCGCTTCAGCAGCGCCTCGTAGTACGTCGTCTCGACCTCCTTGGCCACCAGCGGCCATATCTCGTCCAGGAAGTCCGGAGGATCGCCCGCGCCCGCCCGCTTGCGGAACGTCTCTATGACGTCCGGCGTCAGCAGCAACGGCTCGTGCCGTGCCGACGAGCCCTTCTCGTTGTCGCCGCGCGCCTGGTACGGGACACCGCGCCGCGAACCGGCGTACAGGCGGGGCTCACGGCCCGAGGGCACGTACCGGAGCGTGCTCCCGTCGCGTACGAACGTGCCGCCCCGGCCCTCCGTGAGCAGGGCCATGTGGTCGAAGAAGTTCAGGCCCAGGCCCCGCAACAGCACCGGCTCGCCGGGGGCGACGGGCGTGAGGTCGAGGTCGGCCGGATTGGCGGGCGGGAAGTGGCGCAGCCCGTGGCGCGCCGCGTACGCGCCCAGGTGAGCCGATGACGGGTCCTGGACGACCGGGAGGTGGCCCTGAGCCAGGACGACCGCGCCAAGGCCCGTGAGGACCGTGCCGTCGTCCAGCGTGAGGGTCTGCGGGCCGGCGCACCCCGGGCCGGCGCCCTCCAGGTGTACGGCCCGTGCCGCGTGCACCCGCACGGTCACCTCCGGCGGCGCCTCGCGCACCGCGCGGGCGAACGCCCACTCCAGATAGGCGCCGTAGCAGGCGCGGGTGGGGTAGTCGTCGGGGCCGAGCGGGTACGAGCGGGAGGCGGCCCACTCGTACAGGCTCGGCCCCCGGCGTATCGGGCCCTCGCAGCTCACGCTCTCGTCGGTGAAGACCGTCACCTGGCACGCCACCGTGTTCATCAGCAGCTCGGCCGGCTGGTCGGTGCGCCACACGCGGCCCGCCCCCGGCGGGGCCGGGTCGATGACATGGACGGTCAGCGGGGTTCCCGCGGCCAGTTCCGGGACGGAGGCGCAGAGCCGTTCGAGCACGGACGTGCCGCGGGGACCCGCACCGACCAGGGCTATGGCATGGGGAACTTCGGACGACAAGACTCGGACTCCCGGGGCAGGGGGCGGTGCGGGCGGAGCTGGCGTCGCCGGCTCGTGGCAGGCGAAAGCTCATCATGCCGTTGCCTCGCCCCTCACCGAACCCCTGACCGGAGGATCACCATCCGCTATGGGTGGGATTGGCAGAGGCCTGAACCGGACGTTCACCGGACGTTCACAGCCGATGTTCACCGCGGATCTTCACCGCGGAATCTTCACTGCGGACGTTCACAGCGCCGGGTGCGTCCCAGCGGACGCTCACCGCCCGGGCGTGAGCGTCCGCTCGTGTACGGTCCTCAGCTCGGCGTCGCTCCGGTCCCGCCCCCGGCCCGCCGCCTGCTCCAGCCGCAGCTCCGCCGACCGCCCGCGCAGCGTCAGCGTCATCAGCTGGTTGCCGAACCACGGCCCGCCGGTACGGCGCCAGTCCACGACCGGCCGCTCGCTCCGCCCGTGCCGCAGCAGCCCGTGCCCCAGCCACCGCCCCACCCGGCTCCAGCCCAGCCGGAACCCCACCCTCAGCACACGCGGGATCCGGTTGTGCACGGGTGAGCACGTCAACTGGACGACCCGGGCGTCCGGCGCGTCCGGCGCGTCGGGGGCCGCGGGGGTGCCCGAGGTGCCCGAGGTGCCCGAGGTGCCCGAGGTGCCCGAGGTGCCCGAGGTGCCCGGGGCGGTCGGGGTCGCAGATGCCGCCGGGTCGCCCGCGGTCGCCGGGGCCGCCGGGACGCCCCGCTCCTCCGGCGTGCCCCCGGAACCCGTGATTTCCGGCCACTCCGGCTCCGCCACGTACGCGTGGTGGACATCGCCCGACAGGACGCACACCGTCGCAGGGGCGTCCGGGCCGCGGCCCGCCTCCGCCAGCAGCCGGGTCAGCCGCTCGAACGAGTCGGGGAAGGCGGACCAGTGCTCCAGGTCCGCCCCCCGGCGCACCCGTTCCGACAGCCGGGCCCACCCGGCGCCCCGCTCACCGCGGCACAGCGCGGCGTTCCAGGTCTCCGCGGCGTGCATCATCGGCGCCAGGAGCCACGGCAGGGAGGCCCCGACCAGCAGGTGGTCGCAGCGGTCCCGGTCGGCCAGCATCTGCTGGGCCAGCCACCCCTCCTCCTCCTGGTCGTGCATGGCCCGCTGCTGCTCCTCCAGCACGCGCCCGGCCCGGGTGTCGATCATCACCAGCCGGGTACGGCCGAAGTCCCGCCGGTAGCTCCACCGCGCCCGCGCCGGGTCGGCGTCGGCCTCGGCGGCGAACCGGCGCAGCAGCTCCGTCCCGTCCGGTGCGGCGCGGACCGCCGCGTACAGCGGATCGGAGTCCAGTTCATCGGGGGAGAGGTTGCCCAGGTGCTGGTGGACCCAGTACGACATCAGCCCGCTGAGGATCCGTTCCCGCCACCACCCGGTGCGCCGCATGTCGGCCAGCCAGGAGTCGCTGGTGTTCCAGTCGTCGATCACGTCGTGGTCGTCGAAGATCATGCAGCTGGGGACGGTGGACAGCAGCCAGCGCACGCCGGGGTCGAGCCAGGACTCGTAGTAGAGGTGGGTGTACTCCTCGTAGTCCGCGACCTGCGCCCCCGGTTCCTCGCGCAGGTCCCGGCGGGCGGTCAGCCAGCGGCGGGTCGCCTTGGAGGTCTCGTCCGCGTACACCTGGTCGCCCAGCAGGAGCAGCACGTCGGGGCGTACGGCGTCGGGGTCCGTGGCCAGCCGGGTGGCCAGGGTGTCGAGGGCGTCCGGGCCGACCGGGTCCTTCCCGCCCGCCGGGGGCGCGGCCCAGCGGCACGACCCGAACGAGACGCGCAGCTCCGTGCCGCCCGGCCGGGGCGCGGTGATCGTACTGGCCGGGTAGCGGTAGTCGGGGCCGGTGGGCGGCCACACCGGCCGGTCGTCGAGCAGCACCTCGTACGGGGTCGTCGTCCCGGGCGTCAGGCCGGTGACGGGGACCAGGGCGTAGTGGTGCCCGGCTATCTGGAAGGTCCGTGTGCTGCCGCCGGCGCCGTCCGCGCACCGGACCCGGGCCGTGCAGGGCCGGTCGGCCTCGACCCAGACCGTCGCGCGGTCGCCGCGCTCCCAGTCGACGTACCGCAGGAGCGGTCCCAACCGCAGTCCGGCTGTCATACACGGCCTCCTCCGTCGCCCGTACAACTACGGTACGGAACGACGGAGGCTCAGGGGTACGGGGCCGTCAGCAGCCGTTGAGGACGGACTGGAGGGCGTTCTTCTCGGCGGAGTCGACGCTCAGGTTCCAGTGGTGCTTCACATGCACCCACATCCGGGCGTACGTGCAGCGGTACGCGGTGCGCGGCGGCAGCCACTCGGCGGGGTCGAGGTCGCTCTTGGCCTGGTTGACGTCGTCGGTGACCGCGATGAGCTGCGGGCGGGTCAGGTCGTTGGCGAAGGCCTGGCGCTGCGAGGTGGTCCAGCCGCTGGCGCCGGAGCGCCAGGCCTCGGCGAGGGCGACGACGTGGTCGATGTCGACGTCCGACGCCGCGCGCCAGGTGGCGCCGTCGTACTCGGAGTACCAACTGCCGCTGACCGCCGCGCAACCGGAGTCCTGGACGACGTTCACGCCGTCGCGCTTGAGGACGACCTCGCGGGTGTTGCAACTGCCCGACTGGGTGATCCAGTGCGGGAACAGGTCACGGCTGTAGCCGCTGGAGGAACCTTCCGCCTTCACCGTGAGCTGGCCCAGGTACGTGCGCGCGGTGGCGGCGCTGACCGGGGTGGGCGGGGCGGCCTGGGCGGCGGGTGCGGTGGCCAGGACACCGGTGGCGGTGAGGGCGGCGGACGCGGCGAGGACGGCGGTCCGACGGGCTATTCGACGCGCGTAGACACCGGACATGGGTGACTCCCTTGGGATGTGGGGGTGTTGGCCGGACGCCCGTTCGGGCGGCTCGGCCATCGTGGCGGCGCCAGGTTGCCCCGGGGGATGCGCCGGGTTACAGAGTGACGACATGTGCACGTCACATCAAGGGTTGTGCCCGGTTTCTGACGTCCCGGCACCTGCCTTGTCCGGCTTTAGGGTTGACGTGTGCTGCTGCCCGTCAATGCCACGTTCGCGGCTGTTCTCGCCGTCCTGCTCGCCGTCGCCGCCACCGTCGCCGCGCTCGCCCACCTCCGGGCGCCGCGCGAGATCGTCACCGCGGGGGTACGGGCCGCGGTACAGCTCGCGGCCGTGTCGCTGGTCATCGGGTGGGTCGTCCGCTCCGTACCGCTGCTGCTCGCCTTCCTGCTGCTCATGTACGCCGTCGCCGTACGTACGGCCGGGCGCCGCATCACGCCCAACGGCACCTGGTGGTGGGCGGCCGTGCCCATCGCCGCCGGGGTCGTCCCGGTCGTCGGCGCCCTGCTGCTGACCGGGCTCGTCCCGCTCAAGGGCATCGCGCTGATCCCCGTGACCGGCATCCTCATCGGCGGGGCGCTCACCGCGACGGTGCTCGGCGGGCGGCGCGCCCTGGAGGAGCTGGACACGCGGCACGGCGAGGTGGAGGCGGGGCTGGCGCTCGGACTGCTGGAGCGGGACGCGCGGCTGGAGGTGGCCCGGGAGGCGGCGGCGGACGCGCTGCTGCCGGGGCTCGACCAGACCAGGACGGTGGGGCTCGTCACCCTGCCGGGCGCGTTCGTCGGGATGCTGCTGGGCGGGGCGTCACCGCTGCTGGCGGGGGCGGTGCAGCTGTTCGTGCTGGTCGGGCTGATGGCCGTGCAGGGCGTGGCGGTGGCGGCCGGGCTGGAGCTGGTGGCCCGGGGGAAGCTGCACCGGGAGGTCGAGGCATGACGGTCGCGCCGTGGCGATCACGTACCCTGGACGGAGCAGAAGGGGAGTAGCTCTTCGCCGGAACGTCGACATACTGCTGGGCCTCGCGCCCGGCCGGCGCCCGGAGGCGGCCCGTTCGGGGTGCGCCAGCGAGACCTTCGGCGACAGCAGCGCCATGCCCACATCCATGGTGCCGCCGTGCCGGAGCGACTCCTCGGAACCCTGAGACGTCTCTTCTCGGTACGGCGGAACCGCCCGACCGATTGAGGAACCCCATCCCGTGCTCAGCCTCACGATCATGGCGATCACCTTCGGCGTCGTCTTCCTCGCCGAACTCCCCGACAAGACCGCGCTCGCCGGCCTCATGCTGGGCACCCGCTACCGCGCGTCCTACGTCTTCGCGGGTGTCGCCGCCGCCTTCGCCATCCACGTCGTCCTCGCCGTCGCCGCCGGCAGCGTCCTGACCCTGCTGCCGCACCGGCTGGTACAGGCGCTGGTCGGTGTGCTGTTCCTCGCGGGCGCGGCCGTGCTGCTGCTGAAGAAGGGCGACGACGAGGACGAGAAGATCAAGGCCCCGGCCGACCAGTCCTTCTGGAAGGTCTCCGGGGCGGGCTTCATGCTGATCCTGGTGGCGGAGTTCGGCGACCTGACGCAGATCATGACCGCGAACCTCGCCGCCCGCTACGACAACCCGCTCTCCGTCGGGCTCGGCGCCGTGCTCGCCCTCTGGGCGGTCGCCGGGATCGGCATCCTGGGCGGGCGGACGCTCATGAAGTACGTACCGCTGCGCCTGATCACCAAGGTCGCCGCCTGCCTGATGCTGGCGCTGGCGGGCTTCAGCCTCTACGAGGCGCTGGCGCCGTAAGGCGTTACGGGGTGATGTGGACGCGGATGGTGCCGTCGGCGCCGTCCGCCTCCACGCGCACGTGCGTCAGATCCGGTACGTGTACGTCGGGGGCGTACGCGCCGGCGCGCGGGCCGACGCCCACCACCCGCATCCCGGCGGCGCGGCCCGCCTGGATGCCCGCCTCGGAGTCCTCGAACACCACGCACTCCGCCGGGTCGAAGCCCAGCTCGGCGGCGCCCTTCAGGAAACCCTCCGGGTCCGGCTTGCTCGCCCCCACGCACTCGGCGGTCACGCGTACGTCCGGCATCCGCAGCCCGGCCGCGCCCATGCGGGCCCGGGCGAGCGGCGCGTCGGCGGAGGTGA
The DNA here is from genome assembly GCF_002099185.1 of Streptomyces sp. CB03238. Classification (NCBI taxonomy): domain Bacteria; kingdom Bacillati; phylum Actinomycetota; class Actinomycetes; order Kitasatosporales; family Streptomycetaceae; genus Streptomyces; species Streptomyces sp. CB03238. The sequence continues at coordinate 330,776 of NZ_NBCN01000004.1, read as the reverse complement.
CCAGGGCGTGCGGGAGGGCGGCGATGGCGGCCATGAAGGCGGGCGCGCCGCCGATCGGCACGACGCCGTCCAGGTCGGCGGTCTCCTCGGCGAGCATCACGCGGTTGTCGGCGTGGTTCTCCTCCATCGGGCGGTCCGGGAGGAGGACGGCCATGGTGGCGTACCCCTGGCGGCCGTGGACGACCTTGAGTGCCTCCTCCGGGTCGAGCCCGTGCCGCAGGGCCCAGCGGCGCCAGCAGCGCTCCACCACCGCGTCCGAGTTGACGAGCGTGCCGTCCATGTCGAGGAGGAGGGCCCGGGCGGTCAGGGGGGAAGGGGTGGCCGGCATCGGCGATCTCCACGGGAGAGGGGGAGAAACGGGTACGAAGTGGCCCGCCCGCCGGTCAGGGTATACGGGCGGGACCACTTTGTTCCCCCACGATACAAAATCAACCCCCGCGAACGCCAGCCCGCGCCGGGCACGCCTTGGTCAGCGGCCCGTCGTCTCGGACTCCAGCCACCGGCGGGTCTCCGGGCCGTATACGCCCCACCCGTCGCTCCACAGGTCGCGGGCCTCCTGGTACTGGCCCACGCCCCACTCCACGTCCTCGTTGTAGCGGCCGTTCATGGGGCCGTCGTAGAGGCCCGCCTGCCGCAGGCGGTATTGGAGTTCCGTGACCTCCGGGCCGCGGTCGCCGCGCCGCAGGGTCACCGGCTCGTCCTCCGACGGCTCCGGGCTGGGCGTCCGGGAGGGGGCGGGGGACGGCGAGGGGACGGTGGCCGGACCGGTCGGCTCGCCGTTCGAGGACGGTGCCGCCGACGCCGTACCCGGCACGGCGATGGCCAGGGACGCGGAGGCGGTCGCCGACGCGGAGGGGGAGGGGGACGCGGACGCCGAACCGGAGGGGGACGCGGACACGGACGCCGACGCGGACGGGGAGCCCGACGGCGACGCCGGCCCGGACGCCGACGAGGACGGCCCCTTGGGTTCCCCGCTCGGCCAGGCGGGCATGCTCGGCGACAGGTCGGGCAGCAGCCGGTCCGCCTCCCCGTCCCCGCCGAACAGGCCGCCGGCGAAGCCGGCCACGCCCAGCACGGCGACGACCGCCGCCACGGCGCCGGACACGGCGTACGGGCGGCGGGCCCGGTTCCGGGACCGTGCCCGGGCCCGCGCCTGCGCCCGCGCACCGGCGCGCGCGCCGCGCGGCGGGCCCGCGCCTTCCAGCGGTACCAGTTCGGGCTCCAGCGGCACGTACAGCGGCATCGTCGGAGGCGGAGGCGGAGACGAAGACGGAGGCGGTACTGGACCCGAAGCAGGACCCGGACCCGGAGCCGGAGCCGGAAAGGCCGGACCCGTCCCCGGCTGAGACTCCGGCTCCGCCTGCAGGTTCACATACGGACGTATCCCCAGCGTGTCCTCCGTGGACGCGCAACCGCAGTCGCCGCCGCGACCGCCGCACTCAGGACAGTTCTGTCCCGTCAATGTGGGCCCCTCCCCTTGAACTGCGAGCGATTATGCAGCCCGCCGGGCGCCCCGGAGGACCACCCACCGCACCCCGCCCCCGCTCGGCGGGCCGTATCGGGACGAAGCACCCAGGATGGGAGGGGGAGGAGGGGGTACGCGTCCGGCCCGCCGCCCACCCGCGAGACGACGAGGGCCCGCGAGACGACGAGGGAGAACCCATGGCGCAGGAAGTGACCACCCCGGCCACCAGCCCCGCCCCGGGCCAGGGACAGAACCGGCGTACCGTCCTGGTCGCCATCGGCGCCCTGCTGCTCGGGATGCTGCTGGCGGCGCTCGACCAGACCATCGTCTCCACCGCCCTGCCGACCATCGTCAGCGAACTCGGCGGCATGGAGCACCTGTCGTGGGTCGTCACCGCCTACATGCTCGCCTCCACCGCCGGCACCCCCCTCTGGGGCAAGCTCGGCGACCAGTACGGCCGCAAGAAGCTCTTCCAGACCGCCATCGTCCTCTTCCTCATCGGCTCGGCGCTCTGCGGCATCGCGCAGAACATGCCGCAGCTGATCGCCTTCCGCGCCGTCCAGGGCCTGGGCGGCGGCGGCCTCATGGTGCTGTCCATGGCCATCGTCGGCGACCTCGTCTCACCGCGCGAACGCGGCAAGTACCAGGGCCTCTTCGGCGCCGTCTTCGGCGCCACCAGCATCCTCGGACCGCTCCTGGGCGGCCTGTTCACCGAGCACCTCTCCTGGCGCTGGGTCTTCTACATCAACCTCCCCATCGGCGTCGTCGCGCTCTTCGTCATCGCCGCCGTGCTGCACATCCCGGTGCGCGCCACCCGCCACACCATCGACTACCTCGGCACCTTCCTGATCGCCTCCGTCGCCACCTGCCTCGTCCTCGTGGCGTCCCTCGGCGGCACCACCTGGGCCTGGGGCTCGGCGCAGATCATCGGCCTCGCCGTCCTCGGCGCCGTCCTCCTCGTCTGGTTCGTGTACGTCGAGCGGCGCGCCGCCGAACCCGTACTGCCGCTGAAGCTGTTCCGGATCCGCACCTTCACGCTCGTCTCCGTCATCAGCTTCGTCGTCGGCTTCGCGATGTTCGGCGCGATGACCTACCTGCCGACGTTCCTCCAGGTCGTGCGGGGCGTCACCCCCACCATGTCCGGCGTGCACATGCTGCCGATGGTGCTCGGCATGCTGCTGACCTCCACCGGCTCCGGCCAGATCGTCAGCCGTACCGGCCGCTGGAAGGTCTTCCCCATCCTCGGCACCGCCGTCACCGCCATCGGGCTGGTGCTGCTGCACCGGATGAAGGAGTCCAGCTCCGACTGGGAGATGAGCCTGTACTTCTTCGTCTTCGGCGCCGGACTCGGCCTCGTCATGCAGGTCCTGGTGCTGGTGGTGCAGAACGCCGTCGCGTACGAGGACCTCGGTGTCGCCACCTCCGGCGCCACCTTCTTCCGCTCCATCGGCGCGTCCTTCGGCGTCGCCATCTTCGGCACCATCTTCACCAACCGGCTCACCGGCAAACTCTCCGACGCCCTCGCCGGCCGCGAACTGCCCCCGGGCACCGGAGCCGACCAGCTCGCCGCCGACCCGCGCGCCATCGCCGAACTGCCTCCGGACCTGCGCCCCGGCGTACTGCACGCGTACGCGACGTCCATCACCGACGTCTTCCTGTACGCCGCGCCCGTCGTCGCCGTCGCGTTCCTCATCGCCTGGCTGCTGAAGGAGGACCGGCTGCGAGGCGCGGTCACCGCGCCCGACCCCAGCCAGACCGTCGCCTCCAACCCTGTCGAGCGCTCCTCGTACGACGAGTGCGCCCGCGCGCTGTCGGTGCTCGGCTCTCGGGAGGGCCGCAAGGCCATCTACGAGAAGATCACCGCGCGCGCGGGCCTGGACCTGCTGCCCGCCGCCAGCTGGCTGCTGCTGCGGGTCCGCCGCCACGGCACCGTGGAGCCCGGACGGCTCGCCGACACCACCCCCGTACCGATCCGGATCATCACCGAGGCCGCCCGGCAACTGGAGGAGCGGCACCTGGTGCGCCGCGAGGGCCTCCAGCTGATGCTGACCGATCAGGGCGTGGACGTGGCGGTCCGGCTGGCGCACGCCCGCGAGGAGTCCCTCGCCGAGTTGCTCGGCGACTGGTGGGGGCCGGAGCGGCCGACCGACCTGGTCCAGCTCGTGGCGGAGCTGACGGCCGAGCTGTGCGGCTCCACCCAGGAACGGCCACGGGCCCCCGAACCCCGCCGGAACCACGCGCTCTAGCGGGCGGACAGCTCCTTGCCGTACCAGATCTCCTTGTACGGGCCCTCGCAGTACGCCGGGATCTCGCGGTAGCCGCTGCGGACGTACAGGGCGCGCGCCTCGACCAGGTCCAGGCGCGTGTTGAGCACCATGCGCCGGGCGCCCAGTCCGGCCGCGGCCGACTCCAGGGCGTCCATCAGGAGCGTGGCGCCGCCGGTGCCGCGGAAGGCGTGGCGTATGAACACGCGGGTGACCTCCGCCCGCTCCGCGTCCAGCATGAGCACCCCGCCGCAGGCCGCGGGCTTGCCGTCCGCCCGGCCGACGACGAACTGGCCGGACGGCGGGGTGAGTCGCTCCACACCGTCGTTGGTGAGCCCTTCGTCGACCTCCGCCGCCGTCGCCGGCCGGTGCCAGTAGCGGCTCGCGACGTCGTCGTAGTAGTCGCGGCGCAGCGCGGTGGCGTCGGGCGTGTCGTAACGCTCGGGGCGGATGGTCCAGTTGGTGCTCGTCATGGTGCGTCTCTATCCGACGGGCGGACCGTTTGGCCAATGGGATAGCGGCAACACGCCCGTCGAACAGTCACGAAGAAACCCCGACCCCCGGATCGAGGGGAGACAGTCATGTCCACTGTCCTGATCGTCGTCGCTCTGGTCGTCGTCTTCGCCGCCGTGGTCGCCGCGGTCCTGTACGTGGGCCCCGGCAAGGCGTCCGGCAGGCGCGGCCGCGGGCTGAAGCGGCGGTTCGGCCCCGAGTACGAGCGGACGGTCGCCCTGCACGACGGCGACACCAAGGCCGCCGAACGTGAACTCGCCGAGCGCGTCACGCGCCACGGCGACCTGCGGCCGCGGCCGCTGTCGCGTGAGGCCCGCGAACAGTACGTGGCCCTGTGGGCGGGCCTCCAGGAGCAGTTCGTCGACGCGCCGCGCCAGGCCGTCGCCGAGGCGGACCGGCTGCTGGCCCGGCTGGCCGAGGACCGCGGCTTCCCGGCGGCCTCCGCGTACGAGGAGCAGGTGGCCGCGCTGTCCGTGCACCACGCCCACTACGTCGACGGCTACCGGCGCGTGCACCGCACCGCCCGCGCGGACGCCGGTACTGGTACCAGTGCCGGTACCGGCGCCGGCACTGAGGAGCTGCGTGCCGCGATGGTCGACGCGCGGCGGCTGTTCGAGGCGCTGGTCACCGCACAGCCCGAGGACCACGCCCGCCACGCCCCGCGCCGCCCGGCCGCCCGCGGCCACCGGGTCCACGCGCCCTGGCCGAAGGGGAGTGGCGCCTGATGCCCCCGCAGAACCCCACCGACCCGACCGGCCCGACCGGCCCGGCCGCATCCCGCACCCGGCACGGCACACCCGACGCGCAGGGGCCGGACGCCCCGCACAGCGGTCCCGTTCCGGGCAGCGTCAGCGCCCCGTACGGCGGCCCCGTCGCCCCCACTGGAGCAGGAACCCCGACCGCTGCCCGGGCCCCGTACGCGGGGAGCGCCCCGGCGGGGCCGGGTGCCCCGACGGCGGCGGACGCCCACACGGCTGCCCGCGCGCCGCACGGGGCCGGTGACCGGCCGGCGACCGGCAGCCCCGTGGCGCCGGACGCCGCCAACGCGGCCGGCGTCCCGACGGGTGCTCGCGCGCCGCAGGGCGCCGGTGCGCCGACGGAGCAGGACGGGGCGCATGGTCGCCGCGTCCCCTATGGCGGCCCCGTCGGGGCCAAGCCCGACACCGCAACCGAGCCCGGCGCCCCACCCGGAACCGGCACCCCAACCGGAACCGGAGCCGGCGCCCCGACCAGCCCCGAGACCCCGCCCGGAGCCGGCGCCCCGCCCGGGGCCGGCGCCCGAACCGCAACCGGGCCCGCCACCCCGCCCGGGCCCGACACCCCGCCCCGGGTCGGGGGCTCCGGCTCGGTGGCCGGGGTGTCGGAGCCCTTGGTGGCGCGGGGGGTGCGCGACGAGCTCGGCTCGCGCATGCAGCAGGCGCTGACCGGCTTCGTCGAGAGCCCGCACCGGTCCGTGGAGGAGGCCGCCGCCGTGCTGGACGCGGCTGCCGACCGCCTTACGGAAGCCCTGACCGAGCACCGCCGCGCGCTGCGGGCCGACTGGGACGGGGACGGCGAACACGAGCCGGACACCGAGCAGTTGCGCGTCACGCTCCAGGCGTACCGCGCCATGGCCGAGCGGCTGCTGCGGGTATGACGGCCGCTCAGGCCGCCACGCGGGCCAGCAGCATTCCGTCGTAGCCCTTTCCGCCCACCGTCTGGAGCGCCGTGGCGTCCAGACGGGGGTCGCGGGCGACGAGGTCGAACATCTCGCGCGTCGCGATCACCGACGGGTCCGTCGACGTCTCGTCGGTGATCGCGCCGCCGCGTACCACGTTGTCGACGATGATCAGGCTGCCCGGCCGGGTCAGCCGCAGCGACCACTCCACGTACCGTGGGTTGTTGGGCTTGTCGGCGTCGATGAAGACCAGGTCGAACGGGCCCGCGCCCTCCTCGGCCAGCTTCGGCAGCGTGTCGAGGGCCGCGCCCGTCCGTACCTCGGCCACCTTGTCCAGCCCCGCCCGGGCGAGGTTCGCGCGGGCGACGCCGGCGTGCTCCGGGTTGTACTCCAGCGAGATCAGCCTGCCGTCCGCCGGCAGCGCGCGGGCCAGCCACATGGTGCTGTAGCCGCCGAGCGTGCCGATCTCCAGGATCGTGCGCGCACCTTGCGTACGGGCCAGCAGGTGCAGCAGTTTCCCCTGGGGCGGCGTCACGCCGATCGCCGGCAGGCCCGCCGCGTCGCTGTCGGCGAGCGCGGCGGCCAGTGCCTCGTCGGCGGGCGCGAGCATGTCGGTGAGGTAGTCGTCCACGGCGGTCCATCGCTCTTGGCTCATGCAGCCGAACGTATGTCACGCCACCGCGCGCGGGGAGTCATCCACGCCCGGTGAGGGCCGCGATGTGCGCGGGCACCGGCAGGCCGGCGGGCAGCAGCGGGTCGGGCTCGGGGGCGCCGAAGACCGGCTGGTACGGGACGACCCCGGCCCACAGGCCCAGCTCGGCGTCCGGGCCGTCCCCGTCGTCCGGCGGGCCCGCCGCGATCTTCACCGACGCCTCGTCGAGCGGCAGGGCGAGCAGCGACGTGGCCGCCAGCTCCTTCCTGCTGGGCGTACGCGCGTACTCCCACTGCCCCGGTGCGCAGTTCTCGGTCAGCACCCGCAGCCCGTGCAGCAGCTCCTCGCGGTCGGTGATGCGGCGCGGGGTGCCGTGGACCATGGCGCAGCGGTAGTTGACGCCGTGCTCGAAGACGGAACGGGCGAGGACCAGCCCGTCGACGTGGGTGACGGTGACGCACACGGGGGCGCCGGGGGACTGGACGAGGCTGCGGCTGGCGACGGAGCCGTGCAGGTAGAGCACGCGGGCGTCGAAGTCCACGCCGTAGACGGTCGGTACGGCCAGCGGTGCCCCGTCGACGACCACGGCGAGGTGGCAGACGAATCCGGCGCGCAGGATGTCGTCCAGGTCGGAGCGCAGGGTGCTGCCCTTCTCCCGCAGCCTCCGGTGCCGGGTCCGCTCGGTGACCGCCAGACGCTCCGGACGCTCCCCGTGCTGCTGATTCAGTTGTTCCTCGCCCATGTGCCCACCGATCCCGTTGCGACGTATTGGTCGCACCCACCTTTTCAGTGGGCATGGGCAGGACTCAAGAGGTACGGGGGCCGAGGCTGACCTGGAGCTCCTTGATGCCGTTCAGCCAGGCCGTGCGCAGCCGGCGCGGGTCGCCCGTGAGGCGGAGGCCGGGCAGGCCGTCGGCGATGGCGTTGAAGATGAGGTCGATCTCCAGGACGGCGAGGGACTTGCCGAGGCAGAAGTGCGGGCCTCCGCCGCCGAAGCCGAGGTGGGGGTTGGGGTCGCGGGTGATGTCGAAGCGTTCGGGGTGGTCGAAGACGTCGGGGTCGTTGTTGGCGGAGGAGTAGAAGAGGCCGACCCGGTCGCCCGCCTTGATCTTCTGGCCGCCGAACTCCAGGTCCTGGGTGGCGGTGCGCTGGAAGGAGACGATGGGGGTGGCCCAGCGGACGATCTCCTCGGCCGTCGTCCGGGGGCGTTCCCGCTTGTAGAGCTCCCACTGCTCGGGGTGGGTGAGGAAGGCGTGCATGCCGTGGCTGATGGCGTTGCGGGTGGTCTCGTTGCCCGCCACCGCGAGCAGGATGACGAAGAAGCCGAACTCGTCGCTCGCGAGGTTGCCCTCGTCCTCCGCCGCGACCAGCTGGGAGACGATGTCCTTGGCCGGGCACTCCTTGCGGGCGGCGGCCAGGTTCATCGCGTACGAGACGATCTCCATGGCCGCCTCGGTGCCGACCTCCTCGGTGATGGCGTACTCGGGGTCGTCGTACGCCGCCATCTTGTTGGACCAGTCGAATATCTTGACGCGGTCCTCCTGGGGCACGCCGATCAGCTCGGCGATGGCCTGGAGCGGCAGTTCGACGGCGATGTTGGTGACGAAGTCGAAGGAGCCGTCGTCGCCCGCGTTCTCGGTCGCCGTCCGGACGATGGAGCGGGCCCGGTCGCGCAGGGCGTTCTCCAGGGACCGGATCGCGCGGGGCGTGAAGCCGCGCTGGACGATCTGGCGGACCCGGGTGTGCTCGGGCGGGTCCATGTTCAGCATGATCAGCTTCTGGGCGTCGATCTGGTCGCGGCTGATCCTCTCGTTGAACCGGATGATCGCGGTGTTGGTGTTCGACGAGAACAGCTCCGGGTGCGTGGAGACGTACTTGACGTCGGCGTGCCGGGTCACCGCCCAGTACCCCTCGTCGTCGAACCCGGAGATGCCGCGCGGCTGCGCGCACCACCAGACCGGGGCGGTCCGCCGCATCTCGGCGAACTCGGGCAGCGGGACGCGGGCTTGGAGGAGGTCGGGGTCGGTGAAGTCGAACCCCGGGGGCAGCGGGGGGAGATGGGGGCAGGTCATCGGCGATCTCCATGTCTGACGGCCCATCAGAATTGTCCGAAAGGTAGTAACGGGTTCCCCAAGTGGCAAGAGCCATGGGGTCTTCCGTTGTGTGCACGACCCTTGCGTACCCGCGGTAGCCCTCATCAGACTGAGGGAAGAACTAGAACGCGTACTAGTTCGAGTCCGGGGGCTGGGGGGTGTCCCCGACCACACACAGCCCCCCGCGCGGGCGCCGGGACGCCTCGCGGGCGGGCGAGGAGAGGACGAGCTCATGGCCGCGGAACCCGTCATCGTCGAAGCCGTACGCACCCCCATCGGGAAGCGTGGAGGCGCACTCGCCAACCTCCACCCCGCCTACCTCCTGGGCGAGACCTACCGCGAACTCCTCGGCCGCACCGGCATCCACGCCGACTGCGTCGAACAGATCGTCAGCGGTACGGTCACCCACGCCGGCGAACAGTCCATGAACCCCGCCCGCACCGCCTGGCTCGCGATGGGCCTGCCCTACGAGACCGCCGCCACCACCGTCGACTGCCAGTGCGGCTCCTCGCAGCAGGCCGCCCACATGGTCGCCAACATGATCGCCTGCGGTGTCATCGACGTCGGCATCAGCTGCGGCGTCGAGGCCATGTCCCGCGTACCGCTCGGCAGCGGCTCCAAGCACGGGCCCGGCAAGCCCTTCCCCGACGAGTGGAACGTCGACCTGCCCAACCAGTTCGAGGCCGCCGAGCGCATCGCCCGCCACCGGGGCCTGACCCGGGAGCGGGTGGACGCCCTCGGGCTGCTGTCGCAAGCGCGCGCCGCCACCGCGTGGGCGGAGGAACGCTTCAAGCGCGAGACGTTCGCCGTCCAGGTGCCGACCACGGAGGAGGAGCAGCGCGAGGGGCAGGGCATGTGGCGGCTCGTCGACCGCGACGAAGGGCTGCGCGACACCAGCATGGAAGCGCTCGCCCGGCTCAAGCCCATCATGCCGACCGCCGTCCACACCGCCGGGAACTCCTCCCAGATATCCGACGGCGCCGCCGCCCTGATGTGGGCGTCCAAGCGGATGGCCCGGGCACTGAAACTGAAACCCCGCGCCCGGATCGTCGCCCAGGCCCTCGTCGGCTCCGACCCGCACTTCCACCTCGACGGGCCCATCGACGCCACCCGCGCGGTCCTCGGCAAGGCCGGGATGTCGCTCAAGGACATCGACCTCGTCGAGATCAACGAGGCCTTCGCCTCCGTGGTGCTCAGCTGGGCCCAGGTCTTCGACCAGGACCTGGAGAAGGTCAACGTGAACGGCGGAGCCATCGCCCTCGGTCACCCGGTGGGCGCGACGGGCGCGCGGCTCATCACCACCGCGCTGCACGAACTGGAGCGGGCCGACAAGGAGTTCGCGCTCGTCACGATGTGCGCGGGCGGCGGGCTGGCGACGGGCACGATCATCCAGCGGCTGTGACGCTCCTGGAAACGGGGAAGCCCCGGTGAACGTCGTTCACCGGGGCCTGCGTCGTCATCTGCTGGGTGTGGCTCAGTACCAGCCGTTGGCCTGCCAGAAGTTCCAGGCACCGCACGGGCTGCCGTAGCGGTCGTTCATGTAGTCGCGGCACCGGTGGCGCCCAGCAGCACGGCGGCGCCGGCGGCGAGGGACTTGGGACGGGCGGAGAAACGGCTGACGAGCGAGCGGAACACGTAGGTGACCTAACGTCGGGGACATGGGGCGTCGCACAGGCATGCCGAACCACGCCAGAGGCGGGGGGAACGGGGCTGCCAGGGGCGCTGCGATGCGAGCTGCGCCCGGCGACATCACCAGAGAAACAGGGCGGTTCCGCCGCTGCAAGGACCCCTGTTACTAGGCGGAGCCGGAGTGCGGGCCGGAAGGACTCGCTGCCCCCGAAAGCGATCAGTGCAGGTCGACACGGGTGGCCACGGGCCGGACGGCTGTCCGATTTGGCCCACTATCGTCCCTCGTATGTGACCTACGTCCTGTGGGGCGGCTCACCCTCACAGGACCCTTTCAGGCCCTTTCGGCGCCTTCGAATGTGACCTGCGCCTCGAAGGCCGCCCGCCGAGTCGTACGGCGCAGCGCCTTCAGAACCGTCGATCCGATGGTCAGGACCAGGACGACGGTGAGCACCGCCCGCCCCAGGTCCCAGCCGAGCGACGTCGCCGCGCAGTACGCCAGGAACCGGACCAGGTTCTCGTGCAGCGGGTCACCGGGATGGAACGAGATCCCGCTGCCCATGCCCTGCAGGGTCACCCAGCCCTGGAGGTTCATCACGGTCCCGTACGCGAACGCCGCCACCGCCCCGTACAGCGACAGCATCAGCAGCTCACCCCGGCCGCGCAGCCGCACCGGGCCCGGCAACAGCCCGGCGCCCATCGTGAACCAGCCCATCGACAGCATCTGGAACGGCATCCACGGCCCCACCCCGCCGGTCAGCAGCGCCGACGCGAACATGGTCACCGCACCCAGCACGAAACCGAACCCGGGGCCGAGGACACGGCCGCTCAGCACCATCAGGAAGAACATGGGCTCCAGGCCCGCCGTCCCGGCCCCCAGCGGGCGCAGCGCCGCGCCGACCGCCGCCAGTACGCCCAGCATCGCCACCGCCTTGGCGTCCATGCCGCAGTCGGCGATCGTCGCTACCACCACGGCCACCAGCAGCGGCAGCAGCACGGCCAGCAGCCACGGCGCGTCCTGGGACCGGCCCGCCAGGACGGACGTGCCGTCCGCGAGGAGCGGCCAGCCGAAGGCGACCACCCCGATGGCGCTGATCAGTACGAGGGCGGCGACCGAGCGGGGCCCGAGCCGCACCGGACGGGCGGTCACAGGGCCGCCTCCACCTGCGAGACGGTCAGCCACGGCTGCGGCGCCAGGATCTTCGCCACCTGCGGGGCGAAGGCGGGCGAGGAGACGACGACCTCATGGGTCGGCCCGTCCGCGACGACCTCCCCGTCCGCCAGGATGATCACGCGGTGCGCCAGCTCGGCGGCCAGCTCCACGTCGTGCGTCGCCATCACGATGGCGTGCCCGTCGGCGGCCAGGCCCGTGAGGACGCCGGCCAGCCGGGCCTTCGCCGCGTAGTCCAGCCCCCGGGTCGGCTCGTCGAGCAGCAGCAGCGGAGGCCGGGCGGTCAGCACGACCGCCAGGGCCAGGGCGAGCCGCTGCCCCTCCGACAGGTCCCGGGGATGGGTGCCGTCCTGCACGCCCGGCAGCAGCTCCGACACCAGAGCCCGGCAGGCCCCCGGCTCGGCGCCCGCGTCGGCGTCGGCGGCCGCGCACTCGGCCGCCACGGTGTCCGCGTACAGCAGACCACGCGGCTCCTGCGGTACGAGTCCCACCTGCCGGACCAGCTCGCGCGGCGGCGTCCGGTGCGGAACCCGGCCACCCACGAGCACGCTGCCGCCCGCCGGCTCGACCATCCCGGCCAGCGCCCCGAGCAGGGTCGACTTCCCGGCCCCGTTGCGGCCCATGACCGCCACGGTCTCCCCGGCCCGCACCGTGAGGCCGACACCCCGCAGCGCCTCGACCCGCCCGCGCCGCACGTCCAGCCTTCGTACCTCGGCGACGGGCTGGTGCAGGCCGCTGCGCGGGGCGTCGCCCCCACCCCTCCCCCTACGCCTGGCGGCGTGGGGGGACCCCCACTCCCCGAACCGGGGCTCCGCCCCGGACCCCGGGTGGTGGTCGTGGGGGTGCTCCGTGCCCCCGGAGCCCTCGGCGGGTCCGGCGGCTTCGCCGCGGCCCGGTGATCCTGCGTGCGGGCCCGCCCCCGTCGCGTCGCGTCGGCGCAGCAGGCGGCCCAGCGCCGCCCGCACGCCGGACGGCGCCTCCCGCGCGGAGCGCTCGCGCTCGTTGGAGGCTTGGGTGTACCCCGTACCCCCAGCCACCTGGGGGGCCGGGGGCTTGCCCCCGGTTTCGGGGAGTGGGGGACCCCCCACGCCGCCAGGCGTAGGGGGAGGGGTGGGGGAAAGCCCGGCCAGCCGCTCCCGCAGCCCGCCCGCGCGGCGCCGGGCGTCGCGGACCGACAGCGGAAGCGGGTCCCAGCCCGCCAGGCGGCCGAGGGCGACCACCGGGGGGTGGACGGGGGAGACGGCCATCACGTCGGCCGGGGGCCCCAGGACCACCGGGGCACCGGCGGCGCCCAGCAGCGCGACCCGGTCGGCGTACTGGACCACCCGCTCCAGGCGGTGCTCGGCCATCAGGACCGTGGTGCCCAGGTCGTGGACCAGGCGCTGGAGGACCGCGAGGACCTCCTCCGCCGCGGCCGGGTCCAGCGCCGACGTCGGCTCGTCCAGCACCAGCACCTTCGGGTGCGGGGTCAGCACGGAACCGATCGCGACCCGCTGCTGCTGGCCGCCCGACAGCGTCGCGATCGGCCGGTCCCGCAACGACGCCAGGCCCAGCAGGTCCAGCGTCTCCTCCACCCGGCGCCGCATCACCGCGGGCGCGAGGCCCAGCGACTCCATGCCGTACGCCAGCTCGTCCTCCACCGTGTCGGTGACGAAGTGCGCGAGCGGGTCCTGGCCCACGGTGCCGACGACATCCGCCAGTTCACGCGGCTTGTGGGTACGGGTGTCACGGCCGGCGACCGAGACCCGGCCGCGCAGGGAGCCGCCCGTGAAGTGCGGGACCAGGCCCGACACCGCGTTCAGCAGCGTCGACTTGCCCACCCCGGACGGGCCCACCAGCAGCACCAGCTCGCCCTCCGGGACGGTCAGGTCGACACCCTCCAACGTGGGCGCGCCGGCGTCGGCGTACGTCACCGTCACGTTCTCGAACCGGATCACACGGACTCCTTCGGCAACGAGGTCGGCAACGGGGCCACGAACGCGGGCAGCAAACCCACCAGAACGGAGAGCGCCGGCCACACCGGCAGCCCCGGCGCAGCGAGCGGAACGACACCGGGGTGCAGCGCAGCCGCGTCCGAGGCGACCAGCAAGGCCGCGACCACCGCCCCCGACCCCGCCACCAGCCAGGCCCGCGCACCCCACCGGTCCGGCCGGTAGCGGGTACGCACCGAACGGCGGCCACCCAGCCGCAACCCCGCCAGCGCCATGACCACCCCCGCCCCGACGAGCGGCACGGCGTACGCGCCCCCGGAAGCGGCCAGCAGGCCGTACGCCCCGACGCACACCCCGAGCAGACCGCCCAGCGTCAGCACCGTCGTCGCGTGCCGCACCCCGCGAGGCACCGGCGCCGTCCGCCCGTACCCCCGCGCGTCCATCGACGCGGCGACCGCCACCGACCGCTCCAGCGCGCCCTCCAGCACCGGCAGCCCCACCTGGAGCACCGCCTTCACCCCGCCCGTCGGCCGCCCCCGCAGCCGCCGCGCGGTCCGCAGCCGCACCACATCGGCGACCATGTTCGGCGCGAACGTCATCGCGACGACCACGGCGACCCCCACCTCGTACAGCGCACCCGGCAGCGACTTCAGCAGCCGCGCCGGGTTCGCCAGCGCGTTCGCGGCGCCCACGCAGATCAGCAGCGTGGCCAGCTTCGCCCCGTCGTACAGCGCGAACACCAGCTGCTCGGCCGTCACCGAGCCGCCGATCCGCACGCCCCGCGCCCAGGCGGGCAGCGGCACTTCGGGCAGTGTCACCAGCAGGTGCGTACCGGGGATGGGCGAACCGAGGAACACCGAGAACACCAGCCGGATAACCAGCACCGCCAGCCCCAGTTTCACGAACGCCCCGTACGAGCGGGCCCATGGCGCATCGGTGCGGCGGGCCGCCACCACATACCCGGCCACGCCGACCAGCAGACCCAGCAGCAGCGGGTTGGTCGTGCGGGACGCGGCGACGGCCAGGCCCAGCGCCCACAGCCACCACGCGCCCGCGTGCAGGGCGTTGGAGCGGTTCGCCTCTGGTGCGCGGAGGTTCACCGGCGACGGCGGCGGGCCTGCCACACGGCGGCGGCACCCAGGACGGCGACGGCGGCCAGACCGGCGACGAGCCCGACCGACGGGCCGGGTTCGAGGTCCATGACGGGGTGGGACTCGGGAGACCCGGCCGGCTCCAGCGGGGGGACCCCCGGCGGGGGGCTCCACGACACCAGCTCGCCGCACCCCGTCTTGGGGTAATCGGCAATCGCGCACAGCAGGCCCTGGTTGTTGTACCGCAGCGGCTTGGCGACCGTCGCGAGCGCGTCAGTGGTCGTCGCGTCGGTACGCACCTGCGCGCAGGTGGTGCGCAGCGCGGGCGGCGGCTCCGGCTCGTACGTGGAAGCGTCGGCCGCCGTACCGAAGTCGATGACCAGGCCGACCCGCTTGGTGCCGTCCTTCGCGGAAAACCGCAGATCGCGGCGAAGTCGGGTGCCCGGCGCGGCCGGGGGGCGTTCTGGGAGTCGGGGCTCACCGCGAACCGGAAGCCGGTCACGGCACCGTCGGCGGGCCGGGCGGTGCCCGGACCCTGCGTGGCGTACACCCACGTCCCGCCCTTACCGCTCTCCCAGAACGACCAGTAGCGGTAGCCGGTCGCCTGCGCGGGACCGGCGAGGCCGAGCAGCACGGCACAGGCAGCGAGCAGCGGGACCACGATCCGGGCGCGCATCACCGCTGCCGGTCCCGCTTGCGGCCGCTGAGCAGGAACCCGATGCCCATGCCGGCGACCAGGAAGACGGCGACGGCAAGCCAGACGTTGAAGCCCGGCTCCTCCTCCGTCTCCCGCTGTTCCGTCTCCTCCAGGGGCAGCGACTTCGGCGCCGGACCGGTCGCGTTGAGCTGCCGTACGAGGTCGACGCCGCCGAAGTCGCGGGCGTCCGCGCCCACCGTGTGGGCGGCGAGGACCAGCTGGGCCCAGGCGGCGGGGCCGTTCTCCCTGGCCCACGCCGCGGAGTTCTTCTTCAGCCAGGCCACGGCCGGGGCGGCCTGGTCCATGTGCCCGGCCGCGCCGAGGGCGATGACGGCGTCGGCCGTGTTGCCGACGTCCGGCTGGGGCGCGGTGGCGGCGGCGCCTGGCATCGGCGGCAGGTCCAGGTGGCCGCTCCTGGCGAGCGCGGTGGCCAGGTAGGCGGCGCCGTTGCGGGCGGCGCGCTCGGCCGTCGGCTGGGCGGCCGGCTCGGCGGGGGTCTCGCAGGTCGGCTTCTGCTCCGGCTCGGCGCCCCGCGTCTGGAGGTCCTTGCCCAGCCCGGCGAGCACGGCGGCGGCGGTGGCGTCGCCGTTCGCGACGAGCGCGCCGCTCTTCGGGTCGGGCTGGTAGGCGAAGGCGCCGGCGCCCTCCTTGGCGTCGCAGGGGATCGCGAGGCCGAGCAGAGCGTCGTACGGCGTCTTCCCACCGCTCGACCGGATCTCGCCGGGCCGGTGGCCGGTCGCGGCGAGCGCGCTGACGACGAGGGACGTGGAGTTGGCGTCGCTGGGCGCGCCGGGGTTGTAGCCCCAGCCGCCGTCCTTGTTCTGGACGCCCTTCAGCCAGGCGGCGCCCGCGCCCATGGCCTTGCTGACCGGGTCGGTCCCGGGCTCCGCCGCCTCGGGCCTGTCGACTCCGGACAGCGCCTGTACGGCGACGGCGGTGGCGTTGGTGTCCAGCAGCGTCTTCGGGTCGCAGGTCCTGGCCGGGTCGGGGCGGTAGGAGGCGAAGCCGCCGCTGTCGCACTGCTGCTTCAGCAGCCAGTCCACGGCCTTGCGGTTCGGCTCGACGCCGGACACCTGCTGGGCCATGAAGGCGAGCGACTGCCGCCACACCCCGTCGTACGTCGGGTCCTTCGTGCCGTACAGGCCAGCGGGGATCACCGGCGACGGCGCGGGGGAGGGGGCCGCGTACGCGACGGTCCCGGTCCCGGACAGCAGCACGGCGGCGGCGAGCGCCGCGGCGCCGTGGCGGACGCGAACGGTGGTCATGGCTTCGGTGGCCTTTCCTGCGGGAACCGGGCACCGGCACGCGAAAGGCACCAAGCTCCGGCTCCGTATTCCTCGACGGTGCCGGTCACCGGGCAGTCGTTCCCGGTGACGCGAGCCGAACACGTGCGCGTACGGGGCGATCCGGCTCACCGCCGGGAAGACGGCGGTTCACGGTTGCGGGGTCAGCGCCGGATTCTCACCGGCTTCCCCCCGTACGGGCATGATGACGACCCGCTCACTCTACCGGTGGGTCATACAGCCAGGTACGTCACGGGGTCGCTGCCCGGCACCGGCTCCACGCGCCCCAGCTTCACCAGCCGCCGCAGGTGCGCCTCCGCCTCCGAGACGGCGATGGTGCGCGAGCCGTACGGGATGCGGTCCCAGGGGCGGTTCCACTCCATGCGCTCGGCGAGCTGCCAGGGGGTGAGCGGGGTGGTGAGCAGGCCGGCCAGGCCGGTGAGCCGCTCCTCGTGGTGGGCGAGCAGTTCCCGCACCCGCTCCTCGGCGCCGGTGAAGGCGTGCTGGTGGGCGGGGAGCACCTCGGCGACACCGAGCCGGCCGACCCGCTCCAGCGAGTCCAGGTAGTCCCCCAGGGGATCCGTGACCGTGGCGTCGTCGGGGTCCTCGTACAGCCCGATGTGCGGGCTGATCCCGGGCAGCAGGTGGTCGCCGGAGAACAGCCGCCCATGGCCGGGCCGGCGAGCCGGGTGCTCCTCCTCCAGGTGCAGGCAGACGTGACCGGGCGTGTGGCCGGGCGTCCAGATCGCGCGCAGCCGACGGCCCGCCAGGTCGAGCAGCTCGCCGGGCGCGATCTCCCGGTCGGGCAGGACGGGCTGCGGCAGGGGGAGGTCACCGGTGCGGGCGGACCGCAGCGGGGCGGTGTGCTCGTCGGGCGCGCCGGAGGCGGTCAGCTTCGCCAGCAGGTAGTCGAGCCAGGCGCCCGGCTCGGCGTCGCGGGTGCGGCGTACGACGGCGATGTCGGCGGCGTGCATGGCGATCCAGGCGCCGGACGCCTCCCGGACCCGGCCGCACAGGCCGTGGTGGTCGGGGTGGTGGTGGGTGACGAGGACGCCGTGGACGTCCCGGACGGAGGTGCCCAGCGCGGTGAGCCCCTCGCACAGCTCCGTCCAGGAGCCGGGGTCGTCCCAGCCCGTGTCGACGAGGACCGGGCCCCGGTCGGTGTCGACGACGTGGACGAGGGTGTGGCCGAGGGGGTTGTCCGGGATGGTGACCGCGATGCTCGATACGCCGCCGCCGTGGTCGTGTACCTGCGGTCCTGGTGGCATGAGCCCTCATCTCCCCACGGCGGTACGGCCATTGCCCAGTATAACTAGAACTGGTATCAGTTCTGAAACACTGTCAGAAACTGCGGGAGGCGGTCGGCCATGGCCGAGCTGGTCGAGCACGGAAAGCTGTTCATCGGCGGCGAGTTCGCCGACCCCCTCGGCGATGACGTCATCGACGTGACCTCGCCGCACACCGAGCAAATCATCGGCCGGGTGCCGCACGCCTCCCAGGCCGATGTGGACCGCGCGGTGGCGGCGGCACGCCGGGCCTTCGACGAGGGGCCCTGGCCCCGGATGTCCCTGGACGAGCGGATCGCCGTCGTCACCCGTATCAAGGACGCGATCGCCGTACGGCACGAGGAGATCGCCCGGACGGTCAGCGCGCAGAACGGCTCCCCCTACTCGTGGAGCGTCCTCGCGCAGGCGCTCGGCGCGATGATGGTGTGGGACGCGGCCATCACGGTCGCCCGCGACCACCCGTACGAAGTGGAGCGCGCCGGCGTCCTCGGCCCGATCCTGGTACGGCGCGAGCCGGTCGGGGTGGTCGCGGCGGTGGTGCCGTGGAACGTCCCGCAGTTCACGGCCGCGGCGAAGCTGGGCCCGGCGCTGCTGGCCGGGTGCACGGTGGTGCTCAAGCCGTCGCCGGAGACACCCCTGGACGCGTACATCCTGGCCGACATCGCACGGGAGGCCGGGCTGCCGGAGGGCGTGCTGTCGATCCTGCCCGCCGACCGGGAGGTCAGCGAGTACCTGGTCGGCCACCCCGGCGTCGACAAGGTGTCCTTCACCGGCTCCGTCACGGCGGGCAAGCGCGTGATGGAGGTCGCCTCGCGCAACCTGACGCGCGTCACCCTGGAACTGGGCGGCAAGTCCGCGGCCGTCGTCCTGCCGGACGCCGACCTGGAGGCCGCCGTAGCCGGGATCGTCCCGGCCGCCTGGATGAACAACGGCCAGGCGTGCGTGGCCCAGACCCGGATCCTCGCCCCGCGCTCCCGGTACGACGAGTTCGCCGAGGCCCTTGCCGCGGCGGCCGGCGCCCTGGTGGTCGGCGACCCGCTCGACCCGGCCACCCAGGTAGGCCCGCTCGTCGCCCGGCGCCAGCAGCAGCGGTCCCTCGACTACATCCGCATCGGCCAGGAGGAGGGCGCCAAGATCCTCGCCGGCGGTGGCCGCCCGGCCGGCCACGAGCGCGGCTGGTACGTCGAGCCGACCCTCTTCGGCGACGTCCACAACGACATGCGCGTCGCCCGCGAGGAGATCTTCGGCCCGGTCATCTGCCTGCTGCCGTACGGGGACGAGGCCGAGGCCCTGAAGATCGCCAACGACTCGGACTACGGCCTCAGCGGCAGCGTGTGGACCGCCGACGTCGAACACGGCGTCGACTTCGCCCGCCAGGTCCGCACCGGCACCTTCAACGTCAACACCTTCAGCCTGGACATGCTGGGCCCGTTCGGCGGCTACAAGAACTCGGGCCTGGGCCGGGAGTTCGGACCCGAGGGTTACGACGCGTACCTGGAGTACAAGATGATCCACCTCCCCGCCGGCCACGAGGCACGGTGATGGGCGACCGCTGGCACGTGGAGGTCGACCGACACGTCTGCATCGGCTCCGGCATGTGCGTGCACCACGCCCCGGACGGCTTCACCCTCGACGCGGCCCGCCAGTCGCGGCCACGGGCCCCCGAGACCGACGCCGACGAGCGGATCCTCGCCGCGGCCGAGGGCTGCCCGGTGGAGGCGATCACGATCGCCCTGGTGGACGGCGGTGAACCGGTCTTCCCTGCTGACGAAGAGTGAAGGAGCCGCGAAGGAACGGCGCGTGGCGCCCGTCGTTGCCCGGCCCGCCCACCACGACCATGCGAAACTTCTCCCTTGATCACGGGGGCAAGGGGCCCACGTGCACGCGGGATTGGGAGATTCGTGCGCAAGGCGAAGTGGGCGGCCGCGGCCGCCGGTGTGGTGCTGCTGGTCGCGGGCTGCGGCGGCGGTGGTCCGGACAAGGGAACGGGCCCCTCGTCCGGCTCCTCGGCCCCGGCCGGTGCGGGCGCGGAGGCGGAGGGCGGCAGCCTGGACGCGGCGGCGGTGACCAAGGAGATCGGCGACGCGGCGACGGCGGCGGGCTTCACCAAGAAGCCCTCGGACGCCGTCCCGCCGGTCCTCGCGTCCTGCATGGTCGACTGGGCGGTCGACGGCGAGAAGGCCACCAACGCGAAGAAGTCCTACGACGACACGGTCGCGGCCCTCGCCAAGAACGGCTGGAAGGAGTCGCAGAGCTTCGACCAGAAGGGCTCGGTGATCAAGTCGCTGGCCAAGAGCGGCTGGACGCTGAAGGCGAGCCACCACGGCCAGGGCGGCTTCGTCACCGTCATGTTCATCGCCACGGACAACAGCCCGGCGTGCGAGAAGGCCTTCCGGGAAGACCTGGAGAAGAACAAGAACACCCAGTAACACCCGCACCCGGGAACCGACCGGGGTGGGGCCGTGCCCTTGTCTCCCACCGGCCCGCAGTCGGCGTACGGCCGGGGTGGGGCCGTGCCCCTGCTCCCACCGGCCCGCACCCGGCCGACGACCGGGGTGGGGCCGTGCCCCTGCCCCCACCGGCCCTCAGCCGGCCACCGGCCGGGGTGGGGCCGTGCAGGGTCGTCCCCGCAGAGGTTGGCGGCGACGGGTGGGCTCCCTTGTTCCGTACCCAAGGCCGCCGGCCTCGTGGGGGTGCCCCCTCTGGGGGAGAGACGAGCCCGGAGGGGCCACGCCCCACCCCCACCGGCAGGCACCGCCCCGGATGGAGTCGCCGCAAGGGCACCGCCCCGTTCCGTTGTGCCCACCCGTTCCTCCCCCTAGGACTTCGTCCTGGGGGACCCCCAGCGGAACGACTGCCCACAACGGGAGGCGGCGGGGGCCGGCGGGGGCGACTGCCCACAACGGGCACGGAGTCGGCACCGCCCCGCCCGTGGAGGCGTCAGAGCGGCGAGCCCGGCTCAAGCCGGGCTGGTGGTGGGCCTGGCCCCCGGGGCGTCCGGAGTCGTCAGGTCGATCAGGCGGCACGCCGTCTCGATGTCGATCTTCACCTGGGCGATCGACGCCCGGCCCGACAGCCATGTGATCAGCGCCGAGTGCCAGGTGTGTTCGATCACCCGCACCGCGGAGAGCTGCTGCGGCGTCGGGTGCTCCAGGCCCATCGCGTCCAGGATGATCGCCGTCGTCTGCCGGGACACGGTGTCCACCTCCGGGCTCACGCTGCGGTCCGCGAACGTCAGCGCCCGCACCATCGCGTCCGCGAGGTGCGGTTCGCGCTGGAGGGCGCGGAAGGCGCGCATCAGCGTCTCCGCCACCCGCTCGGACGCGGACTCCCCGGCCGGCGGGCGCTTGCGCAGCGTCGTGTGCAGGTGGTCCAGCTGGTCCTGCATGGTGGCGACCAGCAGGTGGATCTTGGACGGGAAGTACCGGTACAGCGTGCCGAGCGCGACCCCGGCGGCCTCGGCGACCTCGCGCATCTGGACCGCGTCGAAGCCGCCCCGGCCGGCCAGCTGCGCGCTGGCGTGGAGGATCCGGCGGCGGCGCGCCTCCTGGCGCTCGGTGAGCGGCGGCGACGCCGGTCTGTCTTCCGCTGTCATCTGTCCCGTTCCGTAGTCCCGTTCCATGGCGTACCGGTGTGCCCACGGACCGGTACCGCCCGGCGGCGCCCGCCGTGGCGTGAATCACCTGTTCCGGCCCTCACAGCGGCGCTACCTGCCGGTAGATTCGAAGCTCCTTGGACGATCAAGTCTGAAACTTGTTCTAGATTAGCGCGACCGGTTAGGCTCCGGCGAAACGCAGGCAAGAAGGGGGCCGCGAGTGACCGCTGAGGCCATAGAGGCAGGCCCCCGCGGCGGTGTCACCGGGGGCGACGACCTCCCGCTGCGCATCGCGCTCCTCACGTACAAGGGGAACCCGTTCTGTGGCGGACAGGGCGTCTACGTACGTCACCTGTCGCGCGAACTCGCCCGCCTCGGGCACAGCGTCGAGGTGATCGGCTCCCAGCCCTACCCCGTACTGGACGAGGGCGTCCCCCTCACCGAGCTCGCCAGTCTCGACCTCTACCGGCAGCCCGACCCGTTCCGCACGCCGAAGCGCGACGAGTACCGGGACTGGATCGACGCCCTCGAAGTCGCCACCATGTGGACCGGCGGCTTCCCCGAACCGCTCACCTTCTCGCTGCGCGCCCGTCGCCACCTGGCCGCCCGGCGCGGCGACTTCGACGTCGTCCACGACAACCAGACCCTCGGCTACGGCCTCCTCGGCGACCTCGGCGCCCCGCTCGTCACCACCATCCACCACCCCATCACGGTGGACCGGCAGCTGGAGCTCGACGCCGCGCGGGACTGGAAGCGCCGCGCCTCCGTCCGCCGCTGGTACGCCTTCACGCGCATGCAGAAGCGCGTCGCGCGTCGCCTCCCCTCCGTACTCACCGTCTCCGGTACCTCCCGCGACGAGATCGTCGAGCACCTCGGCGTACGGCAGGACCGCATCCGGGTCGTCCACATCGGCGCCGACACCGACCTGTGGTCCCCCGACCCGGCCGTCCCCGAAGTGCCCGGCCGGATCGTCACCACCTCCAGCGCCGACGTCCCGCTCAAGGGACTCGTCCACCTCGTCGAGGCACTCGCGAAGCTCCGCACCGAGAACCCCGACGCCCACCTCGTCGTCGTCGGCAGGCGCGCCGAGGACGGGCCGGTCGCGCAGGCCATCGAGCGGTACGGGCTCGACGGCGCCGTCCGGTTCGTCAAGGGCATCACGGACGCCGAGCTCGTGGACCTGTACCGGGGCGCCCAAGTGGCGTGCGTACCTTCGCTGTACGAGGGGTTCTCGCTGCCCGCCGCCGAGGCCATGGCCACCGGGACGCCCCTGGTCGCCACCACGGGCGGCGCGATCCCCGAGGTCACGGGCCCCGACGGCGAGACCTGCCTGGCCGTCCCGCCCGGCGACGCCGGCGCCCTCGCGGCGGCCCTCGGCCGGCTGCTCGGCGACGCAGGCGCCGAACTGCGCACCCGCCTCGGCACGGCCGGCCGCGCCCGGGTGCTGGACAGGTTCACCTGGGCCCGCGCGGCCCAGGGCACGGCGGAGCTGTACCGCGAGGCCATCGCGGCGCGCGGAGCCCGCCGGTGACCCACCCCCGTACACCTTCCCCCCTCCGTGAAAGCAGGCCGTCCTCGTGCTGACCGTCGACTTCACCCGCTTCCCGCTCGCCCCCGGCGACCGCGTCCTCGACCTGGGCTGCGGTGCCGGGCGGCACGCCTTCGAGTGCTACCGGCGCGGAGCCCAGGTCGTCGCCCTCGACCAGAACGGCGAGGAGATCCGCGAGGTCGCCAAGTGGTTCGCCGCCATGAAGGAGGCCGGGGAGGCGCCCGCCGGAGCGACCGCCACCGCCATGGAGGGCGACGCGCTCAACCTGCCCTTCCCCGACGAGTCGTTCGACGTCGTGATCATCTCCGAGGTCATGGAGCACATCCCGGACGACAAGGGCGTCCTCGCCGAGATGGTCCGCGTCCTCAAGCCGGGCGGCCGCATCGCCGTCACCGTCCCCCGCTACGGCCCCGAGAAGGTCTGCTGGGCACTTTCCGACGCGTACCACGAGGTCGAGGGCGGCCACATCCGTATCTACAAGGCCGACGAGCTGCTCGCCAAGATCCGCGAGGCCGGCCTCAAGCCGTACGGCACCCACCACGCGCACGCGCTGCACTCGCCGTACTGGTGGCTGAAGTGCGCGTTCGGCGTCGACAACGACAAGGCGCTGCCGGTGCGCGCGTACCACAAGCTGCTGGTCTGGGACATCATGAAGAAGCCCCTGGCCACCCGCCTCGCCGAGCAGGCCCTCAACCCGGTCATGGGCAAGAGCTTCGTGGCGTACGCGACCAAGCCCCACCTTCCGAAGGCCGAGGCCGAGACCGCGTGACGAGCCCCGAGAGGACCGAACACCTCGTCCTGCCCGGCGTCCTCACCGCCGAGCAGGCCGCCGAGACCGTCGCCGGCATCCTCGGCGTCCAGCGCGAGGACGGCGCCATCCCCTGGTTCCGCGGCCACCACCTCGACCCGTGGGACCACACCGAGGCCGCCATGGCCCTGGACACGGCCGGCGAGCACGACGCGGCCGCCCGCGCCTACGAGTGGCTCGCCCGCCACCAGAACGAGGACGGCTCGTGGTACGCCGCCTACCACGACGGCGACCACACCCAGATCACCGACCACGGCCGGGAGACCAACTTCTGCGCCTACATAGCGGTCGGCGTCTGGCACCACTACCTCTCCACCGGCGACGACACCTTCCTCGACCGCATGTGGCCCGTCGTCTACGCGGCCGTCGAGTTCGTGCTGCGGCTCCAGCAGCCCGGCGGCCAGATCGGCTGGAAGCGCGAGCCCGACGGCACGCCCGTCACCGACGCGCTGCTGACCGGCTCCTCCTCCATCCACCAGGCGCTGCGCTGCGCCCTGGCCATCGCCGAGGAGCGCGAGGAGCCCCAGCCCGACTGGGAGCTGGCCGCCGGCGCACTCGCCCACGCCATCCGCCACCACCCGGAGCGGTTCCTCGACAAGAACCGCTACTCGATGGACTGGTACTACCCCGTCCTCGGCGGCGCCGTCACCGGCGCGGCCGCCAAGGAGCGCATCGAGAGCGCCTGGGACGACTTCGTGGTCCCCGGCCTCGGCGTACGCTGCGTCCTGCCCAACCCCTGGGTCACCGGCGGCGAGAGCTGCGAACTGGCCCTGACGCTCTGGGCGATGGGCGAGTCCGACCGCGCGCTGGAGATCCTCCAGTCCATCGGTCACCTGCGCGCCGACGGTGGCATGTACTGGACGGGGTACGTCTTCGAGGGCAACCGCGCCTTCTGGCCCGAGGAGCTCACCACCTGGACGGCGGGCTCCCTGCTGCTGGCCGTCGCCGCCCTGGGCGGGGACGAGGCGACGACCGCGGTCTTCGGCGGCGAGCGGCTGCCGCACGGCCTGGCCCCGGACTGCTGCCGGTGATGGCCTGATGCCCTGATGGCCTGAACCGGCCCCCGCCCGGATTCGCCAGCCTTGGGGCGGGGTACCCGAGTTCACCGATCGAGACGGTATTGCGGGCGATTCGTCCGCAACCATCCCGCTGTCCCGATCGTCCAACACAATAAAGGCCCAGCGTCAGGGGAAAACAATGAAACGACGCGCCACGGCACTGGTGACGCTCCTGCTCACAGGCGCCGGATTCGGGATGCTGACGGTGCCCGCCGAGGCGGCCCCCGCAGTGACCACGCAGACCACCGCTGTCTGCCCCACCGGCTGGGGCAGCGCCCAGAAGACCGGCGTCAGCGCCGCGACCGCCTCCCTGGTGGACATCAGGACCGGCCGCCACGACTGCTTCGACCGCATGGTCTTCCACGTGCCGGGCATCGGCAGCGGCAAGATCGGCTACCACGTCAGGTACGTCGACCGGGTGTACCAGGACGGCTCAGGGCAGTACGTCCCGGTCGCCGGCGGAGCCCGCCTGGAAGTGCGCATCGCCGCGCCCAGCTACAACCCCGAGACCGGCGGACAGACGTACCGGGGGAAGGTGGCCCAGCCGCTGCCCGGTGTGAACCTCACCGGGTACCGCACCTTCAAGGACACCCGGTTCGTCGGCAGCTTCGAGGGTGACACCCAGATCGGCCTCGGCGTCCGCGCCCGGCTGCCGTTCCGGGTCCTCCACCTGTCCGACCGCCTCGTGGTGGACGTCGCCCACACGTGGGGCGCCGCCCGCTGAACCACGAGAACGCCGGCCGGCACCCGGACCTGCTCCGGGTGCCGGCCGGCGTGGTGGTGCCGTGCCTCAGTACCGGCGCAGTCGGCCGGCGAGGGCGTGGCCGAGGAGCAGGTACACGAGCGCGGCGAGACCGTAGCCCGCCACGACCCGCAGCCACGCCGCGTCGAACGTGAACAGATCATGCGACCAGCCGGCCAGCCAGCGGGCCGCCTCCTGGACGAACTGCACCAGGTCGTTGGCCCGGTTGGCGTCGAACAGGTACATCAGGATCCACAGGCCGATGATCGCGGCCATGACATCGGCGACCACCGCGACCGCGGTCGCCGCCTGGTGACTTCCGTTGCTGTGACGGGGAGACATGCTCAACGGGTTGCCGCTCCGCCGCCCCTGAAACCCGTACGGCAACGCCCCGGTGGCGCGTTCACTGGACACTGACTCTCTTGCCGCTCAGAACCCCATCGGATCAGGGTGCGGGGTGAGCTGTGGGTCCTCCGACCACACCAGGCGCCCTTCGAGGTCGTCGCCGAGGAGCGTGGCCAGTCGGTCGGCGCCCCAGCCGTTCCAGTACACCGCCTGGGGGGGATTCCGGTACGCGGAAGGCGGGCAGTTCGCAGGGCAGGGCGTTCGCCCGGAAGACGGCTTGCTTGATCTGCCCGGTGGCCTTCTTGGGCTTGGAGGACCGTCGGGCGTCCAGACAGTCCACGACCGCCTCGACGGCATAGAACAGGAATTCCCCGGCGCCGAGGTCATCGGTACGGAGAGGTACGAGCCTGCCGGCTTTCAGCAGGTCGTCCTGCAGGGCGTCCGCGATGCGGCGGCTGAGGCTCCCGTGTAGCCGGAGGGGAACTCGGTCACCCGGAGGGCCGGGTTCCCGTTCCATTCCGCCCTGAGATCCTGCGGCAGATCCGCGGAGTCACCAGTCCGCTGCCAGCGCATGACCTTCCGCACGGAGCTGTCGAAGAGCAGCGTCCGGAACTCACCGAGGGCAGGCAGCAGTCGGTACACCCGCCGAGGGCCTCGTGATACGTCAGCCATGATTACGCCGTCCATACAGCACCCTGCTTCGGTTTGCCACTCCTGAGTTCCTCCACGACCTCATTACCGATGGCGCGCAGCTCTTTCCGGAGCGCGCTGCGAATCGCTCGCGCACCCCGGCCCTCTTCCGTCATCCGTTCGACCAATTCGTGGAGGTGCCGGTCGAGTCACTGGAGGAACGCACCGCGGTGAGTGTAGTTATGTGGCTTCGGGTAAGTCAGTCCCACCCCGTTCGCCGCGTCATTGATGCTGACACGGTACCTCTCCAGCAGCGCACGGCTCCTCGCGCCCGGTGCCCACAGGCGGCGCGACCCTCCAGAGGGCACCAGGTGCGCCGCTGCCTGTCCGGGGGAGGGCGCACGGCCCTCGTGTGTCATGTGCTCGCGCAGCAGCTTCGCGTTCTCCTTGCACGACAGCTGCTGCAGCCCGAAGTAGTCGAAGGCGTGCAGGGGATTGAGCACGTAGCGGTGCGGGTCGGGTCCCGCGTCCAGGCCAAGTGGGTCCGGGCTGGTGTAGAGACCGGTGGCCGGGTCGTAGTGGCGGAAGAGGTTGTAGTGGAGCTGCGTCTCGGGGTCGAAGTACTGGCCGGGAAAGCGCAGCGGGGTGTACGCCGAGGCGTCGCGGTTCCAGGCGGTGACGCCCCACAGCGTCGAAAACACCCGTCGGTGGCTCCGCCCCCGCGAAGCGCCGCAGCCACCCGGTGCGCGGGTCGCGGACGGCGAAGGCGGGCGGTGCGCCGTCCGCCACCGCCAGGCGGACCAGCGCCAGGCGCGGGCCCTCCTGCGGCCAGACCTCTTCGCCGACCGCCTCCGGCAGCCGTCGGTACAGCAGCGTGGTGCCGTCTTCACGGGCCCACAGCGCCGAGCCGTCACCCTCGAGCTGCAACCGTTCGTCCAGCGTCGAGGCCCAGGAGCGGCCGAACCAGTGGCCGAAGCGGTACCCCGACAGATGGGTGCGCGAGAGCACCAGCGGCAGCACCCCCGGCAAGGACAGATCCGTCTGCGGCAGGTACATCTCACCGGAGGCGGCGTCCACCGGGTCGTTGCACCAAGGCTTGCCGTTCTGCGACGCGCCGTTCAGCCGAGGGTTGTTCTTGACCTGCCCCAGGCGGTGTTACGTGGTCAGGTCGGCCAGCACCCGCAGCGTCGCCGCGTCGGGGGACGTCACCAGGAGGTCGGTGACCGGGCCCGCGCGCCACAGCTCCAGGCGCTCGGCGATGCGCTCGCGCGGACCGACCAGTGAGATCTCGTCCGCGAAGGCGTCCGGGACGGCGAGGACCGCCTCGTCGCGGCGGCCCTGGGCGAACAGCTCCTGGACGCGGCGCGCCTCGGCCTCGTACCCCATGCGGGCCATCAGGTCGGCGTGGAAGTTGCGGGTGGTGTGCCCCATGCCGCCGATGTAGAAGCCGAGCATCGCCTTGACGGGCAGCAGGCCCTCGGTGACGTCGTCGCAGAGCTGCGCGCGGGCCAGAGGCGCGACCATGAAGCCGTCGGGCAGGTTTTTCACGTCGTACACGTCCGGGTGCGAGGGCGACCAGTACAGGGGGAGCCAGCCGTCGGCGATCCTCGTCGTCTGGGCGATGTTCTTCGGGCCCTCGGCGCCCAGCAGGACCGGGAGGTCTGCCCGGAGCGGGTGGGTGATCGGCTTGAGCGGCTTGCCGAGGCCGGTGCCGTCCTCGCCGGCGTACGGATGGGAGTGGAAGCGGCCGTCGAGCGTCACCGGGGCCTCGCGGCGCAGGACCTGGCGGACGACGTCGACGTACTCGCGTGTCGCGGTGAGCGGCGAGGCGGGGAACGGGCGGCCGTACCAGCCCTCGACGACCTGCGGCCCCGACAGGCCGAGCCCGAGCATCATCCGGCCGCCCGAGAGGTGGTCGAGGGTGAGCGCGTGCATGGCGGTGGCGGTCGGTGTCCGCGCGGCCATCTGCGCGATCGCCGTACCGAGCCGGATCCGGGTGGTGTGCGCCGCGATCCAGGTGAGGGGGGTGAACGCGTCGGAGCCCCACGCCTCGGAGGTCCACACGGAGTCGTAGCCGAGCCGCTCGGCCTCGCGGGCCAGTTCGAGGTGGGCGGGGTCCGGGCCGCGCCCCCAGTAGCCGAGTGCCAGTCCGAGCCGCATGCCACCTCGTCTCTGACGGTACGTCAGTTATGTGGGCCCGACTGTACGGGAACGGCCCCCCGCCCGGAAGGGCGAGGGGCCGTACGCCTACGACGATGCGTCAGCCGCGCTGGATGCCCGTGGTGTCCTGGAGCACGCCACGGCGGCCGTCCTGCGTCTGGGCCACCAGGCCCTGGCCGCGCTGCTCGACCGCCAGGTACCAGGTGCCCGGCGCCAGCTCCGCGATCGGCGTCGGCGATCCGTCCTCCGCGTACAGCGGACGGGCCACCGGAACGGCGAACCAGAACGGCGCGAAGTCCGAGGCGGGCGCGGCCTGACCGCCGCCCTGTGACGGCTGCGGCTGCTGGCCACCCTGCGCGGGCTGCGGCTGGGCCGGCTGGACCCCCTGAGCCGCGCCGGGGTAGCCGTAACCGCCCTCGGGCTGCCCGCCGTACGGCGGCTGCTGGGCGCCCGGGTAGCCGTAACCGGCCTGCGGCTGCCCGCCGTACGGCTGCGGCTGCTGCGGCCGCGGCGCGCCCATGAGCGGGGCCTTGAGCGCCGGGACGAGCGGAGCGGCGACCGCGGCCGCGGCGAGCGCGATGGTGGCCAGCAGGCCCAGGATCATGCCGGCGCCGGCGTCGGCGTCCATGTCGATGATGGTCCAGAACGCCGTCCAGAGCGCGAAGATGCAGAAGGCCACACCGAACTGGCCCAGGTCGATCCCCGCGATCTTGCGGCCGGGCATGCCCCGGCCGACGACGATCAGCGCCGCCCCGATGACGCCGGAGAGGAACATGCTCATCAAGAGGCCCAGGCTGTCCCAGGCGTTGGTCTTCTCGAAGCCGGAGCAGTCGACCCCACTGGGGCAGTCGAAACTGGTGAGGCCGAGGAACGAGGCGATGAACAGCACCACCGCTGCTCCGATCACCACGCCATCGCCTCGAGTGAGGGAGCGGATGTTCACGTGTAAGAGTCCTTCGTCGGTTCGTCTCGTCGGGGTGGCGCGAAGCACGGGGGTGGCCGGCCCCATCGTACGGATGCGGTACGGGTCTGGGCCCGGGGTGACCGGACCCCCGGCAGGCTATCGTCCGCCGGACCTAGTCCCGCAGGTAGGTGCTGACGCCGGCCGCGATTCCCTGGGCCGCTTTCTGCCGCCATGCCGTGTCTGTCAGCAATGCGGCGTCCTTCGGGTCACGCATATTGCCGCATTCGACGAACACTTTGGGCACGGTCGACAGATTCAGGCCGCCGAGGTCCTTGCGTACGTCCAAACCGGCACCCCCGCCGATGTAGTTGGCCGGAGCGGTTCCGGTGGCCAGCGCGAACTCCCGTGCGATGCGCTCACCGAGGGCGCGTGACGGGCCGACGATCCTCGTCGTGTCGGCCGCCCCGCCCTTGACCAGTGCGGGAAGGATCACGTGGAAGCCGCGGTTGCCGGTGCCCGAGCCGTCCGCGTGGACCGACACCACGGCGTCGGCCTTCGCGGCGTTGCCGATGCGGGCGCGCTCGTCGATGCACGGGCCGTAGGGGCGGTCGGCGTCCTGGGTGAGGGTCACCGTCGCGCCCTGCTTCTGGAGCAGGGTGCGAAGACGGTGTGAAACATCCAGGGTGAATGCGGCTTCCGTGTAACCGGAGTTCGTGGACGTACCGGTGGTGTCGCATTCCTTGCGGTTCGTTCCGATGTCCACGAGCCGGTTGATCTCACGGGGGTGATCGAAGTTGCCGGGGTTGTGACCCGGATCGATCACGACGGTCTTTCCGGCGAGGGGCCGCGCGGCGGGGGCGGGCGGGGTGCCCTGCGCCACGTCGGAGGCGACCGGCATCGGCCCGAGCGCCTTCGGTACCCGCTCGCTCCCGTCGCCGCTCATCGCCTGCCAGGCCAGCCACCCGGCCAGCGCGGCGGCCAGCGGCGCGCCGACCGCGAGCACGAGCTTGCGGCGGACGGGACTCGAGCTGTCGTCATCGTGCACCCTGCGATGGTATGCGTACGGAGGCGTACGGCCGCCGCACCGCCCCCGCACAAGGTGGCCGCGCCGGTCATGGTGGGCGTGTGGGCCGCCCTCTCTCCGAGTGTGGCGGGCTCCGGCGCCCCGTCAAGGGCGCTCCCTTCGGTCGCGTCGCTTCGCGATGTCGCTGCGCTCCACCCTTGACCGGCCGCCTCCGCCCGCCTTTTCCCACTCGGAGGGCGGCCCGGGGGAACGGGTCCAGGAGGGGCCGCCCTATGCCCGTGCCGTTCATGGCCGGGAGGCGGGCGGCGGAGGGGGCGCGGCAGTGGAATGGGGCGGTGGCGGCTGGGTTAAGCGGCTGCGGCTCGTCTTTCGGCTGAGGTACAGGACCTCGCTTCGGTGGGTGGTGGGTACGCCCGAGTGGCATGGGGCTTCCGGGGTCGGCTTGGCGGGTGCGGGTGGGTGAGGGGTCGGCGTTCAGGCGGGTGGCTGGGGTGGGTGCGGGGCTGGGCCGTGGTGTCGCCCCGCTGGCCGGGGTGAAGGGGTGGGTGTGGCTGGGTGGCCGGCCTGTCGGCTCGCGGTCCCGGTCCGGCCCCGCCTGCCACACAGGGAGGTCCCACCCGTCTCCTTGGTCACGGCAGTACCGGGATCGGGGGTGTTGTGTGCGGTGTGGGACACCTTCCCGCCGTGGTGCCCGGGCTGTGGGTGTCCGATCCCGCCCACATCTCCGGCGAGGCGATACGGCTGGGACTGGAGGGGGCGGAGGGGCCGTCCTGAAGGTCCGATGACGTGTTCGGGACCCCGGGGCTGCCGCAGAGCAGCAGTGGCGCCGGGAAGGACGTGCCCCAGGCGGGTGCCGGACAGGAAGCCGACCGTGCGGGGCACCGTGTCCGGATCCCGCCGGACTCCTGGAGGCGAGGGGCTGGGCCTCGCCCCGGGTGCCGGGCTGACCTGGTCCTGCAACGGGACACGACGGCCGTCGCTTGGCGTCATGCGGGCGCGGCGTGCGGGGCTCGGCGCCCCCTGGCCCCGCCTGCCTCACCAGGACGCCTCACCCCAGCCCCCACCGTCACACCGGCACCAGGGCCGGGGAGTTGTGGGCGGTGTGGGACACCTTTCGGCGATGAGTATCCGGGCTCTGGGTGTCCCATCCCGCCCACGACTCCGGTGATCCGACACGGGCGTGCCCCGTCTGCCCGGCCGGCCGGTGCCTGCCGTGCCTTGGCCGGCTGAGGCACCACGTCCGGCACCCGGGGCGCCGGCCGGCGCGGGAGCCGGCGCGCTCCGTCAGATGCCCGGGGCCGTGCGGCGCAGGACGCGCAGCGAGTCCGTGACCGACACCTCGGTGAACGCGCCGGACTCCAGGGCCCGCTGGTAGATGCGGTACGGGGCCTGGCCGCCGTCCGCGGGGTCGGGGAACACGTCGTGGATGACCAGCAGTCCGCCCTCGGCCACGCGCGGCGCCCAGCCCTCGTAGTCGGACGTGGCGTGCTCGTCGGTGTGGCCGCCGTCGATGAAGACCAGGCCGACCTCGCCCGCCCACACCCGCGCGACCTGCGGCGAGCGGCCGACGACCGCGATCACGTGCTCCTCCAGGCCCGCCGCGTGCAGCGTGCGGCGGAACGTCGGCAGCGTGTCCATCAGCCCGACCTCCGGGTCCACCACCGTCGGGTCGTGGTACTCCCAGCCCGGCTGCTGCTCCTCGCTGCCCCGGTGGTGGTCGACCGTGACGGCCACCGTGCCCGCCGCGCGGGCCGCGTCGGCGAGCAGGATCGTGGAACGGCCGCAGTACGTGCCGACCTCCAGCAGCGGCAGCCCCAGCCGCCCCGCCTCGGCGGCCGCCGCGTGGAGCGCCAGGCCCTCGCGTACGGGCATGAACCCCTTGGCGGCCTCGAAGGCGGCGAGCGTCTCCGGCTTGGGCGCGGCAGGCACAGCCATGGGTTCCTCCTGGTCGGACGATGGCGTCGGACGGTCCTACTGGGCGGTCACATCGTAGGCGGCGCGGTCCCACGCGGGACTTCCGGCGTAGGTACATATCCTGATGTACGGAGCGCACGGCACCTGCGACCATGACAGCCATGTCTCAGCCCCGTATCGACACCACCGTCCCCGCGCCCACAGCCGCCGGCTCACCTCGCCCCGCCGCCCGTACCTGGGTGGTGCTTTCCGCCGCCTGTGCCGGGCAGTTCCTGGTGGTCCTCGACGTCTCCGTGGTGAACGTGGCGCTGCCGTCGATGCGCGCCGACCTCGGGCTGTCGGCGATCGGGCTCCAGTGGGTGCTCAACGCGTACTCGATCGCCTTCGCCGGGTTCATGCTGCTCGGCGGGCGGGCGGCGGACCTCTTCGGGCGCAAGCGTATGTTCCTGGTGGGGCTCGGGCTGTTCACCGCGGCCTCCGTGGCCGGTGGCCTCGCCGTGGAGGGCTGGCAGCTGCTCGCCGCCCGTGCCGCGCAGGGGCTCGGGGCCGCGGTCCTCGCGCCCGCGACGCTCACCATCGTGACCGGCGCGGTGCCGCCGGGGCCCGCGCGGACCCGTGCGATAGGCACCTGGTCGGCGGTGGGCGCGGGCGGCGGCGCGGCGGGCGGGCTGGTCGGCGGCGTCCTGACCGACCTGCTCTCCTGGCGCTGGGTGCTGCTGATCAACGTGCCGGTCGGTGTGCTGGTGCTCGTCGGCGCCGCGCTGTGGATCCGCGAGAGCAGGACGGAGGGCGGCCGGCGGCTCGACCTGCCCGGCGCGGTGCTCGTCACCGGCGGGCTGGCGGCCGTGGCGTACGGCATCGTGCAGACCGAGGAGGCCGGCTGGGGCGCGGGCGCGACGCTGCTGCCGCTGCTCGGCGGGGTGGCGCTGCTGGTGGCGTTCGTGGCGGTCGAGGCCCGGACGAACGCCCCGCTGATGCCGCTGAAGCTGTTCCGGTCCAGGGCCGTGTCGGCGGCCAACGTGGCGATGCTGATGAACGGCTCCGCCTCGTTCGCCATGTGGTTCTTCATGACGGTGTACGCCCAGAACGTGCTCGGCTATTCCCCGCTGGCGGCAGGCCTCGCCCTCGTACCGAGCTCGATCAGCGTCATCGTCGGCTCCAAGCTGGCGCCGCGGCTGATGGTGACGACCGGGGCGCGCAACCTCGCGGCGATCGGCACGCTGATCGCCGCCACCGGGTTCGGCTGGCAGTCCCTGATGGACGCGCACGGTACGTACGTCACGACCATCCTGGGGCCCGGCATCCTGATGATGGCCGGCATCGGGCTGGCCATCACCCCGCTCGCCTCGCTCGCCACGTCGGGCGCCGCACCGGGCGACGCCGGCCTGGTCTCGGGCCTGGTCAACACCTCACGCACGATGGGCGGCGCGCTGGGCCTGGCCGTCCTGTCGACGGTCGCCGCGTCCCGGATGGCGGGCGGTACGGGGCCGGAGGCGCTCACGGCCGGGTACGCGCTGGCGTTCCGCACCGGCGCGGGGATCCTGCTGGTGGGCGCCGTGCTGATGCTGCTGTGGCTGCCGCGCCGCACCGAGGCGTAGGTTACGGTCGGCCCCCGGTCACGGCAGCCCCCTGCCCCATCCGGCCTCCGTGCCGCATACTGGCGGGAAATGACGAATCGCTCCGCGCCCCGGCGCCACCTCGCCACCAGTCCCTTCAAAGCCCCCGTCGCCGCACCGATCAAGCACTTCGCGGTAGGGGACCGGGTCTCCCACGACAGGCACGGCCTCGGCACGGTCATCGCCGTCGAGGACCAGATCGCCACGCTCGTCGACTTCGGCTCCCAGAAGACCCGCATCGTCAGCCCGTACAAGGGCATGGACAAGCTCTGACCCCCTTCAGCCCGGCTGATCCGTCCCCCTGACGGCTGCCGACCGACCCTCTCGCCGGCAGCCCGCCCGCGACCCGGACGCCGCGCCGCGGAGCCGGTCCCGACCCCCGGGACCCGCCCGCCGCCGCGGCGTCCCGCGCGCCCGGCCGCCGCGCTCGGCCGCCGCCCCGCCCCCCGGTACCGGGGGTGCCCGCCCCGCGAGGGCGCCGTCACGGGGGTAACCGAGAACAGGCGCCGCCCTGGCCCGTTGTGCCCACCCTCCCCCAAGCTCTCGGCTTCGCTCGAGCAGGGGGGACCCCCATCGCCCTGCGGCACGACTGCCCACAACGGGGGGAGACGGGCTCTGCGGCACGACTGCCCACAACGGGAGGGCCAGGAGCGCGCCACCAGACCTGACGCGGCGTCAGGACTCTTCCCAACCCCAGGGCCCCGCGCTATACAGGAGGACCACCGGCCCTAGAACGCGTTCTAGAACCGGTCCCTTCACGGCCTCGGCGCGGCCGACGGTGCGGACGGCCGTGCCGAGGTCTCCAGCGACGAGCAGGAGCCCCATGCCCATTGACGCAGGCCAGGCACTCGCGGCCGAGCCCCGTTCCGCCGAGATCACCTGGGACCACAAGGACGTCCAGCTCTACCACCTCGGCCTCGGCGCCGGCACCCCCGCCACCGACCCCGACGAGCTGCGCTACACCCTGGAATCCCGGCTGCACGTCCTGCCCAGCTTCGCCACCGTCGCGGGCGCCGGGATGGGCATGATGGGCGGGCTGGCGGCACCCGGCATCGACGTCGACCTCTCCGCCGTCCTGCACGGCGGGCAGGCCATCCACCTGCACCGGCCCATCCCCGTGCGCGGCCGGGCGGCCACCACCTCCCGCGTCGCCGCTGTGTACGACAAGGGCAAGGCGGCCGTCCTCGTCCTCCGCTCCGAGGCGGCCGACGACGACGGGCCGCTGTGGACGAGCGACACCGAGATCTACGTACGCGGCGAAGGCGGCTTCGGCGGCGACCGCGGCCCCTCCGCCCGCCCCGAACCCCCCGACCGCGCCCCCGACCGGACCGTCGAGCGGCACGTCCGGGAGGACCAGGCGCTGCTCTACCGGCTCTCCGGCGACTGGAACCCGCTCCACGCCGACCCCGAGTTCGCCAAGCTCGCCGGCTTCGACCGGCCGATCCTGCACGGCCTGTGCACCTACGGCATGACGCTGAAGGCCGTCGCCGACACGCTCCTCGACGGCGACGTCACCCGTGTCCGCTCGTACCGCACCCGCTTCGCCGGTGTGGTGTACCCGGGCGAGACCCTCCGTATCCGGATGTGGCGCCAGGACACGGGCGTACGGGTGGCGGTGTCCGCCGCCGAGCGGGACGACGCCCCGGTCCTCGCCGACACCCTCGTAGAAACCGTGTGAAGGGAGCCGCACCATGCGCGCAGCCGTACTGCACGAGACCGGCCAGGACAAACTCGAAGTCCTCGACGACGTCGAGGCGGTGGGCTTCGGCCCCGGCAAGGTGCGCATCCGGGTCAGGGCGACGGGCCTGTGCCACTCCGACGTCTCCGCGATGAACGGCGTCCTGCCGCAGCCGGCGCCCTTCGTCCCCGGCCACGAGGGCGCGGGCGAGATCGTGGACGTCGGCGGCGGGGTGACCGCCCACAAGCCCGGCGACCGGGTGCTGCTGTGCTGGCTGCCCGCCTGCGGCGACTGCCCGTCCTGCAAGCGGGGCCAGACCCAGCTGTGCCTCGCCGGCTTCATGAACGCCGGCACGCCCAACTTCAAGCGCCCCGGCGGGGACGTCTTCGGCTTCGCCGGCACCGGAACCTTCGCCGAGGAGGTCGTCGTCGACGCCGGCTGCGCGGTGCCCATACCCGACGACGTCCCCTTCGACATCGCCGCGCTCATCGGCTGCGGCGTGACCACCGGACTGGGCGCGGCCATCAACACCGCGCGCGTGGAGGCCGGTTCGTCGGTCGCGGTCATCGGCTGCGGAGGCGTCGGCATCTCCGCGATCCAGGGCGCCAAGCTCCAGGGCGCGGCCCAGATCGTGGCCGTCGACCCGGTGGCCTCCCGCCGCGAGGCGGCGCTGCGGTTCGGCGCGACCGAGGCGGTGGCCCCGGACGGACTCCCCGACGCCAAGCAGCGGATCACCGCCGGTGAGGGCTTCGACTACGTCTTCGAGGTCGTCGGCCGGTCCGCCACGGCCCGCACCGCCTACGAGTCGACCCGGCGCGGCGGCACGCTCTGCATCGTCGGCGCGGGCGCCATGGACGACTTCCTCCAGCTCAACATGTTCGAGCTGTTCTTCGACGAGAAGCGGATCCTGCCCTCGATGTACGGGGGCGGTGACGTGCTCCGCTCGTACGAGAGGGCCATCGCCCTGTGGCGGGCGGGCCGTATCGACCTCGCGGGCCTGATCACCCACCGGGTGCCGCTGGCGGGCATCAACGACGCGCTGGAGCAGATGCGGACGGGCGAGGCGCTGCGTACCTGCATCGAGATCTGAGGAGGAGATCCCATGTCCATGCCTCTACGGGACCTCTCCGCGATCGTCACAGGCGCCGGCCGGGGCCTCGGCCGCGCGGAAGCGCTCGAACTGGCCCGGCTCGGTGCGGCGGTCGTCGTCAACGACTACGGGGAGGGGTCGGCGGCCGCGGCCGCCGAGGTCGTCGCCGAGATCCACGCGGCGGGCGGCCGGGCGGTCGCCCACGTCGGGGACGTCGCCGACCACGCCACGGCCGGCGAGCTGGTGGGCCTCGCCATCGACACGTACGGCGGACTCGGCATCCTGGTCAACAACGCGGGCATCCTCCGCGACCGGATGATCTTCTCGATGAACGAGGCGGAGTGGGACGCGGTGATACGCGTCCACCTCAAGGGCCACTTCAACACCACCCACTTCGCGTCCGTCCACTGGCGCGAGCGCGCGAAGGAGACCGGGGCACCGGTCCACGGCCGGATCGTCAACACCTCCTCCGAGGCGTTCCTCGCGGGCTCGGCGGGCCAGCCCAACTACGCCGCCGCCAAGGGCGGCATCGTGGGCCTGACCACCTCCACGGCGCTCGCGCTCGCCAAGTACGGCGTCACGTGCAACGCCATCTGTCCCCGTGCCCGTACGCGTATGACCGAGGACGTCTTCGCCGGCTACAAGGAGCCCACCGCGAGCGACGCCCTCGACCCGCTGTCCCCGGACCACGTCGCGCCCCTCGTCGGCTACCTCGCCTCACCCGCCGCCTCCGCCGTCAACGGCCAACTGCTCGTCGTCCACGGCGGAATGGTCGCCGTGATGGAACGGCCCAGGGTGGCGGCGAAGTTCGACACGGCCAAGGAGGCGTTCTCGTACGAGGAGCTGGACGCCCTGCTCTCGCCGTACTACGCCGGCCGGCCGCCCGGCGAGACGTTCGGCGCCTCCGAGGTCCTGTCCCTGACGAAGGACTGAGCCGCGTACGGCGAAGGGGCCGCCCCTGGGGGATCTCCCCGGGGCGGCCCCTTGTAGCTGTCGTGCCGTCAGGCCGCGCTGTGGTGCGGATCCTTGCGGTGACGGCCGTGCGGCTGCGTCGAGAGGTCCTCCGTCGACGCCGCGCCCCCTCGGTGCTTTCCGGAGCCGCCGGCGTCCCCCTGCGGTCGCCCGTGGGTCGTGTCGGTGCTGGCTTCAGACATGTGGGAAGTCACCCCGTAGTGATCGCTGACGATGTTGCGGCCCGAGAGTCTATCCACGGGCTGTGCGGCCGGTGAGCGGTGCCTGCTGCAACGGCACCGGCTTGCACACACCAGGAGTCACCACGCGCCCGGACGGTTCCCCACCAGCGCATTCCGCTTGTGTCGATTGTGTGGTGACCGGATGCTGTACGGGTTCCTCCCGCATCGCCACGGCCGGGTCGACCCGGGCCAGGCCGCACGGCACCGACCGGGTCGCGTACGGCAGCCGCAGCACCCCCTCCCTGGTCCACAGCCCGGCCCCGGTCAGCCACCCCTCGGGCGCGGCCAGGTGGTGCAGCCGCCGCCCCGCCGGGCGCCACAGCCCCACCCAGCTGCCCGCCGCCGCGTCGATCCGCAACGCCACCGCGCACGCCTCCGGCGTCAGCGTCTGACCGGGCTGTATCGCGAACGGCGTCACCGCGGCGTCGGCCGGGCGCAGGCACTCCGGGAAACGCACCGGCAGCGAGCTCCCCAGAACGCCCCAGCCCAGCCGGTGGTGGCCCGGTGACGGCGCGTCGGACCGGATCAGCAGCAGCCCGCTGTCCGGGTCCGCGAGCAGCAGCCGGTCGTCGCTGCCGTCCGTGATCTGCAGCAGCGGCGTCATCTCGCCGCCCCGCTCCAGGTCGACCGCGACCGTCTTCACCGGCCCGCCCCCGGGCGGCCGCCGGTCCAGCGCGAGCATCCGGCCCGTACGGTCCAGCCACGCCCCACCCGTACAGCGCCCCCTGACCTCGGCGACGTGCTCGGGGCCGGCGCCGGCTCCGCCGGCCACCCGCCAGACACCCGTCGAGTGCTCCCCGGCGGCCAGCGCGTAGGCGCACGCCCCGTCCGGCGACGGCGGCAGCAGCCGCAGCGACGCCGACTCCACCGCGCCCAGCGGCAGTTCGCCCGTCCGCGGCCCGGTCGGGTACAGCAGCGAGAAGACGTACCGCCCGCCCACCCGGCGCCCGATCAGCACCCGCCCGTCCACCAGCGGAAGCAGCTGCGCGTGCGGGTCCTCGGGCTGGGCGGCCGGCAGCGGCACCGCGTACGGCTCCGGCCCGTCCAGCGTCCACCGCTCCGGGAACAGCGCCTCGCCGGAACCGGCCAGGCGTGCCGCGTAGGCGCCGTTCGCCGCGATGGTGAAACTCGCACGCGACACCGCGCCGTCGTCCTCCGCGGCGGTCTCGAGGGCACAGGCTGTCATCGAGTCGTCACCTCCGGCGACCGAAGCTAGTTTTCGCACTTCCAGCCGAACAACGGGAGCCCTCGCGCTTCACCTATAAGGGTGGCGATGTCCGGGTTCGCCTGAGAAAGGAGGTGCAGTTGTGCTGCCGGGGCGTCGAGCGAGGGCGACGACGACATCCCGTCCTGCCTCGTCCGGACCCCCCACTGCGGCCGGGCGAACGACGGCCGGGGTGGGGCCGTGCAGGGTCGTCCCCGCAGAGGTTGGCGGCTCCGTAACGGCTCCCATCTGTCGTCCCCGAGGCCGCCGGCCTCGAGGAGACGAGCCCGGAGGGGCCACGCCCGCCGCCCACCGGCCCCACCGGGCGGGCGCCGGGGCTGCGTGGGTGGGCGACCGGGCCGGGCCCGGCAGCCGGGTGTGCGACGCCCGGGGGTGCAGCCGCTGCCCCTCGCGGGCGGAGCACGGGGGTGCCGTCGCCGCTTCAGGCGGTGCCTTCACCGGGCGGTGCCTTCACCGGGCGGTGCCCTGACCGGGCGTAGCCCGGCCGCGTACCTGTGCGGCGCCGGGCCGACGGCGGGACGGCCGGACCGGGGCGGGCCCGGCGGCCGGAGGGCCGTACGCGCACGTCCGCGCCCGCCACCGGGGCGGGGCCCGCTCCCGTGGCGGGCCGCCGCAGTACGGGGGCGGCCACAGGTGTGGGGCGGGAGGGCAGGCCAGGTAGCCTTTCCTCCGTGCCCCGTCTGTCTGAAGTCATCGCCGAGCTCGACGCCCTCTGGCCGCCCGAGCGGGCAGAACAGTGGGACGCCGTCGGCACGGTCTGCGGCGACCCCGACGGAGACGTCACACGCGTGCTGTTCGCCGTCGACCCCGTACAGGAGATCGTCGACGAGGCGATCGCGCTCGGCGCCGAGCTGATCGTCGCCCACCACCCGCTCTATCTGCGCGGTACGACGACGGTCGCGGCAGGCCACTTCAAGGGCCGCGTCGTCCACACGCTGATCAAGAACGACATCGCGCTGCACGTCGCGCACACCAACGCCGACACCGCCGACCCCGGCGTCTCCGACGCCCTCGCCGGCGCCCTCGACCTGCGCGTCACCGGGCCCCTCGTGCCCGAGAACGGCCTCGGCCGGATCTGCGAGCTGGACCACCCGGAGACCCTGCGGGAGTTCGCCGCCCGCGCCGCCGAGCGGCTGCCCGCCACCGCGCAGGGCATCCGCGTCGCGGGCGACCCCGACGCCACCGTCCGTACCGTCGCGGTCAGCGGTGGCTCCGGCGACGGGCTCTTCGACGCCGTACGGGCGGCGGGCGTGGACGCGTTCCTCACCGCCGACCTGCGCCACCACCCGGCCTCCGAGGCCACCCACCACTCACCGCTGGGGCTGGTCGACGCCGCCCACTGGGCCACCGAGTGGCCCTGGTGCGAGCTGGCCGCCGCCCAGCTCGACGAGATTTCCGACCGCCACGGCTGGGACCTCAGGGTCCATGTGTCCAGGACGGTCACCGACCCGTGGTCCCACCACTCTTCTTCTGGAGCCCCCAACTGAACGCCGCGCCCGCCGACCAGATCCGACTCCTCGACGTCCAGTCCCTCGACGTACGCCTGTCGCAGCTCGCCCACAAGCGCACGTCCCTGCCCGAGCACGCCGAGATCGAGTCGCTGAACAAGGACCTCACCCAGCTGCGCGACCTGCTCGTCGCCGCGCAGACCGAGGAGAGCGACTGCGCCCGCGAGCAGACCAAGGCGGAGCAGGACGTCGACCAGGTGCGCCAGCGTGCCGTCCGCGACCAGCAGCGGCTGGACTCGGGGGCGATCACGTCCCCCAAGGACCTGGAGAACCTCCAGAAGGAGATCGTCTCGCTGGCCAAGCGCCAGGGCGACCTGGAGGACATCGTCCTGGAGGTCATGGAGCGCCGCGAGTCCGCCCAGGAGCGGGTCGCCGAGCTGACCGAGCGGGTCTCCTCCGTCCAGGCCAAGGTCGACGACGCGGTCGCCCGGCGCGACGCGCAGCAGCAGGAGCTGGACAGCGAGGCCGCGTCCGTCGCCAAGGAGCGCGAGCTCGTGGCCGGTTCCGTTCCCGCCGACCTGATGAAGCTGTACGAGAAGATCCGCCAGCAGCAGGGCGGGGTGGGCGCGGCGCGCCTGTTCCAGCGCCGCTGCGAGGGCTGCCACATCGAGCTGAACATCACCGAGGTGAACGACGTGCGGGCGGCGGCGCCCGACACCGTCGTACGGTGCGAGAACTGCCGCCGCATCCTGGTGCGTACGGCGGAGTCGGGCCTGTAATGCCGGACATGCGGGAACTGATCGTCGAGGCCGACGGCGGCTCCCGGGGCAACCCGGGCCCGGCGGGGTACGGGGCGGTGGTCCTGGACCCGGTGTCGGGGGAGCCGCTGGCGGAGGCGGCCGAGTACATCGGCGTCGCCACGAACAACGTCGCCGAGTACAAGGGCCTGGTGGCGGGCCTGAAGGCGGCGCGTGAGCTGGCGCCGGACGCGACGATCCGGGTCCGGATGGACTCCAAGCTGGTCGTGGAGCAGATGTCCGGGCGCTGGAAGATCAAGCACCCGGACATGAAGCCGCTGGCGGCGGAGGCGGGCCGGATCTTCCCACCGTCGCAGGTGACGTACGAGTGGATCCCGCGCGAGCGGAACAAGCACGCGGACCGGCTCGCCAACGAGGCGATGGACGCGGGCAAGCGCGGCAAGCAGTGGCAGCCGTCCTCGTCGACGGCCGCGCTCGACGCCGGTGCCCGCGCCGGTGCTCTCGACACGGGTGCGGCCCGCGTGGTCGGCGACGCGGCGGCGGGCGCGGCGAAGGCCCGCGCGGCGCTGACGGGCACGACGGAGCGGGCGGGCGGTGGCGCGGCGGCGTCCGACGGTACGGCGGGCGCGGCGCCCGCGAGCACGGCGGCCACCCGCGTGGCACCGGCCGGAGGGGACGCGCTCAGTGAGGTGGGCGTCGCCGCGGCCGCGAGCCGTACCGCGACGACCGCGACGACCGCGACGACCGCGACCCCGCCCGTCGGGTGGGCGGCCGCGGCGGACCTGGGGGCGCCGGCCACGTTCGTGCTGCTGCGGCACGGGGAGACCGCGCTGACGCCGGAGAAGCGTTTCTCGGGCAGCGGGGGCAGTGACCCCGACCTGTCCCCGGTGGGCCGCCGGCAGGCCGACGCGGTCGCGGCC
The DNA here is from genome assembly GCF_002099185.1 of Streptomyces sp. CB03238. Classification (NCBI taxonomy): domain Bacteria; kingdom Bacillati; phylum Actinomycetota; class Actinomycetes; order Kitasatosporales; family Streptomycetaceae; genus Streptomyces; species Streptomyces sp. CB03238. The sequence continues at coordinate 288,390 of NZ_NBCN01000004.1, read as the reverse complement.
GCCCTCGCGGCGCGCGGCACCATCCAGGAGATCGTGTCGTCGCCGCTCGCCCGGTGCCGTCAGACCGCCGCGACGATCGCGGCCCGCCTGGGCCTGGACGTCCGCATCGAGGACGGGCTCCGCGAGACGGACTTCGGCGCCTGGGAGGGCCTGACGTTCGCGGAGGTACGGGAGCGGTACCCGGACGACCTGGACGCCTGGCTGGCCTCCCCGAAGGCCGCCCCCACGGGCGGCGAGTCCTTCGCGGCCGTCGCGCGCCGGGTCGCGGCGACCCGCGACCAGCTGACCGCCCGCCACGTGGGCCGTACCGTCCTGCTGGTCACGCACGTCACGCCCATCAAGACGCTGATCCGCCTGGCCCTGGGTGCTCCGCCGGAGTCCCTGTTCCGCATGGAGCTGGCCGCGGCGTCGCTCTCGGCGGTGGCGTACTACAAGGACGGCAACGCCTCGGTCCGCCTCCTGAACGACACGTCGCACCTGCGGTGAGCGCCGGCGGCTGGCACGTCACCCATGACGTGGAGGAGTTCCGGCGCGAGGCGGAGCCGTACCTCGAAGCCGACCCGGCCGGCAACACCGTGCCGCTCACCGTCGCGGAGACGGTACGGCGCCACGGCCCCCGGGCGCTCGGGACCGAGGACGCCCGGTTCGGTTTCTGGCGTCGTAACGCCGGCGGGCCCGTCGAGGCGGTGTTCGTCCAGACACCGCCCAGGGATCCGCTGCTGGGGCCCATGCCGGAGGTGGCTGCCCGGCAGCTCGCCGAAACCCTGCGGGGAACACGTGTCGAGGGCGTGAAGGGCGGCGACGGGCCCGCGCGGGCGTTTGCCGCGGCATGGACGGCCCCTGGGGAGTCCTGGGCGGTCACCCGCCGCAGCCGGTTGTTCCGGCTCGGCGAGCTCGCACCGCCCCGGCCCGCGCCGCCGGGCACCGCACGGCGGGCCACCGCTGCCGATGTACCGCTGGCCGCCGCCTGGATGAGCGCCTTCGCCGCCGAGATCGGCGTGGGTCCGACCGTCGACCACACGGCGAACGCCGAGCGGCGGGTCGCGTACGGCGGGCTGTACGTCTGGGAGACCGGCGGCCGGCCCGTCTCGATGGCGGCCCACTCACCGCTCGTCGCCGGGCAGTCCCGCGTCGCGCCCGTCTACACGCCGCCCGAACTGCGCGGTCGCGGTTACGCGGGGGCCGTCACCGCAGCCGCCAGTCGCGCGGCCCAGGACGCCGGCGCCCGGCAGGTCCTGCTGTTCGCCGACGTCGCCAACCCCACCAGCACCGCGCTCTACCAGCGCCTGGGCTACCGCCCGGTCGCCGACCACGTCGACGTCGGGTTCGCCTGACGTGGGCCCCTGGGGCGACGACTACGAGGCGGAGACGGAGGCGGAGGCGGCCCGGGGCCGCTCCTGTGCGCTGCTCGCGCTCGCGCTCCCGGCCATCGCCTTCGCCGCCGCGTTCATCGCGGCCGGCGTCGCGGGCATCGGCCTGTTCGCGTGGCTGGTGGCGGCGCTCACCCCGTAGGCACCCTCGCCTTCGCCGCCGGTCCGTACGCCGGACAACAACCAGTCGACCGGCCCGACTCCGCGGCCCCACCCGGCCCGGCGGCGCCGCTCGGGATACGCCCCACAACCGCCCGGCGGTGTCCCCGGCCGGTCGGGCCGGAAGCAGCGGGCCCCGCAACGTGCCGACGGCGCGGCTCGTGACTCGGCCCCAGCCGGCCGCCAGGGCTCGAACACCCACAACTGGCCGACAACGCCCGATCGCGGCGCCCCGCACCCGGCTACCGGGCGGGCTCCCGGCGCGCCCCACAACTCGCCGGGCCGACCCGCGGTCGGCGCGCCCCATCAACCGGCCGACAGCGCCGGCTCGCGGCCCCGGCGTATCAGCTCCGCAACGCCGACGCCTCCCGCGCCAGCGATTCCACCCGCGACCAGTCCCGGCCCGCGAGTGCGTCGCCCGGCAGCATCCACGTGCCGCCCACGCAGCCCACGTTCGGCAGCCGCAGGTACGCGGGCGCCGATGCGAGTGAGATGCCGCCCGTCGGGCAGAACCGGGCCTGTGGCAGCGGGCCGGCCAGTGACTTCAGGTAGGCCGTGCCGCCCGCCGCCTCCGCCGGGAAGAACTTCATCTCGCGCACCCCGCGCTCCAGCAGCGCCACGACCTCCGAGGCGGTCGAGACGCCGGGCAGGAACGGCACGCCCGACCCCTCCAGCGCGTCCAGCAGCCCGTCCGTCCACCCCGGGCTCACCAGGAACCGCGCCCCCGCGCCCACCGCGTCCGCCACGGCCCGCGCCGAGAGGACCGTGCCCGCGCCGACCACGGCGTCCGGGACCTCGGCCGCGATCGACCGGATTGCGTCGAGCGCGGCGGGTGTCCGCAGCGTGACCTCGATCGCCGGCAGACCGCCCGCCACCAGCGCCCGCGCCAGCGGTACGGCGTCGGTGGCGTCCTCGATGACGACGACGGGCACGACGGGGGCATGGTCGAGCACGGACGGGGCGGAAGTCATGCGGCCATCCTGCCGAGCGGCATCACCTCCCGCAACGACCGTTGCAGCCTCCGCAACGTATCAGTGGATCTCGTCCACCAGCACGTCCAGCTTCCCCGCCCCCGGCGTCTCCACCACGTACCCCAGGTCCCCCAGCGCCTCCACCAGCTCACCCGGCGAACCGGGCACCGCGCCCGCCTCCAGCAGGCTCCGTACGATCCGCCCCTTCGTCGCCTTGTTGAAGTGGCTGACCACCTTCCGCGTCGGCGCGTGCAGCACCCGCACCGTCGCCGTCCGTGCCCCGACCTCGCCCTTCGGCTTCCACGCCGTCGCGTACGCCGCCGACCGCAGGTCCAGGACCAGCCCGTCCCCGGCCACCTCCGGCAGCACGGCCGCCATCGGCGTACGCCAGTACGCCCCGAGCGCCCCCAGCCCCGGCAGTTTCACGCCCATCGAGCAGCGGTACGACGGGATCCGGTCGTCCACCCGCACCGCGCCCCACAGCCCCGAGAACACCAGCAGTGACCGCCCCGCCCGCTCCCGCGCCGCCGCGTCCAGCGTCGCCAGGCCCAGCGCGTCGTACAGCACGCCCGTGTAGATCTCCCCGGCCGGCCGCGCACCCGCCGTCCGCAGCCCGGCGTTCTTCGCGACCTCGCCGCGCAGCCCCTCGCTCAGCCCGAGGACCTCCCGCGCCTTGTCCTCGTCGCCGGCGCACAGCTCCACCAGCTCCTCCAGCACGGCGGCGCGCGCGGGGGCGAGCCCCGGCAGCGACAGCGAACCCGGCTCCAGCGGTGCGCCGCTCCCCGATGCGGCCTTTCCTTCCGAGGGCGGCAACAGCACGAGCACGGTGGTTCTCCTTCAGTACGTACGAAAACGGGGATGCGGCCCCGCGCCAGCGTACAAAGCGCCGGAGCGTACGAAGCGCCGCACCGTACGAAGTGCCGCCCCGTGCCCCGCGCCCTACGCTCGACCCATGCCCCGCCGCCAGATGCGTGTGACCGGCGCGGCCGAGGCGCCCCTGCGGGCCGCCCTGCGCGCGCTGCGTACCGAGCTCGACGTCCCCGACGCCTTCCCGCCCGCCGTCCTCGCCGAGGCGGAGGCCGCCGCGAAAACGCCCCGGCTGCCCGGCCGCGACGCCACCGACCTCCCCTTCTTCACCATCGACCCGCCCGGCTCCACCGACCTCGACCAGGCCATGCACCTCACGCGCCGCGCCGACGGCGGCTACCGCGTCCACTACGCCATCGCCGACGTCGCCGCCTTCGTCGCCCCCGGCGGCGCGGTCGACGCCGAGGCCCACCGCCGCGTCCTCACCCTCTACTTCCCCGACGGCCGCATCCCCCTCCACCCGCCCGTCATCTCCGAGGGCGCCGCCAGCCTCCTCCCCGGCCAGACCGCCCCCGTGCTCCTGTGGCGCATCGACCTCGACGCCGAGGGCCGCCGCGTCGCCACCGACGTCCACCGCGCCCTCGTCCGCAGCCGCGCCCGGCTCGACTACGCGGGCGTCCAGCAGCAGCTCGACGCGGGCACCGCCGAGGAGCCGCTCGCCCTCCTCCGCGAGATCGGCACCCTGCGGGAACGGCTGGAAGTGGAACGCGGCGGGATCTCCCTCAACGTCCCCGAGCAGGAGATCGTCGAGCGCGACCACGGGTACGAGCTGGAGTACCGTGCCCCCCGTCCCGCCGACGCCTGGAACGCCCAGATCTCCCTGCTCACCGGCGCGGCCGCCGCCGACCTGATGACCGCCGCCGGCACCGGCATCCTCCGTACGCTCCCCACCGCCCCCGACGGCGCCGTCGCCCGGCTGCGGCGCTCCGCGAAGGCGCTGGGCATCGACTGGCCGCACCACGTCTCGTACGCCGCCCTCGTCCGCTCCCTCGACCCGCGCGACACCCGCCACGCCGCCTTCCTCCAGGACTGCACCACGCTCCTGCGCGGCGCCGGCTACACCGTCTTCACCGACGGCAAGACCCCCGTGCCGGCCGTCCACGCCGCCGTCGCCGACGAGTACACCCACTGCACCGCCCCGCTGCGGCGCCTCGTCGACCGGTACGCCGGTGAGCTGTGCGTGGCCGCCGTCGCGGGTGAGGGGCCCCCGGAGTGGGTACGGGCCGCCCTGCCCGGCCTGCCGCAGCGGATGGCGGAGGGCTCACGCCGGGCGGGCACCGTCGAGCGCGAGTGCGTCGACATCGTGGAGGCCGCCCTGCTCAAGGACCGGGTGGGCGAGGTCTTCGACGCGTACGTCGTCGACCTGCACGACCGCGACCCGTCCATCGGCACCGTCCACCTGGAGGACCCGGCGGTGGTGGCGCGCGTCGAGGGCGGCCCGCGCCCGCTCCCGCTGGGGGAGCGGCTGCGCGTACGGCTCACGCAGGCGGACCCGGGACGGGCGAAGGCCCTGTTCGCTCCTGCGTGAGCGCCCGCCTGACCGCGTCCACGAAACCCCGCGCGTCATCGGCATGGCACCGCACCAGGAGTACGGGATACCTCTTGCCCAGCAGCCGTACGGCCGTGACCGCCTCGCTCAGCTCGATGGTGACGGACGTCTGCGAGGCGACCGCCAGATTGAGCACCCCCTCCTCCTTCTCGTGAGAGAACAGCAGCTCGTGCCGTACGGCGCTGATCCGCTCCAGCGGTATCACCACGTCCACGTGCGCCCCCTGCCGCACCCGCACCGCGTCCCCGTCCACCACGTGCGGCCGGGTCACGGACGCCGCGTGCAACCCCAGCACGAACAGCACCGTGTAGACGTCCAGCACCAGGACCACGGCGTGGACGACCGGCCACGAGGCCAGCAGGTAGGACATGCCGGCCGTCTCCACCACGCACACGAACAGGAACCCGTACATGTACGCGGCCTGGTCCCGTGCGTGCCCGAACGCCTCGACCCCCGCCCCGCCGACCCCCTGCGGCCGCCGCGCCACCCACCGCACCAGGCTCACCATCAGCCGCAGCTCATGCCCCACCAGCCGCACCACCGGCTCCGGCACCAGCTCGTACACCGCCTGGCGCCGGGTCAGCCCCCGCCGCCGCAGCCGTACGAACACCACGACCTCCGCGCCCACCAGCGCGAGGACCGCCACCTCCGCCGCCACCACCACGGCGCCCGGTATCCGCACCCCCGCCACCAGGCACACGGCGAGCACCACCTCGGCCGGCAGCAGGGCGTACGCCACGCCCCGCACCACCCGCCTCACCGCGCACGCTCCGCGGCGATCCGCAGCGCCCGCCGGACGGCCTCCGCCTGCGCGGCCGAGAAGTCCGCGAAGAACACCTCGGTGAACGTCCCGCCCTCCAGGTCCCCCATGTCCTCCGGCACCACCTCGTCCGGCAGCAGCGCCGCCAGCGCCCGCGCGGTCTCCTCCACCCGTACGTCGTCGGCCGCCGCGTCCGCGAGCGCGTCGAGCCGTGCGTACACCTCGTACGCCCGCTCCATCGCACCCGGCGCCCCGGCCATCGTCCGCATGGCGCCCAGCAGCCGCGCCCCCTCCTCCTCCGGCACCACCGTCTCCAGCAGGGCGAGCATCTCCCGGTCCCGCACGGCCATCGCCGGTTCGGGCCCCGGCAGCGCGGCCGACGCCCGGGCCATGTCCCCGAACAGCTCCGCCAGTACCGGCGACACCGGCCCCTCGGCGGGCAGACGCCCCGCCCGGGCCTGCTCCAACAGCACCCCCAGCCGCTCCCGGCGCGCCCCGATCTCCGCCTGCTGCCGCGCCAGATCGGCGTCCAGCTCCTCCAGTACGTCGACGAGTTCCCGCCCCGCGTCGCCGGCCAGCACGTTCCGCACCTCGTCCAGCCCGAGCCCGAGTTCGGTCAGCCGCCTGATCCGGGCCAGCAGCACGGCGTCCCGCAGCGTGTAGTCCCGGTAGCCGTTGGCCAGCCGCCGGGGCTCGGGCAGCAGCCCGAGGTGGTGGTAGTGGCGTACCGCCCGCGATGTGATGCCGACGAGGCCGGCGATCTCTCCGATCCGCATGAGGCCCAGTAGAAACGTTGACGCCGCGGCAAGGTCAACAGCAATCCTGCGGCCTTCCTCGATCATGTGCCACGATCGAAGGAACGACTCCCATCTCACGGACAGGCGGCCCGGCGATGTCCCAGTCTGACGAGCGACCGAGGAAGGGGCGTGACATGACTGCCATGGCACATGCACCGCTCACGCAGGCGGATGACCTGCTGGAGGGCTTCCTGGCGCTGGAGACGCCGGAGGGCTTCCGAGCCGAGCTGATCGAGGGGGAGATTGTCGTGACGCCGCCGCCGGACGGGGACCACGAGGACTACAACAGCCTGATCGTGGAGCAGGTGATCAGGCGTTCCCGCACCCGCATGCAGTTCTCCGGCAACAAGGGCCTGAAGCTGCCGAGCGGAGGAAGCTGCCCCAGGAGCCACGTGATCCCGGACGGCACCTTCGCCCCCGCCGAGCTGCGACTCTTCCGGGGCGCGGAGTCCTGGATGCCGTGCGACGGCGTGGCGCTCGTCGTCGAGGTGACCTCCACCCGGCCGCAGCGGGACCGGGAGACCAAGCGGCGCTGCTACGCCCGTGGCGGCATCCCGCTGTACCTGCTGGTCGACCGTGAGGGGTCCTCGGTGACGCTCTTCAGCGACCCGGAGGGCGAGGACTACCGCCAGGTCGTCACGATGCCCTTCGGTAAGCCGCTGCCTCTCCCCGAGCCCTTCGGCTTCGACCTGGAGACCGCCGACTTCCTCTGAAGTGCTGCGGGTACCATGGTCTGCACGGCAGACGAGCCGGGCGGACGGCCGCGTGGAGACCCTCCGGGGATCTTCCCGAGGAACGTCCGGGCTCCACAGGGCAGGGTGGTGGCTAACGGCCACCCGGGGTGACCCGCGGGACAGTGCCACAGAAAACAGACCGCCGGGGACCTCGGTCCTCGGTAAGGGTGAAACGGTGGTGTAAGAGACCACCAGTGCCCAGGGTGACCTGGGCAGCTAGGTAAACCCCACCCGGAGCAAGGTCAAGAGGGGACACCTCGGTGTCCCTGCGCGGACGTTTGAGGGCTGCTCGCCCGAGTCCGCGGGTAGACCGCACGAGGCCGGCGGCAACGCCGGTCCTAGATGGATGGCCGTCGCCCCGACGACCGCGAGGTCCCGGGGCACAGAACCCGGCGTACAGCCCGACTCGTCTGCCATGGTGGCCCCGACCAGGGTTTTCCTTGGTCGGGGCCACCATGCATGTGGCCGCGTTGCCCGCCCGTACCTGGGGCCCTGCAGTCCCCCTGGACTTTGGCCGTGCCGGGCAGCGGGTGTCCTAGTCGCTGTGCTCCTTGCGGTGCCAGCGGGTCCAGACCCGGGCGGACAGCCAGGTGATGGCGACGACGATGACGCCGGCGATGACGTTCTCGATGATGTTGTGCATGAGGGCATGTCTCCTCCGCGCCGGTCGGTATGCGTGCCGGCCGGGCGCGGCGCTGTGGATAGAGATGGGGTTACCGGGCCGCGAGGCCCTGTGGCAGGTGCGCGTAACGCATGAAGAGCCGCGTTTCGTCGCGCATCGGAATCTCGCGGGCGAAGTTCTCGGCGAGTTCCGTGCGGTGGCGGACCGGCTTGGGTACGTGCCGGTCAGCGCGGAAACCGAGCATCCGGGAGAAGGCGCACCAGGCTCGGGAGTCCGTGCTCGGGCCGGTGGCCGCGTGGTGGGCGGCGAGCAGGTGCGCGGCGAGGGGGTCTCCGGCGCCGGCGGCGAAGCGCCACCAGTACATCGCGGACTCGCGCTTGTCGAGGCTGTAGAGCAGGCACCCGAAGGTGCGGGCTCCGGCTTCGTCGTAGTCCGCCGCGAATGCGGCGAGGGTGTCGATCTCGGCTGAGCGCAGCACTGTGCTGCACAGCTCGGTGACGTAGCCGAAGGCGAGGTACTGGCTCTTGGCGGGATCGGAGGTATTGATCGGTGTCGGGCGGCGGCGCCGTACCCGTGGCCGCCGCGGCTGCGGCCGCCCGTCCGGCCGCAGCGTGCGCGGGAGAGGACCGGCGGCCGGTGCGGGCAGCTGGGTGATCTCCGTGGTCTCGCCCGGGTGAGGGTCGTGCGCGCCGACGGCCGGGCCCGCGGGCGCGTACTGAATGCGTGCCGGCCGCCGGGCTTCGGAGGTGATCCGTGCTGCCAGGCGCTGCATGAAGTCCTCGGTGCTGTGCTGCAGGACTTGCGCGCGGATCGCTTCGGCCTGGCGGGTCATCAGCTTCATCGCGCCCTCCGTTCCCGCTCCGTCCCGCGGCTGGTCCCTCTCGGTCGGCTGGTCCGGGGTGTGCCCGGGTTTCCCGGCGTTGCGAGCGGTCTCTTCGTGGACGGTCCCGGCCTGTTGGTTCAGAAGGTCTTCCGGCATTAGGAGTCCCCTTTCTCCTTGGGAAGTTCCGTGAGCATGGGCTGAGTCAGCTGCTGACGGCCCCGGCACGCGGCGGTCTTCGCAGCGCTCTGGGTGATGCCGAGGATCTCGGCGGTCTGGGCGTAGGACAGCCCGATGAGGTCGTACATCTGAACGCACCGAGCCTGCTGCGGCGCGATGACTTCCAGTTCCTCCATGGCCCTGTCGAGCCGGTCATAGCGGCCCAGTTCGGTCAGGGCGGAGGCCGCGGGCATCTCTGCGACGAGGTGCTCGTTCTTCGTGATCCGCACGCTGCTGCGGTAGTAGTCGGTGATCGCGTCGTTGAGGATCTTCGTGGCGAGTGCGATGGGTTTCGAGGCCGCGAGGATCCGCTCGATCCGCCGGTGCATCGTGACCATGGCTTCCATCAAGGCGTCTTCGGCGTCGTGCAGGTTGCGCAGGCGGTAGGCGGCTATGCGCATGAACGTGTCCAGGTTCTCCCGGAAGAATTCCTCGCCGCGGGGGTCGAGGCCCGGCTGGCCGGGGTCGGGGCCGACGAGGTCGCGTTCTTTGCCGAACGGATCGTTCATCGGCCCCTCCGTGGTACCGGGCTGCTGCCGGAGGCCGGGAGTACGGTCGGGCGGTGCTGGTGGATCGGCCGGTCGGGCCGAAGGTCGGCCTGGTGACCGAGGGTGGAGCGGACCTGCGAGGCGGTGCGGGCGGCAGGCCGTTCGACGGCTCCGGAGCACGCGGTGGTCATCCGATAGACGCAGGCCGAGCCGTGCGTGTACCGGGTCCGAGTGGGCCCCACGAAGCCTCCTTCTTGATCCAGGATCGGAGCCCGGCGGCGACGTTGCCGTACGGGCGGAACAACGGCTTGTTCTGCCTTCACACCGATCCGGCACCCCTCTGGAGTTACACGTCGGCCCAAGATTTTCATACAGACAGTCATCGGTTCATCACATAAAGTCGGTCTACCAGGAGTGATGCGGCAACCAGGTGATCCATGTCACACCCCGCAGGGGGTGCCGCGCGGTCGAAGGCCCGCTGGGACGTGTCCGGATCGCGCATCGGTGCAACCGGTCGCGCAGCCGCGCGTGTGGAAGTCGTTGAACGCATGGAACTGACCAACAGGGGGAGTTGCTCATGTCCCGATGGAAGGAACTGCCCGCGGCGCTCGACGACAGCGAACGTCAGTTGCTCGTCCAGTTACGACGTCTGAAGGACCGCAGCGGTCTGAGTCTTGCCGCGCTCGCCAACAGGACCGGCTACAGCCGCTCTTCGTGGGAGCGGTACCTGAACGGAAAGCAGCCCGTGCCCCGTGAGGCGGTCGAAGAGCTGGCCCAGGTATGCGGCACGGACCCGACCCGCCTCGTGGTGCTGCACCAAGTCGCCGCACGCACACGGAAAGGCGGCGGGCCGGGTGAGCCGGCACCGTCCGGGCCGTCCACCTCTCCGGCACTGCGCGAGCCCCGTCCGGCGCGTACCTTGCCCATGCGACGTACGCTGGCGGCGGCAATCGCCGCTGTGGCGGTGTCCTTCGGCGCCGGGCTGATGACAGCAGGCGCCTGGGACGACGACGCTCCGGTGACGACAGCCGGCACCCGGGCCGCCACCACCGGCTATCTGCGCGGTCAGACGTACCGCTGCGACATCCAGCGCGGGAACGGGGAACTGCGAGCCGGCCACAGCGACACCCGCGCGATGCTGCTCGACATCAACAGCACCGGTTTCGATGTGGTGGAAGCACAGTGCCTGCTCCGCGAACACGGCTTCGACCCCAAGGCCTTCGACGGGCTCTACGACGAGCGGACCCAAGCGGCCACAAAGGCGTTCCAAGCCAAGCACGGCCTGGTCGTGGACGGAATCATCGGCCCGGACACCTGGGGGGAGCTGCGTCGATGATCACCAGTGCCGCGTGCGAGGAACTGGTGACCGAGCTGCGCCGGGCGCGGGAGCGGAGCGGTTTGAGCATGGCGGCGCTGGCCGCCCGTACTCCGTACAGCAAGTCGTCCTGGGAGCGGTACCTCAACGGGAAGAAACCCGTACCGCGTGGGGCAGTCGAGGCGCTCTGCCGGATCACGCGGGAACCCGCCGAACCGCTGCTCGCGTTGTGGGAACTCGCCGACGCCACGTGGAGCGGCCGGGGGCAGCACCCGGGCAGCGCTGTCCCATCGGCGCAGTCGGTCACCGCTCCGGGCGGGAAGCCCGCCGCGCGTCGGGGACGGTGGGCAGTGTTCGCCGGCGCTGCCGTGGCGCTGTTCCTGGCCGTGCTCGGGGTATCGATGGCCGGGACGCGGCAGGACCCACCGAGGGCCACCGCGGAGCCCCCGGTACGTAACCCCGGGTGTACCGCGGAGGCTTGCGAAGGCCTGAACCCCGTGGACATGGGATGCGGCGGCAGCGGGATGGTCCAGACCCTCGCCAGGCGCACCGCTTCCGGCGGCCGCCGCCTGGAACTGCGGCACGCCGAAGTCTGTCGCGCCCTGTGGGTACGGGCCACCGGCCTCGAAGCGGGTGACCGGGTCGAACTGCTCCTGGCCGACGGGCGGTTCCAGTACGTGACGGCCGAAGCAAGCCCCGAAGCCGGGAGGTATCTGTCGACCCCGATGTCCTCCGACACCGGCACGGGCACGACGGGAGTCCGCGTGTGCCTCAAGGCAGCGTCGAGCGGCCGGGAGGAGTGCTTTACCGGCTGAGGGCATGGAGGGCGGCCCCTCCCCGTCTCCCCACGTCCCATCCCGCACTCCGTCCCAGCAGGTCAGGGCGTGGGACGTCCCGTGTGCTCCCACACCGGCGGCCGGCTGTGGCCCCCCGTGGACCGGGCTGGGCATCGTTGCACCACACCAGGACCACGGCCCGGGAAGCAGGACCCGACGGGGGCACGCCGGACCGTGGCCGGAGAGGAACGCAGCCATGAACACGCGTACGAAGCTCGCGGCGCTCGCACTCACCGCCGGGGCCGTCACGGCTACGAGCGGTGCCACAGCGCCCTCGGCCGTGGCCCTGACCACGCCGGCGGCCCACTCCGTCGTCCAGCCGGCCGCGGCCGCGCCGGCCGACAGCGGCGACGTCCGGGCGGCGGGTTCCGGGTCGGCCGACCGGACGCTGAGGACCAGCAACGGAGCCGGTTCCGTTCGCGTCAAGTGGACCTGGCACAGCAGCGCGAACGGCAAGAGCTACTACGGCAGCTTCTGGGGGACGTTCTACGACCACGCCCCCAAGGACAAGAAGTACGTGCTGCTCCAGGCCAAGTGGCAGGGGAAGGGCTGGACGACCATACGCACCGCCGCGAAGGGCGGCACCTTCAGCGGTGACTACAGGGGCCTCAAGGGCCTGAACTTCAGGGCCTGCCTCCAGGGCGGCAAGTGCGGCGCACCCGCGTGGTGACCTCCCGGGACCCACAGGTCTGACCCCGTACCTCTGATCGCTCGCCGACCTGGCCCGCCTGGCCCCGGCAGTAGTTTCGCACTGCCGGGGCCAGGCGCTGGCTGGACACGGATTCACGGCCCGTACCAGTCGGCCGGCCCCACCGCCGAACTGAAAATCCCGGGCGGGGCGGGGATAATCATGTTCGGGGCCAGGTCTGGCAACCGGCCGCAGGGAGCGACATTGATCCGTGTTCTTCTCGTCGGGAAGACCCGCCTCGTGCGGGGGGCGCTCGCGGCTCTCCTCTCCCGCGAGGAGGACATCGATGTCGTCGCCGAGGCGGAGGGGGACGGGGAACTCGTCGCGAGGGCGATGCTGTGCCGGCCGGACGTGGCCGTGATCGACGTCGACTGCAAAGAGGGCGAGGAGTTCGCCGCGAAGGGTGAGCTGACGGCGCGGCTGCCGGACTGCCGGATGCTGCTGATGATGGCCTCGCCGACACCCGAACGTCTACGCCGGATGCTCGACCTGCACGCCGCCGGCGTCATCAGTACGAACGCCCCGGCGGACCGCCTGGTCCACGGCGTACGCAAGCTGGTGCGGGGGCAGCGGTTCATCGACCCGGAGTTCGCGCTGGTCGCGCTGGACGCGGGGGACAATCCGCTGACTCCGCGGGAGGTGGAGGTGCTGCGGATGGCCGCGGACGGCACTCCCACGGGGGAGATCGCCGAGCGGCTGTCGCTGTCCGTGGCCACGGTCCGCAACCACCTGTCGGCGATCACCAGGAAAGCCGGGGCGCGGAACCGGATCGACGCGATCCGGATCGCGCGGGAGTCGGGCTGGGTGTGACCGTGGACGGGTCCTTCCCGTCCCAGTGGCCGACGAGGTCGCGGTAGAGCGCGGAGCCCGCCATCAGCTCGTCGTGGGTGCCGAGGCTGACCCGCGTACCGTCCATGACCAGGACCCGGTCGGCCCGCAGCGCGGAGCTGATGCGGTGGGCGACGACCATCAGGGTGCCGGGGCCGCGGGCGAAGGCCTCTTCGGCGACCGCCTCGGCGACCGGGTCGAGGTGGCAGGTCGCCTCGTCCAGCAAGGCCAGTCGTGGAGCCGGGAGAAGGGCCCGGGCCAGGGCGATGAGCTGGCGCTCGCCGGCCGACAGCCCCTGCGGGTCCAGCGGCGCGTCGTAGCCGCCCAGCCGCTCGACGAGCGGTGCGGTCCCGACGGCGCGGACGGCCGACTCCACCTCCGCCGGGGCGGCGCCGGGGGCCAGGTAGGTGAGGTTCTCCCGGAGGGTGCCGGCGAAGACGTACGCCTCCTGCGGGATCAGCACCCGGTGCCGGGCCAGGTCCTCGCCGTCCAGGGCCAGGACCGGTACGCCGCCGAGGCGGACCTGCCCGGCCTGCGGGGCGAGGACCCCCGCGGTCAGCGCGGCGAGGGTGGACTTGCCGGCACCGCTCGGGCCGACCACGGCGAGGTGTTCGCCGGGGCGCAGTTCGAGGTCGAGATCCTGGACCACCGGCTCGGCGGACCGGGCGTACCCGAAGGTGACCCCGTGGAGCTCGACGCGGGAGTCGCGCGGGCGCGCCGGGGGCGACGGGTGGGGCTGGTACGTCGGGGGAGCCCCCGGTGGCGGTATGGGCGGGCTCCGGTCGGGCTCCGCGACGGCCCCGGCCTCGGGCTCCGGCCCTGGGCCGGACGGCGGCAGGGCCGGGGCGGGCGCGCCGGGGGGTGCCACCGCGCCGGTGGCGACCTCCGCGATCCGGCCGATGGTGACCAGCAGCCACAGCCCGCTGCTCCCGAGTTCCTCGACGAAGTCCTGCATCGCCGGGGTCAGGCTCTGCGACACGTAGGTGAGCGCTCCCAGGACCGCTCCCGCCGTCACGCCATTGCGTACGAGCCAGGGCACCCCGGCCAGGATGAGGACGAGCGGCACCCAGCCGCCGATCCCCAGGGCGATGGTCCGCAGCGCGGTGAGCCGTGCCAGGCTCCGGGTGGCCCGTGCGGTGGCGTCGACCGAGGCGCCGGTCCGTGCGCGGACGCGCTCTTCGGCACCGCACGCGATCACGTCCCGCAGCCCGCCGGTCACCGCGCTCGCGGTCTCCGAGATGCGCTCGTTGGCCAGGATGACGGCCCGCTGCCTCGCGGCCAGCGCCCGGAGCGCCGCCAGGAACAGCCCGAGCCCGAGGAGGAGCGGTGGCAGGACCAGGACGAGGAAGGCGGGGTCCAGGGTCGCCAGGCCCAGCAGCACGGTCACCGCCGTGACGGCGAAGCCCTGGACGAACATGACGACCGCCCCGTACGCCTCCCGGGCGATCTCCACGTGCTCGGTCAGGCGTGCCACACCGGCGGTGTCGGCGGTCCCGCCCGGCCGGGTCGAGCGGTGCAGCGTGCCGGTGGTCACGAGGGTGACCAGCTCGTCCCGGAACGGCTCGATCAGTGCGGCGAGGCCCAGGACGGCGTGCCGGGTCGCCCATGCCCCGACGACGAAGGCGCCCGCCAGCACGCCCAGCCAGGCGAAGCCGACGCCGGGCCGATCGGCCAGGAACCCCTGGTCGACGGCGCGGGCGACGGCGAGGCCGGACAGGAAGGCCGGCACTGCCTGCACCAGCGACCAGCCGGTCAGCCGCACGTACTCACGGCGCCGCCGGCGGAGCGAGGAGCGCAGGATCTCGCCGGCCCGCCCGTTCACCGCGTACCTCCCACGTCCGCGGTCAGCGGCTCCCGTTCGGGAAGGGCGTCCGCCCGGAACGCGGCGCGGTAGCCGGGGTCCGCCCACAGGTCATGGTGCCGCCCACGCGCGCGGACCCCGCCGTCGGCGAGCCAGACGACGAGTTCGGCCCGGGCGGCGGTGGAGGCCCGGTGCGTGACGATGAGCCGGGTGCGGTCGGCGAGGGCGCCCGTGAGCACCTGGCTGATGTGGTGCTCGGTCACGGTGTCGAGGCTGGCGGCGACGTCGTCGAGCACGAGCACACGCCCCGCCTGCGTGAACGCCCGGGCGAGCCCCACACGTTGTGCCTCCCCGCCGGAGATCGGGGCGTCGGCGAGCCGGGTGTCGTAGCCGTTGGGCATGTGCCGGATGAACGCGTCCGCCCGGGCCGCCTCGGCGTGCGCCACCAGCTCCTCCGTGGTCGGGGTACGAGGCCCGAACCCGATCGCGTCGGCGAAGGTCTCACCCAGCAGTACGGGGCGTTCGAAGCCGTAACCCACCGCTCGCCGCAGTTCACCCCGGTCCACGCGGCGCAGCGGCACGCCGTCCAGCAGCACCTCGCCCTCGTCGGGGTCGACGAGCCGCCCGGCCAGCGCGGCCAGCAGCGACTTGCCGGACCCGGAGCGCCCCACGACGGCGACCAGGGCGCCTCCCGGCACGGTCAGGTCGAGGTCCTCCAGGACGGTGTCGTCCCCCGCGCGTACCGTGACGCCCCGGAACTCCAGCCGTCCCCGGCCCTCGGGCAGGTGATCGGAGCCGTACTCCACGGGCGGTTCGGCGAGCACCTCGGCGAGCCGCCCGGCCGTCGCGCGCGCTTGGACGAGCTGGTTGAGCGTCCCCACCACCGAGCCGATGCCGGTGGCCATGACCACGTACTGACTGGCCGCGAGCACCTCTCCGGGCGTGATGCGCCCGCGGGTGAGTTCCAGGCCGGCCACGGCGATCACGGCGACCATGACCAGGGGGACGACGAGATCCTCCCGGGCCGACATCCGGGCGAGGGAACGCCACATCCCCATGCCGTGCCGGTGCAGCTCCGGCAGCGGGGCGAGCACGCGGCGCGCCTCGCGGTCCACGGTCTTCGCCGCGGCGATCGTGCGGCTTCCGGTCAGGGCGTCGGTGAGCCGTGCCGCGATCCTGCCCTGTGTGTCGAAGTAGCGGTCGTTGAGGTCGGAGATGTCGCGGATGAAGGCGCGGACCAGAGGTGCCAGGACGGGCAGGCCGACGAGGAAGGTGAGGCAGAGCCACGGGTCGATCAGCGCCAGGGCGACGATGGCGCCGATCGGGGGCACGAGGTTCATGAAGGCCCACACCATGCCCGATGCGACCTGCCCGGTCTGGGAGGCGTTGCCCACGAGCCGGCTCACCAGGTCACCCGGGTCGAAGCGGCGGGTGGCGCGGGTGCCGAGCGCGAGGATGTGCCCCAGCAGCGTGTGGCGCAGCCACGCGGTGGAGCGGGCCTCGGTCATCTCGCCCACGTAGTCGTCCAGCGCGTCGGCGACCACCAGGACGAAGATCAGCGCGCCGGTCAGGGCCAGCCACGGTGCCGAGTCCTGTCCGCCGAGGACGGCGTCGAGGGTGCGGCCCATGACGGCCGGCAGTACGACGCCGGCACCAGTGATGAGCAGCGACGTGACCAGCATGACGCCCACCCAGGGGCCGCCCCGCAGAGCTGCCGCGAGCAGCAGACGGTTCGCGGAGTGTCGGTCCATGGGCTCCTCCCGGGCGTGTGCGGTGTCGGTCATGCGGTCCGTCGCGGGACAGGATGGGTACGGCGGGGACGCGCGGAGGCGTCCCCGCCCTTTTCGTCAGTGCCCGAGCCTGATCTTGAGACCGAGCCTGACCCTCACGCCGACGCCGATGCCACCTCCGCGGCAGCTCTTGGTCGACGACGTGTTTGAGCCGCCGTGCGTGGCGGTCTCCGGGCCCGGCGTTTCCAGACCTTGCAGATCGAGGAGTGTCATGTCATGTCACCTCCCTTCCTCGCGAGATCCGATGGTTCGGCTGTGTGCCGCTCCCCGTCGGCCGACGGGGAGCGCAGGAACGGGAGTTGCACGGGGGCGTGGTGGAGGGCGGCGCCGAGGGCGAGCAGCACGCCGGCGCTGCCGGTGGCCAGGTCCATGGAGAGCCGCATGAGTGCCTCACCGGGGAAGGCCAGGTGGCCCTGGTAGGTGAGGGCCTGCCGGGAAAGGCGGCGCACATGGCCGGCGACCACGGGGTCCCGCTCGGCGGCCGTGCCGACGGGATACGCGCGGCTGAGGTGGAGGATCATCCCGGCCGTGCCGCTGAAGATTCCCGGCTGGCTGGAGAACTGTGCCGAGGCCGCCCTGCGGATCTCGGCCGCTGCCGCCGTGAACTGCTCGTCCTGGCGGTGGGCCAGGTAGTCGTCGAGGACGAGGCCGATCCCCACGCTCCCCTCGGCGAGGTACGGCACGGTACGCCAGCCCTCATTGACCTGCATCCCTCCGCTTCTGCGGACGACGCAGCGGCGCAGGTCCCGGCGCAGGGCCGTGGCGGCCACGTCGAGGAACGCCGGGTCGCCGGTGTGCTCGTACAGCCGGAGGAACAGCAGGGCGGGCCCCGAGGAGCCGCGCATCAGTCCGGCGTGCGGGTTTTGGCCGCCGCTGGTCTCCGGTATGCCGTCGGCGGGGCCCAGCCGGTCGGCGACGAGCTGCGCGACGCTCATGGCGGCGTCGTGGATCACGGGTTCGCCGGTGACCGCCGCGAAGTGCTGGAGGTTCAGGCCGATGCCCGCGAGCCCTCCGTGCAGGTCGAGCCCCAGTGCCTCCCACTGGTCGTCGTCGGCGCTCATGTCGAGGACCTTCAGGGCCTCGTCGCGGTGGCCGAGGCGGTCGAGCACATGGGCGACGCCGTGCAGGCCGTCGTAGAAGCCGATGCGGGCGCCCGGCTCAGGGCTGAGGGCCCGCCGCACGAGCCACTCCTCGTGCCCCGGGTGGCGCCCGGCGCCGGTCACGTCCAGCGCGTACAGCACCCCGGCCGCTCCGTACGCGACGCCCAGGCCGCCACCCGGCGCCCCGAACTGCTCGATGTCGCCCGGGAAGAGCCGGTCGTCGCGGTCCGGTGTGGCGGCGGCCAGGATGGCGGCGGCCAGGGAGTCCCGGGCGCGCAGCCAGCCGTCGTGGTCGGCGTCCAGCCGCGGCTCGGTGCCGTCGGCAGGCGTACGGCTGTCGCTTCCGGTGATGAACCATACCGCCTCGTCCAGGAACGCGCGGGGTACCGGGAACGACTGGCGGGCCTCTCTGGCGAGCTGCGCCGCCTTGGCCTGGTCCAGGTCGATCAGCTGGGTCAGCGGCATGAACATGTGCAGGCGCAGGCAGGACAGGGCGTAGCGGTCGATGTCGAACCCGGTCAGTTCGTCCGGGGCCTGGAACCCGGGAGCGGCGAGGGTCTGTGGCCGTCCCTCCGCCGGGTCCGCCGCGACCTCGAAGTCGATCAGCACCACCCGGCCATCGGGGCGGACCAGGATGTTGGACGGGTGGACGTCACCGATGACCAGGCCCCGGTCGTGCACCGCGGTGACCGCCCGCTCCACCCGGCCCGCCAGGTCGACGGCCCAGGAGGTGTAGGCGACGGCAGCGGTGTCGTCCGGTTCCGGGTCGTCCGGTTCCGAGGACGTCAGGGGGTACCGCTCACGGAAGAGGTCCGTGAGCGGCTGCCCCTCGATGAACTCCTCGACCAGGAAGTGGTGCTCACCCAGGACGAAGTGGTCCCGAAGCGCCGGTACGCAGTCGAGGCCGGCCAGCCGTTCCAGCGTTTCCCGCTCGCGGTGCAGCCTGCTGACCGCGTCCGCACCGTCCTCCGTGAGCCCCGCGTACGGCCGCGCTTCCTTCAGCACCACGCGCTCGTCGGTGCGGGTGTCCCTACCGGCGTACAGGCCGCCGCCGTTGGAGAAGTGCAGGGCCTTTTCGATCCGGTACGGCAGGTCGGCGACGGTCGTCCCGGCCCGTGCGGCGAGGTGGGGCTCCAGGAAGCCGGGCAGCGTCACCCACTCGGGCACCTCGAACACCGGCTTGCGCAGGTCGGGCACGAGCCGGCCGGACGCGTCCTCGACGGCCAGCACCGTCTCACCCGTGTCGGGGGAGACGCAGTACCGCCTGACGAAGCCCCCGTACCTGACGTACAGGGGCCCTGACGCCCAGCGCAGATCGCTGAGAATGTACGGACCGGGCCGGCCGTGCAGGACGCCGTCCAAGTCGGTGAGGACGTCCTTGAGCCGGGCCTCGTCGGCCGGGTAGATCGTCACGAACTTCCCGCTCGCGCCCCGGGGCGCGTATTTGATGTTGGCGTTGAGCAGTGCGTCGAGGCCGGGGCGGAATTTGAAGGAGATCCGCCGGGCGATGCAGTAGTCCCACACCGCGCCGAGGATCTCCTCCGCGTTGTCGAGGCACGCCGATACATGGACCTTCCACCCCTGCGGGGGCAACTCGGCGCCGTCGGGGTGGAGGACCACCCAGTCGTCGAGGTCCTCACGCACCCATGTATCGGGAACCGGACACCGGGTCTGCTCGAAGTCGCCGTCGCCGTCGCTGTCGGCGGCGGTGTCGCCGGCGCGTGCGGGGGTGTCGTAGAAGAGGGAGTCCGTAAGGCAAAAGGCCTCGTAGCGCATGTCCACGGGAGTCTCCGCTCATGGGCTGGGATGCCCGTATCCGCCCAGGATCATTAGCGAGGATTGCAGAGCAGACCGGCCGCGGAACACCACTGTTCATCACGCGTACGGTGGGAGAAGTGACCCGCGGGATAGGAGAAACTCCCGTTTCACCGTCGAACACCAGAAGATCCACCAGCGAACAGTCGCGGGTTCGACCTGGGGAAACGAATATCGCGGAGGTTGTCTCGCACACCATCCGGCAGGCATGAGCGGTGTGGCTGGAAAGAGGCCCTCAACGATTTCCTGGAGCCGCTCCGGACGAACCGCCGGCAGTACGAGGCGGAGCCGGGCGAGGTCATCGAGGCGCTGCGGAAGGGAACCAGCCGGGCGAACGAGGTCGCCGAGGAGACCCTCGCGCTGGCGAAGCGCGCCATGCGGCAGGACTTCTTCGGCCGCGTGCTGTCCTCCGGCGGCTGACGAACCCGGCGGTCGGCCCGGCACTCGGGCATCAACCCGGCACTCCGGCGATAGGCCGGCACTCGGGCCGTTCACCTCGGCGCTCCCGCGATCAGCCCGGCACTCGGCCGTTCACCCGTTCACCCGTTTGGATAGGGTGCCCGGATGATATTCGGGAAGGACGGGTTCCTGCGGGCCGTCGACGCGTTCGAGACGGCCGTACGGGCCCATGACGCGGACGGTGCCGAAGGCGCCTACGCGAGCCTGCACAAGACGTACGGGCAGGCCCGGGACGATGAATTCCTGGCCGCCGGACCCCGGTTGGCCGCGCTGCTCGCCGAAGTGCCGCCCGGGCCGCGGGCCGTGGTCGCCGTGATCATCGGGGCGTGTGTCGAGCGCGGTGCCGACGCGGTGGCGTGCGCGCCGGGTGTGCTCGGCGGCGTACGGGACGGGTTCGAGGCCGCCGAGGCGTTCTGCGAGCGGTGGGCGGCCACCGGCGGCGGGGACCTGCCGGAGCCCGAGGCCGACGAGCTGACCGACGAGATCGTCGACCGGACCGGTTTCGAGGCCGCGATGGGCTGGTGGTCGCTCCCGCAGTGGGAGATGGCCGCGCTCGCCATGCTGAACTCCAAGGCGGTACGTCAGCAGGTGCCCGGCAAGGCGGAGTTGCTCGCGCTCGCGGAGCGCGTCCAGGACGCCTCCGACCACACCTTCAGGTGTCTGGTGTACGCGCTGCGCGTCCTCGACGACGAGCCACTGGTCGTCCTGCACCGGGAGACCCGTACCGGATACGCGATGCGGATGACCGGCATGGGCGACAACTTCCAGCTCCACACCCTGCTGGCCGGCGCGCTCATCGGCGGCCTGCACCTGCCGGGCGACGCCCCGTCCGCGCAGGAGGTCGCCGTGTGCCGGGACGCCCCCGGACAGGTCGACACGGTCGGCTCGTTCAACCTGGTGGGCGCGGACGGCGGCTGGATCTGGAACGAGGGCACCCCGTCCGACATCCCGGTCGTCGACGGCGCCCGCCTGCTGGTCCTGGACCCGCCGCCGTACCAGCGGGGCTGGGCGGCGGGGCGGTTCTTCCCCGGGATGGCCGGCGACCTGGTGCTGGAGCGGGTGCTGGGCGCCGAGGAGACGGAGCGCTGGTTCTCGCACGTCGCCGAGGCGAAGGACTGACACGCCACGGGCGGCGCAAGGTCCACGGGGAGCGTGGTACGCGGGTGTACGGGTGAGGCACCCCCGTACCCGTACCGGTACCCGTACCGAAGGAGACAGCATGACCGTCCCCGTGGACCAGCTCACCGACCCGACCGTACGCGCCTTCGTCATGGCGCTCAACGCCAATGACCAGCAGGCGTTCTACGCCGCGCTCACGCCGGGTGCCACCATGTCCGACGACGGCTCCGACCGGGACCTCCGGCAGTGGGCCGAGCGGGAGGTCTTCTCCGCCAACGGGCACCTGGACGTCGAGTCGGAGCAGGCCGACGGCCTCTCCCTCATCGCCCGGTACCGCAACGACACCTGGGGCGAGATGCGCACGGCGTGGCGGTTCGTGGTGGAGGGCGGGAAGGTGAGCCGCTTCGAGACGGGCCAGGCGTGAAGCAGGTCCCCGCCCCCGGCGAGGTCAGCCGCGGCCGATGTACGGCATCGTCGTGGCCAGCACCGTGGCGAACTGGACGTTGGCCTCCAGCGGCAGCGCCGCCATGTGGGCGACCGTGCGGGCCACGTCGGCCGCGTCCATGACCGGCTCGACCGCCAGTTGGCCGTTGGCCTGGAGGATGCCGGTCTCCATGCGCTGCGTCATGTCCGTCGCCGCGTTGCCGATGTCGATCTGGCCGCACGCGATGCGGTAGGGGCGGCCGTCCAGGGACAGGGACTTCGTCAGGCCGGTCATGGCGTGCTTGGTCGCCGTGTACGCGGTCGAGTGCGGCCGGGGCACGTGCGCCGAGATGGAGCCGTTGTTGATGATGCGGCCGCCCTGCGGCGACTGGTCCTTCATCTGGCGGTACGCCGCCTGCGCGCACAGGAACGCGCCGGTGAGGTTGACGTCGACGACGGATCGCCATGTGTCGTGGTCCAGGTCCTCGACCGGCGTGCCGCCCCCCGCGAAGCTGCCGGCGTTGTTGAACAGCAGGTCCACCCGGCCGAAGCGCTCCCGTACGGCCGCGAACAGGGCCGTCACCGCGTCCGGCGACGTGACGTCGGTCGGGACGCACAGGGCGTCCACCCCGGCGAGGGCCGCCGTCTCCTCCAAGGGCTGCGCCCGGCGGCCGGCCAGGGCCAGGGCCCAGCCGTCCTCCGCCAGGGCAAGCGCCACGCTCCGGCCGATGCCCGAGCCGGCCCCCGTCACCACCGCGATCCCGTGTGCTGCGCTCATGAGGCCGCAGCGTACGGGAGAGTCCGGCACGCGGAACTCATGTGGCCGACATATGGATGTTGTGTACCCGACAACCAGTGCTACTGAGATGCCCCTGACAGACGCCATCAGGGGAGGGGTCCATGACACCCGCAGACCGGTCCAGCGCCCACCACTCGCCCGAACTCCGCGCCGCCGCCCGCCACTTCGGCCGCCGCGGCTTTCTCACCGTCACCGGGGCCGCCGCCGCCCTCGCCTTCTCGGTGAACCTGCCGGGCACCGCCCACGCCGCCGAGGCCGACGCCCGGGGGATCACCGAGGACCCGTTCACCCTCGGCGTGGCCTCGGGCGACCCCCTGCCCGGCTCCGTCCTGCTCTGGACGCGCCTCGCGCCCCGCCCGTACGAGCCCGGCAGCGGCATGCCCCGGGCCCGGGTCCAGGTCCGCTGGGAGCTCGCCCACGACGCCCGGTTCGCCCGGATCGTCAGACGCGGGCAGGCCACCGCCCACCCGGAGCTCGACCACAGCGTCCACGTGGAGGTGCCCGGCCTCGGCACGGACCGTGTCTACTACTACCGCTTCCGCGCCGGCACCTGGATCAGCCCGACGGGCCGCACCCGCACCGCGCCCCGCCCCGGCGCCCGCGCCGGTGAGCTGAAGCTGGCCGCCGTCTCCTGCCAGGCGTACCACGACGGCTACTTCACGGCCTACCGGCACCTCGCCGACGAGGACCTGGACGCCGTCTTCCACCTCGGTGACTACCTGTACGAGTACGCCGTGGGCGCCACCGGCGGCGCCCGCAACTACACCGACCGGCAGCTCCCCGCCCACTTCAACCGCGAGACCATCACCCTGGAGGACTACCGGCTGCGCTACGGCCTGTACAAGTCCGACCCCGACCTGAAGGCCGCGCACGCCGCGCACCCGTTCGTCGTGACCTGGGACGACCACGAGACGGAGAACAACTACGCCGGCGGGATCCCGGAGAACGGCGTACCGCCCGAGGAGTTCCTGCTGCGCCGCGCCGCCGCGTACCGCGCGTACTGGGAGAACCAGCCGCTGCGCGCCCCGCAGCGGCCGACCGGCCCCGACATGCGGCTGTACCGGCGGCTGCGCTTCGGGCGGCTCGCGCAGTTCGACATCCTCGACACCCGCCAGTACCGCTCCAACCAGGCCTACGGAGACGGCTGGCAGACCCCCGGGCCCGAGTCCGAGGACCCCTCGCGCACCATGACCGGCGCCGAGCAGGAGCGGTGGCTGCTCGACGGGTGGCAGGAGTCGGACGCGGTGTGGAACGTCGTACCGCAGCAGGTCACCTTCGCCCAGCGGCGCAACGTCCCCACCCCCGACTTCAAGCTGTCCATGGACGCCTGGGACGGCTACCCCGCCTCCCGGGGGCGCGTCCTGGACGGCGCGGCGGCGGCCGGGATCGAGAACCTCGTCGTCCTGACGGGCGATGTCCACGTCGGGTACGCCTTCGACCTCAAGGCCGACTTCGACGACCCGGCCTCGCGGACCGTCGGCACCGAGATCGTCGCCACGTCCATCGCCAGCGGCAAGGACGGCGCCGACCGGCCCGCCAACTGGGACAACCTCACCCGCGCCAACCCGCACCTGAAGTTCTACAACGGGCGGCGCGGCTATGTGACCGTCACCCTGACCGGCGAGCGGGCGCGCGCCGACTACCGGACGGTCTCCCACGTGACGACGCCCGGCGCGCCCGTCACCACGGCCGCCTCGTTCGTGACGGAGGCGGGCGACCCGGGCCTCAAGCCGGTGTGACCCGGCCCTCGGCGGCGGCACGCCCGCCGCACGTTCCGCCCCTGCCCAGCCCCCGCAATTGAGGTTTCAACAATTGTGGGGGAGCTGAGAGCATGGGGCCGGACCTCACGAGGGAGATGAGATGCCGGAAAGCGGCCCGAGTACGCCAGGACACATACCGACCGAGCGCCCGAAGGCCGCCATTCCGGCCCCCACCGGGGCCGACGACGCTCCTGGCCCCCGCACCGGGGCCGACGACCCTCCTGGCCCCGGCACCGGAACCGGGGCCCCCACCGCCCCGCCCGCCGCCGAGGGCACGGGCCCCGTCGCCGCGCGGCGCGTGGGGCTGCTCGTGACGCTCGTCCTCGGTGGGCTCACCGCGCTGCCGCCGCTGTCCATGGACATGTACCTCCCGGCCCTGCCGGAGGTCACCCAGGCCCTGCACGCGCCCGCCGCCACCGTCCAGCTGACCCTCACCGCCTGCCTCACCGGCATGGCGCTCGGCCAGCTCGTCGTCGGGCCGATGAGCGACAAGTGGGGGCGCCGCCGACCGCTGCTCGTCGGCATGCTCCTCTACATCGCCGCCACCGCCGTCTGCGCCCTGGCGCCGAGCCCCGAACTGCTCATCGCCTTCCGGCTGGTCCAGGGCCTCGCGGGCGCGGCGGGCATCGTGATCGCCCGGGCCGTGGTGCGTGATCTGTACGACGGCGTCGAGATGGCCCGGTTCTTCTCCACCCTCATGCTGATCTCCGGAGTCGCCCCGATCGTCGCCCCGCTCATCGGCGGCCAGATCCTCCGGATCACCGACTGGCGCGGGGTCTTCCACGTCCTCACCCTGGTCGGTGTCCTGCTCACCCTCGTCGTGTGGAAGTGGCTCGGCGAGACGCTGCCGCCCGCCAAGCGGCACAGCGGCGGGGTCGGCGAGGCGCTGCGCACGATGCGCGGGCTGCTCGCCGACCGGGTGTTCTCCGGCTACATGCTGGCCGGCGGTCTCGCCTTCGCCGCCCTCTTCGCCTACATATCGGCCAGTCCATTTGTCGTTCAGGAGATTTACGGGGCCTCGCCGCAGACCTTCAGCCTGCTGTTCGGCATCAACTCGGTCGGGCTCGTCGCGGTCGGCCAGATCAACGGCAAGCTGCTGGTGGGCCGGGTGAGCATGGACAAGGTGCTCGGCTTCGGCCTGGTGGTGATCGCCCTGGCGGCCGGTGCGCTGCTGCTGATGACCAGCGGGGTCTTCGGCGACGTGGGGCTGGTGCCCGTCGCGGCCGGGCTGTTCGTCCTGATGTCGGCCATGGGCGTGACGCTGCCCAACACCAGCGCCCAGGCCCTGATGCGCACCCCGCACGCGGCCGGTTCGGCCTCCGCGCTGCTCGGTACGTCGTCGTTCCTGGTCGGCGCGGTCGCCTCACCGCTCGTCGGCATCGCGGGCGAGGCGACGGCGGTCCCGATGGCCGTGGTCCAGCTGGTGTGCGCGCTGGGCGCCGTCGCCTGCTTCGTGGGCCTGTGCCGTCCCTGGCGGCGTCAGGCGGTTGGCGCGTAACCGGTCAGGTGGACGCGGTCCCGCGCGTCCGTCCAGCGGAAGACGCCCACCCCGGCCACCTCCGCCGCCGGCAGCCGCACGCTCGGCGCCAGCGCCTCGGGCACCCCGGTCGCCAGGTCCACCGCCACCGGGCTGCCCCCGCCGGCCAGGGCGTCCGCCGCGCTGCGGGCACCGCCCGCGCCGTAGGCCACGCCCCCGTCCGTGACGGTGGTCAGCGTCAGCGGAGTGGAACCGTCCGGCTCCTCGAAGCAGCGGCCGGTCCGCGCGTCCAGGTCGAAGGCGAGGCTCCCGGCGATCAGGTACCGGCCGCCCGGCGACACCACCGCCTGCGGATACTCGCCCGGTTCGATCGCCGGCCTGCGGCACTCCGCCTTCACCAGCGGCCTGCCCGTCCGTGCCTCGTGGACCGCCCAGATGTCGTGCGTGGCCGCCCGCGCCGCGCCCTTCTTCTGCTGCCACCGCGCCAGCACGTGCCCGGACGTCAGTGAGGCGGGCACCCCGCTCGTCGGGTCGGCGCCGGCCGGGGCCCGGTCGCGGCTGAACCAGCCGCCCGGCACCCAGAAGCCCCGCGCACCGCTCACCAGCAGGCCCTTGGACGTCACCCCGCGCACGGCGGTCAGCCGCCGGCACTCCGCGCAGCCCTTGGGGTGGCCGAGGCGCTGCGGCGGGACCGTGCTCACCTCGCCGGTGTCCGGTGCGACGACCGCGCTCCTCGTCCGCCCGTCGCTGATCAGCACGCCCGGGCCGGTGCCGGTCACTATCGGTACGTCCGCCCAGGGCACCTCCACCCGCTGCCGGGTGCCGTCGGCCGCGTCGTACACGTCGAGCGACACGAAGCTGCCGGCCGTGGTGAGCGGGTCGTCGCCGGTCCTGCCGTACGACCAGGTCACGAAGAACTGCCGGTCCTCCTTGGCCAGCGCCAGCAGGCCGGGGAAGCTCTCCGGGTCGCCGAGCGGCCGCCAGGGCCGGCCCGCCCAGCCGTGGCGGCCGGTGCGCGCGTCGAGGGTGCGGAGGCGGAACCGGGTGTCGTCGACCCGCTCCAGGTACGCGATCACTCCGGTGGTGCGGGCGATGACGTACTCGGGGGAGACGCCGGTGATCTCCCAGCCGCGGGAGGTGTCGTACGCGTCGGGGACGGTGAGCCGGGTCACGGGCGCGGCGCCGGCTTTCCGGGCTTTCCCGGGCGTCGCCGAGGGGCGCTTGTCGTCGGTTCCCCACGTGGCGAGCAGGATCAGCAGGGCCAGGACGGCCAGGACGGCCACGCCGGCCACCAGGGCCATGCGCACGATCCTTTGTCTCATGGTCCCCCCACCCGGCCGACGGGCGGCCAGCGTAGCAACTACCGCCCGCCACCGAGCAGTTACGCGCCCGCCCGCCCGCCCGCGCCCCGCCCGCGCCGCGCCCCGCCCGTGCCCGCGGCTGCGCCCGCCCACCGCGCCCGCCCGCCCGCGTCGCCCCGCCTACCGCGCCCGCCAGCCCACCGCGCCTGCCCCGCCTGCGCGCCCGACGCGCCGTGCCGCCTACCGCGCTCGCGCCCGCCCGCCTACCGCGCCCGCCCGCCCGCGCCCCGCCCGTGCCCGCGGCTGCGCCCGCCCACCGCGCCCGCTCGCCCACCGCGCCCGGCCGCCCACCGCGCCCGGCCGCGACCGCGCGTCGCCCGCCTACCATGTATCGGTGAACGCCTCCCTCTCCACCGCCGACGCCCTGCGCGGTGCCCTCGCCGGGCTGCTCGACGGGCTGCCGCCGACGCAGGCGGCGCAGGCAGTCGACCGGCTGATCGCCCACTACCGCGGGACGGTCCCGACGGGCGCGCCCGTGCTGCGCGACCGGTCCGACGTCGCCGCCTACGCCGCGTACCGGATGCCCGCGACGTTCGAGGCGGTACGGGCGGCGCTGGCGGCGCTGCGGGACGCGGCGCCGGAGTGGGTGCCGGGCAGGCACACCGACATCGGCGGCGGGACGGGCGCGGCGAGCTGGGCGGTCGCCGAGGCGTGGGACGCGACGGCGCGTACCACCGTGCTGGACTGGGCCGAGCCGGCGCTGGCGCTGGGCCGCGAGCTGGCCGCCGCGTCGGGGATCCCGTCTTTGGAGGCCGCCGCGTGGCAGCGCTCCCGTATCAGTGCGGCGCTCCGCATCGAGAGCACCGACCTCGTCACCGTGTCGTACGTCCTCAACGAGCTGACCGAGCAGGACCGCACCGCCGTCGTCACCGAGGCCGCCCGCGCCGCGCAGGCCGTCGTGATCGTCGAACCCGGCACCCCCGACGGCTACGCCCGGATCATCGCCGCCCGCGACCTGCTGATCGCGGCCGGGCTGACGGTCGCCGCGCCCTGCCCGCACAGCGGCGCCTGCCCCATCGAGCCGGGCACCGACTGGTGCCACTTCGCCGCCCGGGTCAGCCGCTCCTCCCTCCACCGCCAGGTGAAGGGGGGCTCACTCGCGTACGAGGACGAGAAGTTCGCCTATGTCGTGGCGACCCGGTTCCCCGTGGCCCCCGCCACGGCCCGGGTGATCCGCAAGCCGCAGATCCGCAAGGGGCAGGTCCTGCTGGACCTGTGCACCGAGGACGACGGGCTGCGCCGCGACACGGTGACCAAGCGGCACGGCACGCTCTACAAGGCGGCCCGCGACGCCGCCTGGGGGGACGAGTGGCCGCCCCGCTGACGGGCTGACGGGGTGACAGTGGGCGACCACGCGGGTGACGTCGTGCCCGTGGCAATTGCCCAGGGCGCCTTCGTGGAGTTGAGGTGGGCTCGTTCCAGCCCCTCACTCCCTGGAGGTTCCCTTGCTGCGCACCCGCTCGCGCCGACTCACCGCCTGCGTGCTGACCGCCGCGTCCGCGATGCTCGCCACCACCGCCCTGACCTTCACCGCCGAGGCGGCACCCAAGCCCACGCCCAAGGACGCGCCGAAGGACTCGGTGAAGGTGCTCGACTGGCTCGCGGTCAAGCAGTCCGACAGCAAGCCGGAGCGCCTGCGCGTCGGTGCCGACTGGACCGTCCACTCCCACCTGTACACCAACAAGAACGGCCGGCCCGGCAAGAAGATCGGTGACGCCTCGGCGCGCTGCAGCGCCGTCGACCTGACGCGCCACGGTTACGTCGCGTTGTGCCACCGCGTGCTGCGCACCGACGACGGCAGCATCAGCCTGAGCGACACCATCGACCGCTTCGGCCGCCACCCGCACGGCGGGCTCTCCGCGGTGACCGGCGGCACCGGGAAGTACGTGGAGGCCGAGGGACAGGCCGAGGTCACCTTCCACGGCGACATCGCCCGGTTCCGCATCAAGCTCGACGACTGACCGCGCGGACCGGCGCGCACGGAGGGCCGGGCCCATATACGGGCCCGGCCCTCCGTGCGTCAGGCGCGCAGCTCCTGCGTACAGCACTTCACGCTGCCACCGCCCTTGAGCAGTTCGCCCAAATCCATGGCGATCGGCTCGAAGCCGCGCTCGCGCAGTGGCCGGAACAGCCCCACCGCGGCCTGTGGCAGCAGGACGTGTCTGCCGTCGCTCACCGCGTTCAGCCCGAGCGCCGCCGCGTCGTCCTCCTCGGCGATCAGCGCGCCGGGGAACAGCCGGCGCAGCACCGAGCGGCTGCCGGGGGAGAACGCGCCGGGGTAGTACATGATCTCGTCGGCCGCGTCGTCCAGGACGCACAGGGCCGTATCCAGGTGGTAGTAGCGGGGGTCCACCAGGTCCAGGCCGATCACCGGCCGCCCGAAGAACTCCTGCGCCTCGTCGTGCGACAGGGGGCTGGAGCGGAAACCGCGCCCGGCCAGGATGTACGAGGCGGTGACGGCGAAGTCGCCCTCGCCCTCGTTGACATGGTCGGGTTCGCGGACGTCGGTGAAGCCGTGGGCCCGGAACCACGCGCGGTGGACGGCGGCCTCGGCGGCGCGTTCGGCGTGGGCGAACCGGGCGCCGAGCACCCGGCCGTCGATGACGGTGGCGCCGTTGGCGGCGAACACCATGTCGGGCAGGTCGATCCGGGGCTCCAGCAGCTCGACCGTGTGGCCGAGCGCCTGGTACCGGTCGCGCAGGTCTTCCCATTGGGTGAGGGCGAGCGGCAGGTCGACCGGTTTCGCGGGGTCCATCCAGGGGTTGATGGAGTACGTCACCTTGAAGTGCGTGGGTGGGCACATCAGGTAGCGGCGAGGTGATGCGTCACGAGGCAAGGAAGGCTCCTCACGGACGGCAGGCGCACGGTGTGTGCGTGGAAGCCATGGTGCGCCGTGAGGGGCCTTCGCGCAGTGGACCGTACGGGTGAGTTCACGGCGGCGCTCGTCAAGCGCCGGGTGCCATACGTCCTTCCTTCAGTTTGCGCAGCAACTCCCGCTTCTGCGCGACCGGATCGACGCCCCGGCCGACGCCTCCGCGGCCGCTGCCGCGCAGCGCCTCGCGGGAGAGCTTCCGGCGCGTGCCGCCGACGCCGAGCAGGTTTCCGTTTCCACCACGGGTCATGGGTGGGCTCCTTCGGTTCGTTGTCCGTCCGTCTCGCTGACGTACCTCAAGGATGAACCGAGACGTCTCGTCTTGTCAAGAGACGATACGTCTCGCCTCGCGCCACTGGTAGATTGGACGCATGGCTGAGACCAAGGCACCCGACTCCACGCGCCGCAGCGAACGCTCCCGCCGCGCGATCTACGACGCCGCCCTCGCCCTCGTCGGCGAGGTCGGCTACGCCAAGACCACCATCGAGGGCATCGCCGCCCGCGCCGGGGTCGGCAAGCAGACCATCTACCGCTGGTGGCCCTCCAAGGCGGCCGTCCTCCTGGAGGCCTTCGTCGACCTCGGCGTCCAGGCCAACGAGGCGCTCGGGGGCGACGCGGACAGCGGGATCCCGGACACCGGCGACCTGGAGGCCGACCTCAAGTTCGTGCTGCGGGCCACGGTCGACGAGATGAACGACCCCAAGTACGAGGCCCCCTCGCGCGCCCTCGCCGCCGAGGGCGTGGTCAACCCCGAACTCGGCGCCCAGTTCGTCGAGCAGCTGCTGGAACCGCAGCTCCAGCTGTACGTCAGGCGCCTGGCCGCCGCCCGGGAGCAGGGCCAGGTCCGCCCCGGCATCGACCCGCGCGTCGCGCTGGAGCTCTTCGTCGGCCCGCTCGCCCACCGCTGGCTGCTGCGCACCCAGCCGCTGAGCCACGCGTACGCGGACAAACTCGTCGAGTACGCCCTCTACGGCCTCACCCCGAGGTGAGCTCCCCCGGCGAGCCCCCCGGCGAGCTCACCGGGAGCTCCCCCGTGAGCCCCCGGTGAGCCGCTCCGTGGAGCTCCTCACGCCTGGCGGCCCGTAGCGGGGTGCGAATCACCCCATAGCCCCGCAACATGACCGGTTCGATGGCGTCGCGGAAACCGTCACCCCACCCAGGTTGGGGACTCCGGTCACCGAAGGCCCAGGATGGTGGGACCATGGCAGGGACCGCAGGGCTTGGCAGAGGTGTGAGGGGATAGATGGGCGACGGGATCGGCCGCTACCGCGGCACGGAGAACAAACTCGCGCAATGGCTGCGCCGGCGCCCGAAGAAGGCCGCCGTCGAGACACCGAGCCGCGAAGATCTGCTCCGGGCCACCGCCGCCGCAGGCCTGCCCCTCGCCCCCGCCGCGTACCCCGTCGGCTACCGATGTTCATGCGAACGCATCGGCTGTCCCACGCCCGCCCGCCATCCCGTCTCCTTCGCCTGGCAGACCCAGTCCACCACCGACCGGGCCCAGATCGAGCGCTGGGCCCAGGGCCAGCCGCACGCCAACTTCATCACCGCGACCGGCATGGTCCACGACGTCCTCGACGTTCCGCTGGAGGCCGGTCGCGCCGCGTTGGAGCGGCTGCTCGGCAAGGGCATCGACGTCGGCCCGGTCGCCGAGTCCGGGGACGGCCGGATGCTGTTCTTCACCGCCACCCGCGGCACCCCCGAGGACGAGGACGAGTGGTGGCCGTGCGAGCTGGACTGCCACCCCGAGACGATGGACGAGCACCCGGGCCTGCGCTGGCACTGCCGCGGCTCCTACGTCCTCGTACCGCCCGCCCGCCTACCCGGTGAGCTGGGCGTGGAGTGGGTGCGCGGCCCGGAGCACCCGCTGCCGGACCCGCTGACCCTGCTGGAGGCGCTCACCGACGCGTGCGCCCGCCACGCCGACCAGTACGACGAGCACGACGACCACCACTCGGTGGCCTGGCCGCTCAGCCGCTGAACCGGGTCACGAACCCGTCGCCGACGTCACACCCTGAAGCCGGGCCAGGACCGTCACCTGGTCCGACTGCGCACCCGCCGGCTTCACCAGCACCGCCTGGCTGGACACCCACTCCTTGGTGAGGGTGCTCTTGACCTCACCGGTCATCAGCGCCCGTACGTCGGGATTCACCTTCGGCCGGTAGCCCTTGGCCGCTGTCTGCCGGTCGTAGAACCGTGTCGCGAAGAAGACCAGCGCGCCGCCGTCCTGGGTGGTCAGCCCCAGCGGGGCGTAGTCACCGGTGTCCAGCGGCTGGTCCACGTACTGGGTGGACAGCCCGGGCCGGTGGGCGACCTTGTTCCGCTCGTCGCGCCACATCGAGGTGTGCGGCCCGGCCGTGAAGTGCGCCGGCTTCCCGGTCTGCAGGTACGAGGAGTACTCCTCGCTCAGGTTCTTCGGCGCCACCGCGAGCGCCGTGGAGTCCGGCGCGGCCGGCTCGGCCCACCCGTCCTGGTCCGTCCTGAACTTCGGGACCCCGTCGGCGGGCAGGATCTGCAGGTACGCGACCTCCCACAGCTGCTCCGGGCCGTTGCGTACGAAGACCAGCACCCAGCGGCTGTCGTCCGCGCCCTGGTCGGTGTCCCGGTTGGAGTCGGTGTCCGCGACGAACCAGCGCGGCCAGCCGGCCTTCTTCGGTATGACGTACCGGGCGTCGGTGAGCTCCAGCGGCCGGTGGCTGGGGTTGCCACCGGGGCTGGTGACGCTGCGGGCCTTCAGCCCGGCCTGGTTGATCGCCCCCAGGGCGCCGGTGACCCGCCCCGCGTCGAGGGCGGGGTCGTAGGCCTTGTCGGCCTTGTTGTACGCGTCGGTGAAATCCGCCAGCGCCTGCGCGGCCTCGTCCGTCGTCGCCGTCGGTACGACCTCCAGCTCGCCGTGCACCGTCACGCACCCGCTCGCCGTCAGCGCCAGCACCGTCGTCGCCGCGAGCGCCGCCGCCACCCGCCCTGGGACTCGCCTTCTCATCGGTTGCCTCTGCTCCTCGACCCCCATATGACCGTCCGAACCCTACCGGGGTCCGGAGCGGACGGAGCGCCGGGTTCGGGTTCCCTCCCGTAGACCCCTTACGGGAACCACGAGCGGGGCCCCGTCGTGCGGGTGCGGCCCACGGCGCCGTGGTGTTCGCGGTGCGCCGCCGCCGTACCGTCTGAGCACACGTACGCGTACGGAACGCGTGCTTCAATGCCCGGGTGAACAGTGCATACGACGTGCTCGCCGTCTTCTGCGGAGGAGACGGCCGCCACGGCAACCTCCTCGGTGTCGTACGCGACGGACGGCTCCACCCCGACGAGGCGTCCCGGCAGGCGTTCGCCAAGCACCTGGGCTTCAGCGAGACCGTGTTCGTCGACGACCCCGAGCGCGGGGTCGTCGACATCTACACGCCCGGCGTGCGCCTGCCGTTCGCCGGGCATCCGCTCGTGGGCACGGCCTGGCTGCTGGACCTGGAGGTGGTGAACCCTCCGGTGGGTGAGGTGTGGGCGCGGCAGGACGGCGAGTTCACCTGGATCACCGCCCGCGCGGAGTGGGCGCCGGACCGGACGGTACGCCAGTACGGATCCGCCGCCGAGGTGGACGCGCTGGACGTGCCGCCGCCCGGCGAGTGGGTGTACGCGTGGGCGTGGGAGGACGAGGCGGCCGGCCGGGTGCGGGCGCGGGCGTTCCCGGGGCGCGGCGACGGCATCGAGGAGGACGAGGCGACGGGCGCCGCCGCCCTGCTGCTCACCGACCGGTTGGGCAGGGCGCTGAACATCGCGCAGGGCCGGGGGTCGCAGTTGCTGACGGCCCCCGGCCCCGACGGCACGATCGAACTCGGCGGCCGGGTGCGGGAGATCAGGCGCTGAACGTCAGGCGCTGAGCGGGAACTCGCTCCCCAGCTCGCGGAAGACGGCGCCGTTGAAGTCGAAGGCGCGCCTGCACTCGTCGATGATCCGCTGCTTCTCCAGGTCGTCGGCGTTCACCTGGTCCAGCAGTTCCCGGTAACCCCGCTTGAAGGCGGCCGGGTTGGGGATCTGGTCGAAGACGTAGAACCGCACGCCGTCGCCCTTGCGCGCGAAGCCCCAGGTCCGCTCGGCCTTGTCGCGGATGATCTGGCCGCCGGACAGGTCGCCCAGGTAGCGCGTGTAGTGGTGGGCGACGTACCCGGCGGGCCAGGTGCGGGCGCACTCCTCGACGCGGGCGGCGTACGCGGTGGTGGCGGGCAGCGGCGTGGCCGCCGCGCGCCAGTCCGGCCCGCGCAGGTGGGCCAGGTCCCGCTCCAGCTCGGCGGTGCGGAACAGCTCCGGCTGTATGAACGGCCCGGCCACCGGGTCGTCCGCCAGCGCGTCGGCGGCACCTTCCAGGGCCCGGTACACGAACCAGAGCTGCTCGGTGTAGCGGGCGTAGGCCTCCACACCGAGCCGTCCGCCGAGCAGGTCACTCATGAAGGTCGAGTTCTCCGCTTCGGTGTGCTGCTGGTGCGAAGCGGTGCGGATGAGCGTCGAGAACGGGGTGACGGTACCGCTTGCGTCCAAGGCGGGCCTCCGGGGACCGAGGGGACGGGATGTGGCAGCCGTGACCGCCACCACTACCGCCGATCTTCCTACTTAGGCATACCTAAGTCAACTGGTTCCCGACGGTCTGTCGGTAAAACCGTACC
Organism: Streptomyces sp. CB03238; assembly: GCF_002099185.1. Lineage (NCBI taxonomy): Bacteria > Bacillati > Actinomycetota > Actinomycetes > Kitasatosporales > Streptomycetaceae > Streptomyces > Streptomyces sp. CB03238. The sequence continues at coordinate 253,939 of NZ_NBCN01000004.1, read as the reverse complement.
CGCCTGGCGCGTCAGGGCAACGTAAGAATTTCCGCACCCGTGTCCGTGACCACGAGCGTGTGCTCGAACTGCGCGGTTCGCTTGCGGTCCTTCGTCACCACCGTCCAGCCGTCGTCCCACATGTCGTACTCGTGCGTGCCCAGCGTCAGCATCGGCTCGATCGTGAACGTCATGCCGGGCTGGATGACCGTGGTGGCGTGCGGGGAGTCGTAGTGCGGAATGATCAGGCCGGAGTGGAACGAGGAGTTGATCCCGTGCCCGGTGAAGTCCCGCACCACCCCGTAGCCGAAGCGCTTGGCGTACGACTCGATGACGCGGCCGATGACGTTGATCTGGCGGCCCGGCTTGACCGCCTTGATGGCACGGTTGAGCGACTCACGGGTCCGCTCGACGAGCAGCCGCGACTCCTCGTCGACGTCTCCGCACAGGTAGGTGGCGTTGTTGTCGCCGTGGACACCGTGGATGTACGCCGTCACGTCGAGGTTCACGATGTCGCCGTCGCGCAGGACGGTGGAATCGGGGATGCCATGGCAGATGACCTCGTTGACCGAGGAGCACAGGGACTTCGGAAAGCCCCGGTAGCCCAGCGTCGACGGGTAGGCGCCGTGGTCGCACATGTACTCGTGCGCGACCCGGTCCAGCTCGTCCGTGGTCGCGCCCGGCGCGATGTGCTTGGCGGCCTCCTCCATCGCCTGCGCGGCGATGCGGCCCGCGATGCGCATCCGCTCGATGGTGTCGGCATCCTGCACCTCGGGGCCGGTGTACGGCGTCGGGGCGGGCTTGCCCACGTACTCGGGGCGGCGGATGGATCCGGGAACGGAACGGGTGGGGGAGAGCTCCCCTGGTACGAGCAGCGACTGGCCAGACATGCCAGCGAGTCTAACCAGGCATCGCGGGGCACCATTGCGACAGAGGAAGGAGCCGAGATGGCCCTGTTCAAGAGGCGTACCGTCGGAAAGCCGGGCGAGTGGTACTACTGCCTGAAGCACGGGAGGGTCGAGGAGGGCCCGGAGTGCCGGGCGGCGGACCGCTTCGGCCCGTACGCGACCCGGGAGGAGGCCTCCCACGCGATGGAGACCGCCCGTGAGCGCAACCTCCAGTGGGAAACCGACCCCAAATGGCACGACGCCCCCCGCGACGAGGGAGGCCCCACCTCCTGACGGCCGCTTTTCGCTGGGGTTCGCCCCCGGTTGTGGACGGTCGCCCCGCCGGGCGGTCCCCCGTTGTGGGCGGTCGCTCTGTTGGGTGGTGCTTCCCCCCCGTTGTGGGCGGTTGCCCGGCTCCTCCCCCGTTGTGGACGGTCGCCCTGCCGGGCGGTCCCCCCGTTGTGGGCAGTCGTGGACGGCTCCTCCCCTGTTGTGGGCATTCGTCCCGCTGGGGCGGGACGGGTGGGCACAACGGGACCGGGGCGGTGCCCTGTCGGCGGTTCCACCCGGGGCTGTGACCGTTCCCGGTTCGCCCCGGGGGCGGGGGCAACCGCCGGTGGCGCGGTGCGGGTCGGCGCCTGCCGGTGGGTGGGGGGCGGGGCCCCTCCGGGCTCACCTCCTCGAGGCCGGCGGCCTTGGGTACGTCGAGTTGGGAGCCCGACCGTCGCCGCCGGCCTCTGCGGGGGCGACCCTGCACGGCCCCACCCCGGCCGGTGGCCATCTGCGGGGCGGTGGGGGATGGGGGGCACGGCCCGCACCGGGCGTTGGTCGTCTGCGGGTCGGTGGGAATGGGGCCTCAGGGCCGAGGCCGGGCACGCCAGGCCGCCGCTCCGGAAGGCCGGGCGCCCTACCAGCGTGGGGGCGGTGGCGAGGTCACATGGTCGGCCAGGCGCGCCAGGCGGTCCCGGAACCGGCGGCGGCCGGGCGGCGCGGCCAGCAGGGTGTTCTCGCCGGCCGCCGCGCTCACCAGGTGCTGCACGATGTCGAGGTCCACGTCGTCCGCCTCCGTCACCGTCAGCGCCTCGTGCGCCAGGCCGTGCACCTCCCGGTCGCCGCCGTCCAGCGACAGCACCGTCGCGCCCGCCCGCCGCGCGTCGTGCACCCGTTCCAGCAGGGCGCCGTCCGGCCGCTCGGGGGCCACCACGAGGAGGGTCGAGCCGCGCCCGGCCGCCTCCAGCCGGCCCAGTCCCACCGCCAGGTGCGCCGGGTCCGAGGGCCGCGCCCCGTGCCGTACCAGCGTGGGTGCCAGCTCCGGCCGCCCCGACCACGCCGCCTCGTCCACCAGGTGCGCGGCCAGGTGCCACGGCTCGTACCGCTCCGTGCCCACCAGCAGCAGTCCGCCGCCCTGCGGCACCACCGAGGACCGCAGGACGGACGCGAACCGGCGGGCCGCCGCGGGCCACTTGGTACCGTCCAGGACCTCACGCAGCAGGGCGACGCGTACGGCATCCATGGCGCCGTATCGTCCCCTCTTCCCGTGCCTTGCGTGGGCGTTCGGCGGCGCGTCACCCGGACGGGGGTGTGCCGCGTAGTGTCGGGACCATGACTACTGATCCGTACGACCTCCCCGACGTCTCCGGGCTCGTCGTCGGTGTCCTCGGCGGCACCGGCGACCAGGGCCGCGGCCTCGCCTACCGCCTCGCCCGCGCCGGCCAGAAGGTGATCATCGGCTCGCGGGCCGCCGAGCGCGCCGAGGCCGCGGCCGCCGAGCTGGGCCTGGGCGTCGAGGGCGCCGACAACGCCGAGTGCGCGCGGCGCAGCGATGTCGTGATCGTCGCCGTGCCGTGGGACGGGCACGCCAGGACGCTCGAATCGCTGCGCGAGGAGCTGCGTGGCAAGCTCGTCGTCGACTGCGTCAACCCGCTCGGCTTCGACAAGCGGGGCGCCTACGCCCTCAAGCCCCAGGAGGGCAGCGCCGCCGAGCAGGCCGCCGCCCTGCTGCCGGACTCGCGCGTGACCGCCGCCTTCCACCACCTGTCCGCGGTGCTGCTCCAGGACGCGACGGTCGAGGAGATCGACACGGACGTGATGGTGCTGGGCGAGAAGCGCGCCGACACGGACATCGTGCAGGCCCTCGCGGGCCGCATCCCCGGCATGCGCGGCGTGTTCGCGGGCCGGCTGCGCGGCGCCCACCAGGTGGAGGCGCTGGTCGCCAACCTGATCTCGGTCAACCGCCGCTACAAGGCCCACGCCGGCCTGCGCCTGACCGACGTCTAGGCGTTCGCGGGCATGGGGGACACTGGACGGGCACGTTTCACGCCGTACCCGGACAGGAGCCGTCCCCCATGCCCCGCCTCGCTCTGTACGCCCTCGCCGTCTGCGTCCTCGCCGCCGCCGCGGCGGTGGTCTCCTTCGTCCAGGGCACCTGGCTCGGCATCGTATGGGTGCTGCTGGCCGGCGTCTCCTCGAACATGGCCTGGTACTACCACCGCCGGGCGAAGAACGTCACTGGCTGACGAGGTCCTGGCAGGCCGCGCTCTGCTCCTGCCAGAAGAGGTAGAGGTCCCGCCCGCAGTACGTCTCCAGCTCCTCGATGCCCAGGCCCTGCATGACCGTGTGCACCAGGGTGAAGAAGGCGTCGCGCACTTCGGGGATGAAGAAGAGGCAGGCGAAGACGGCCAGCAGTCCGTAGGCGGCGTACGGCTGGATCTGCCGGCGGATCTTGTACGAGAGCCACGGCTCGATCACGCCGTAACCGTCGAGTCCCGGCACCGGCAGGAAGTTCAGGATCACGGCCGACACCTCCAGCAGCGCCAGGAACGCGAGCGCGAAGCGGAACGGCACCGGTACGCCGTCCAGCGCGCCCAGCCAGAACGGCGCGGTGAACAGGACCACGCAGACGGCGTTCGTCAGCGGGCCGGCCGCCGAGACCAGACTGCGCTTGACGCGGCTGCGGATACGGTCCTGCTCGATGAAGACCGCGCCGCCCGGCAGGCCGAGACCGCCCATGATCACGAAGACCACCGGCAGCACGATGCTCAGCAACGGGTGCGTGTACTTCAGCGGGTTGAGGGTCAGGTAGCCCTTCGCGCCGATGGTGATGTCACCGCCGTGGTGGGCGGTGCGGGCGTGCGCGTACTCGTGCAGGCAGAGGGAGACGATCCACCCGGCCGTCACGAAGAGGAAGACGGCCAGGCCGAGGTTGGCGGAGAAGCCCGTCCACACCGCCCATCCGGTGACCGCCATGATGGCGGCGATCCCGAGGAAGACGGGGCTGACCCTCCGGTCGCTGTGGCGGGAGGTGGCGGTGGCCATGGGCGGCGCTCCAGGGAGTCGTGCGGGCGTGTGCGGACCGATTGACCGTACCGGACACGGCGCGAGGGGCCGGGGGAAGGAGAATGGGGCGGTGCGCATCTCACTGCTCGGTCCCACGCAGGTCCACGGCGCGGACGGCTCCGCCGTACCGGTGGGCGGGGCGCGGCTGCGCGCGCTGCTGACGGTACTGGCGCTGCGCGCCGGGCGGACCGTGCCGGTCGGGCTGCTGATCGACGAGGTGTGGGACGGTGACCCGCCCGCCGACGCGCCGGGCGCGCTGCAGGCACTGGTGGGGCGGTTGCGGCGGGCGCTCGGGCCGGACGCGGTGGTCTCGGCGGCGGGCGGGTACCGGCTCGGCGCCGACGCCGACGACGTGGACCTGCACCGTTTCGAGCGGCTCACGGCCGAGGGCGTACGGGCGCTGGAGGCGGGCGACCCGTACAAGGCGGTGACCGCCCTGGACGACGCGCTCGCGCTGTGGCGGGGCGGGGCGCTCGCGGACCTGCCCGACCGGACGGCGGAGGCGGCCCGCTGGGAGACCCGCCGCCACGAGGCCCGCCGCGCCCGGCTCACGGCCCTGCTGGCGCTCGGCCGCGGCCAGGAGACGCTGCCCGAACTGGCCGCCCTGTGCGGCGAGTTCCCACTCGACGAACCACTCCAGGCGCTGCGCATCCGGGCCCTGCGCGCGGCGGGCCGCGCGGCGGAGGCGCTGGCGGCGTACGAGGCGGTACGCCAGGACCTCGCCATCCGCCTGGGCACCACCCCGGGCCCCGAACTCCGCACCCTCCACACCGAACTCCTCACCCCTGCCTCCGCCCGCCGGGGCGGCGCGAGGGATGTGCGCCGTCCGGCCGGTGACGGCGCGCCGGTCCCGGGCGGCCACCTCGCCACGGGCCCCGCCCGCCCGGCTGCCCCGGGGCCAGGCGGCCCGCCCGTGGGCGGTTCCCACGGCCATCCCGACGCCGGGCCCCGTCGCGGGGGCGACGCGCCGGGTACCTCCGGCCGCCGGGGCGAGGCGTCCGATGGGCGTTTTTCGGCCGGGGACGGCCGGGGCGGCGCGGCCGCCGGCCCGGGGCCAGGCGTTCCGCCCGTGGGCGGTTCCCACGGCCACCTCGACACCGGGCCCCGTCGCGGGGGCGACGCGCACCGCCCGGCCGGTCCGGGGGCGGGTGTGGCGCCCGCCGGTGCCTTCGGCCGCCGGGGGGAGGCGCCCGACGGGCGTCGTCCGGCCGGGGGGTCGGGCGGTCGGCCCGAGACCGCGCCCCGCCGGGGGAATGTGCGGGCGCGGCTGACCAGTTTCGTGGGGCGGGAGGAGGACATCGGGGTCGTCCTCGGCGACCTCGCGCGGGCGCGGCTCGTGACGTTGCTCGGGCCCGGCGGGGCCGGGAAGACGCGGCTGTCGCAGGAGGCCGCCGAGCGCGGCGCGCAGGCGTGGCCCGACGGCGTGTGGCTGGCCGAGCTCGCGCCGGTCGACGACCCCGACGCCGTACCGGACGCCGTGCTGACCGCGCTCGGGGCGCGCCAGACCGTGCTGCGCGGCGCCGGCGCGGAGGAGCTGCGGGCGGCCGAGCGGCACGGCGACGCCGACGACGCCCTCGTACGGCTCGCCGAGCACTGCTCCGGCCGCCGCATGCTGATCCTGCTGGACAACTGCGAGCACGTCGTCACCGCCGCCGCCACGCTCGCCGAGCGGCTCCTGGAGGAGTGCCCCGGGCTCACCGTCCTCGCCACCAGCCGGGAACCCCTGGGTGTACCGGGCGAGACGGTTCGCCCGGTCGACCCGCTGCCCGACCCGATGGCGCTGCGGCTGCTCGCCGAGCGCGGGGCGGCCGCAAGGCCCGGCTTCGACGTGGCCGACGACCCGGACGCGTGCGCCGAGATCTGCCGCCGCCTCGACGGCCTGCCCCTCGCCATCGAGCTGGCCGCCGCCCGCCTCCGTATGCTCACCCCGCGCCAGATCGCCGACCGGCTCGACGACCGCTTCCGGCTGCTCACCGGCGGCAGCCGTACCGTCCTGCCGCGCCAGCAGACGCTGCGCGCGGTCGTCGACTGGTCCTGGGACCTGCTCGACGAGCCGGAACGGGCCGTGCTGCGGCGGCTGTCGGTGTTCTCCGGCGGCTGCGACCTGGACGCGGCCGAAGCCGTCTGCGGCGGTCACACCCTGGACCTGCTCGGTTCGCTGGTCGACAAGTCGCTGGTCGTCGCCACCCCCACGGAGGGCGGCGACATGCGCTACCGGCTCCTCGAAACCGTCTCCGAGTACACCGCCGAACGCCTCGACCAGGCCGGCGACCGCGCCGCCGCCGAGCACCGCCACCTCGTCCACTACCGCGAGCTCGCCCGCACCGCCGACCCCGAGCTGCGCGGCCCGCGCCAGCGCGCCGCACTCGACTGCCTCCAGCTGGAGTACGAGAACCTCCGCACCGCGCTGCGCCGCGCCGTCGCCGCCAGCGACGAGCACGAGGCGCTGTGCCTCGTCCTGTCCCTGGTCTGGTACTGGCACATGCGCGACCTGCGTACCGACGCCCTGCACTGGTCCGAGGCCGCCGCCGCGCTCGGCCCCGACCCGTACGCCCCACCCGTCACCCCCGCACCTCCCCTCACCGAGCGGTGCACCGACGCCCCGCCGCCGATGGACGACGACCAGCTCCAGGAGGCGCGCCGCGGCGTACGCCTGGTCCAGCTGCTCAACATGGACCACCAGACGTCCACCTGGACCACCCCGGACGGCCTGGAGCGGCTGCGCCGGATGCGTGGCGCGTACCGCCCGGGGCTGCCGCAGACGTGCCGCATGCCCGGCACGCTCTGGTGGTACGCCGTGCTGCTCACCGGCGACCCCGGGGAGCTGCGCGGCCTCCTCGACGAGACCGTCGACACCTGCCGCCGGTACCAGTACGAGTGGGAGCTGGCCGGTGTCCTCCAGATGCGTGCCAATGTGCTGGCCAACCGGAGCGACTGGGCGGGCGACGCGGCCCGCGACGCCGACGAGAGCCTGAAGATCTTCGACCGGCTCGGTGACTCCTGGGGCGCGGCCGAGGCGCTGGCGGCGCGCGCCGAGGCCCGGGAGCGGCGGGGCGAGTTCGAGGGCGCCGCCGAGGACTTCGAGGCCGCCATCGGCCACGCCGCGCGGCTCGGCGCCCAGGCCCAGATGTCGCTGCTGCGCGTCCGGTACGCCGAGACGCTCAACGAGACCGGCCGGGGCGCCGAGGGCGAGGCGATCCTGCGCGAGGTGCTGGCCCGTGGCCGCAGCGCCGGCCACGAGGCCGTGCCGGCCGCCCGGCTCTATCTGGCGCTGTGGCTGGGCCGCACCGGCCGCACCGCCGAGGCCCGCGAGCAACTCCGGGTGGTCCGCGAGGAGTTCGCCTACGACTCCCTGTCCCTCTTCGAGGGCTTCACGCTCGGCGTGCTCGCCTGGCTCGACAACCTGGACGGCCGGTACACCGACGCCCTCGACCGGGCCGCCCGGGCCCTGGCCCACGCCCGGGAGCCGCTGTCGATGATGGTCGCGCCGCACATGCCGGCCATCCACCTGGTCACCGCCGCCCGGGCGCTCACCGGACTGGGCGGCCGCGACCGGGCGCGAACGGGAGCCGTGCTGCTCGGGACGCACGCCGGTCTCCTCCCGGACGGGCACGTGCTCACCCCGATGGAACGGGAGAACCTGGCGGACGCCAAGGGGGCGGCCCGTGCCGCCCTCGGGGACGCCGCCTTCGACGCCGCGTACGCCGAGGGCGGCGGCCTCACCGCCGAGGAGGCCGCCGCCCTGCTGCACAGCACCTGAAGACGGCTCAGGTCTTGTTGCGGAACCTGGCCACCGCGAGCGGCGCCGTGACGAGCGTGATGCCCGCCGCCCAGGCGAGCGTCACCCACACCGAGTGGGCGACCGGCCCGCCGTTGATCAGGTTCCGGGCGGCGTCCGCCAGGTTCGACAGCGGGTTGTAGTCGGTGAACGTCTCCAGCCAGCCCGGCATCGAGGCCGGCGGGGCGAAGATGGAGGAGCCGAACTGCAACGGCATCAGCACGAGCATGGCCACCCCCTGCACGGCCTGCGCCGTCTTCATGGTGAGACCGAGCAGGATGAAGATCCACATCAGCGAGGCGCCGAAGACCACCGACAGCCCCACCGCCGCCAGCAGGTCGAGCACCGAGGTCCTGATCTCCATGCCCAGCAGGAAGCCCATGCCGAGCAGGATCGTCGTGGCGATCAGCATCCGGCCGACCTCGACGACGATCTTCGCGATGAGGACCGACGACCGGGCGATCGGCATCGTCCGGAACCGGTCCATCACGCCCTTCTTGAAGTCGTCGTTGACACCGGTGCCGACGGCCATGGCGATGTTGAGACCCATCATCGCCATCAGGCCGGGCGTGACGTAGTTGACGTAGTCCTCCTGGTTGCCCTTGCCGGCGATCGCGCCGCCGAAGACGTACACGAACAGCAGGATGAAGACGATCGGCATCAGCACGGCGTCGAACATCGACTCCGGGTCCTGCTTGATCTGCAGGGCGTTGCGGCGCACGAGAGCGCCGATGTGCCGGGCGTTGGCCCGCAGGCCGATCCGCCCCTCGGAAACGGGGGCAGTCGTGGCGCTCACGCGGCGACCTCCTCGGGGATCGTGTCGGACACGGACGGCGTCTTCTCGCCCGTGAGAGCCAGGAACACCTCGTCCAGGCTGGGCAGATGCGTACCGATGTGCGCGATGCCGAAGCCGTGCGCGCCCAGCAGGCCGACGACCGCGGTCAGTTGCTCGTCGCTGAGGATCGGCACGTACAGCAGCCCCTCGTCCGGGACGACCGTCGCCCCCGCGACGCCGGCCAGTCCGCTGTCGCCCAGGGCCCGTGCCATGGCGGGGAGTTGGGCGGGGTCCACGGGCCGGACCTGGAGGGTGCGGCCGCCGACCTTGGCCTTGAGCTCGTCGACCCCGCCGCCGGCGATGACCCGCCCCCGGTCGATCACGGTGAGCTCGTGCGCCAGTTGCTCGGCCTCCTCCATGTACTGGGTGGTGAGCAGGACGGTGGCGCCCTCGGCGACCATCCGCTGGACCTCGTCCCACACCTCGTTGCGGGTACGGGGGTCCAGGCCCGTCGTCGGCTCGTCCAGGTAGAGGACGGCCGGGCGGCCGATCATGGAGGCGGCCAGGTCCAGGCGGCGCCGCATGCCGCCGGAGTACGTCATGGCGGGGCGCTTCGCGGCATCCGTCAGCGAGAACCGTTCCAGCATCTCGTCGGCGCGCCGGCGGGCGCCCTTGCGGGACAGGTCGAGCAGCCGCCCGATCATGTACAGGTTCTCCCAGCCGGACAGCTTCTCGTCGACCGACGCGTACTGCCCGGTGAGGCCGATGGTGCGGCGCAGCTGCCGGGGCTCGCGGACGACGTCGTACCCGGCGACGGTGGCGGTCCCGGCGTCCGGGACGATCAGGGTGGACAGGCAGCGGACGAGGGTGGTCTTCCCGGCGCCGTTGGGGCCGAGCACACCGAGGACGGTGCCTTCGCGTACGGAGAGGTCCACCCCGTCCAGTGCCTTGGTGGCGCCGTAGTGCTTGACGAGGCCTCGTACCTCGACGGCGTTGGTGTCGGATCGTGTCATGCCCCCATGGCAGCAGCCGCCACCGACATCTCACCGACAGCGGCCACCGATCACCGACAGATCGCCTACGGGTCAGGAGGTGGACCCCGCGGGCACGGCGTAGTTGCCGAATCCGACCCAGTCGACCAGGACGCAGGGCTCGTCACCGACGACCCAGGCGTCGTGGCCCGGCTCGACCGCGAAGAAGTCACCGGGGCCGACCTCGCTCTCGGTGCCGTCGTTCATGACGACCTTCAGCCGGCCGCTGACGACGTAGCAGGCGTGCGAGGCCTCGCAGCTGTCGGTACCGGCGATGGGCTTGACGTGCTTGGTCCACTGCCAGCCCGGCTCGAAAACGGCCCGGCCGACCGGGCCCCTGTCGGTGTTGATCAGGTCGAGCTTGCCCTTGCCGTCCTCGAACGGCCGGGTCTCGTCTGCGGAGTCGAAGTTCTTGCGCACGATTCCGGGCATCGTTCACCGCCTCCCGGCGGGCTGTGGGAAGTCCCCCGAGTCCACTACCCAGGCTACGCCCGGCAGCCTCGCGCCCGACGCACGCCCGACGCACGTCCGACGCACGCCCGACGCACGCCGACGGCCCGCCGATGGGGGAAGTCGGCGGGCCGTCGTCTGTACCGGGAGTGGCTAGTGGAAGGTGTGCTCCTCCTGCGGGAACGTTCCGCCGACCACGTCGTCGGCGAACGCCCGAGCCGCGTCCCCGAGCGTCTGCCGGAGGCTGGCGTACTGCTTGGTGAAGCGCGGCACCTTGCCGCCGGTCAGCCCCGCCATGTCCGTCCAGACCAGGACCTGCGCGTCGGTGTCGGGCCCGGCGCCGATACCGATGGTCGGGATGTGCAGGGACCGGGTGACCTCGGCGGCCAGTTCGGCCGGGACGAGCTCCAGGACCACCGCGAAGGCGCCCGCGTCCTGCGCCGCCTTGGCGTCGCGCAGCAGCCGGTGGGCGGCCTCGTCCCCGCGGCCCTGCACCCGGTAGCCCATGGTGTTGACGGACTGCGGGGTCAGGCCCAGGTGCGACATGACGGGGATGCCCGCCTGGACCAGCATCTCGGTCTGCGGCAGCGAACGCTCGCCGCCCTCCAGCTTGACCGCGCCGACGCCCGCCTCCTTGACCAGCCGGGTGGCCGACCGCAGCGCCTGCACGGGGCCTTCCTGGTACGAGCCGAAGGGCAGGTCGCCCACGACGAGGGCGCGCCTGGTGCCCCGTACGACGGCGGCGGACAGGATCGCGACCTCGTCGAGCGTGACGGGGACCGTGGACTCGTAACCGAGGTGGCAGTTGCCCATCGAGTCGCCGACGAGCATGACCGGGATGCCGGCCTCGTCGAACACGGACGCGGTCATCGCGTCGTAGGCGGTCAGCATGGGCCACTTCTCGCCGCGCTCCTTGGCGGCGGCGATGTCATGGACGGTGATGCGGCGAGTGCCCTTGCCGCCGTACAGCGCCTTGCTGCTGTCGGCGGGCTGCTTCGAGGCAGCCTGAAGCGTCATGGTGAACGGCTCCTTCGTCATCTCGAGGCGCCCTTACGGCGTCCCCGGACCACGTCCATGGTGGCACTTCGTGCCGCGCGGGGGGAAGTGGGTGCGCGGCCATCCCCGCCGGGGCCCCGGAGGTGGGCGGCCGGCCTTCGTTTTGTGCGCGTTCTGTCACAGCGTCCGTTCTTTCCCGGGCCCCCGGAACCCGCCGCGCCGCCCCATCGTCCTCGTGGCAGTACGGCCGTCTCCTGATCCCCTAGGGTCGGGGTCCGGGGCGGGGGCGTACGACACAGCACGACGAGCAAGGCAGTGAGGACGGCGGCATGGCGCGGGTGGACGTGACGGAGACGGGGAACGGCAGCGCGCGGGAGCAGCGGCGCACCGGATCCCGGGTCCGGTCGGTGGTCGACCGCTGGCGCCGGGATCCGGGCATCTGGCGGCGGGGCGCCCTGCTCGCCTGCTGCGCCGTGGCGATCGCGCTGCTGATGGTCTTCCACGCGCAGATCCCCAACAAGATCGGCAACCTGGGCAGCCTGACAGAGACGTTCCTGCCGTGGCTGGGCGTCTTCGTCCCGGTGATCCTGGTGGCCGCGCTGCTGCGCCGCTCGGCCACCGCGCTGATCGCCGCCCTGCTGCCCGGTGTGATCTGGCTCAATCTGTTCGGCGGGCTCGTCACCGACAAGTCGGGCGCCGGCGGTGACCTCATGGTCGTCACGCACAACGTCAACGCCGACAACCCCGACCCGGAGGGCACCGCCCGCCAGGTCGCCGGTTCCGGGGCGGACGTGGTGGCGCTGGAGGAGCTCAAGCCCGGCATGGTCCCGGTGTACGAGCAGGCGCTCGCCGACACGTACCCGTACCACTCCGTCCAGGGCACGGTCGGCCTGTGGAGCAAGTACCCGATGAGCGACAGCCGCCCGGTGGACATCCGGCTGGGCTGGACGCGGGCGATGCGCGCCACCGTGACCGCGCCGCAGGGCGAGGTCGCCGTGTACGTCGCCCACCTGCCGTCCGTGCGGGTCAAGCTGAACGCCGGGTTCACCGCCAACCAGCGCGACGACAGCGCCGACGCGCTGGGCGAGGCCATCGTCCGCGAGGACCTGGACAGGGTGATCCTGCTCGGCGACCTGAACGGCACGATGAACGACCGGTCGCTCAACGCGGTCACGTCCCAGATGCGCTCCACGCAGGGCGCGGCCGGCGACGGCATGGGCTTCAGCTGGCCGGCCGCGTTCCCGATGGCGAGGATCGACCAGATCCTGGTGAAGGGCGTCGAGCCGGTCGCGTCGTGGACACTCCCGGAGACGGACAGCGACCACCTGCCGATCGCGGCACGCGTCACGCTGTAGGGCGCGGGCGCCGAAGCCCCGGCGGGCGCCCTGCCCGGGCGTGCCGCCGCCCCTCCGCCCCAGCGCGGGCGCCGAAGCCCCGGGCAGCGGTCGGCGGCCGCGCGGCGCGGGACGCCTGTGCACGGGCCGGGCGGCGACGGGTGGGCCGCCGTGCACGGTCGGCCGGCCCGCGACCGTACGCCGCCGGCGGGCGCCCCGGGCCGGGACGGGCCGCCGTGCCCCGATGGAGGCCAGGCCTCACGCCTGGTGGCCATACGCCGTTCACCGCGGGGAACAATCGACGTGAGAGGCTTTGTTCCGTAAGGGAACTTATGCACGCCCACGTCTCGAAAGGCCCTGCCCTCATGCCCCTGGCCCTGCTGGCCCTCTCCATAGCAGCCTTCGGCATCGGCACGACCGAGTTCGTCATGATGGGGCTCCTGCCCAACGTCGCGGCGGACCTCCACACCTCCGTCCCCACCGCCGGGTACCTGGTCTCGGCGTACGCGATCGGCGTCGTCATCGGCGCCCCGCTGCTCACCGCCCTCGGCTCCCGTATCCCGCGCAAGCGGATGCTCCTGCTGCTGATGGCGCTGTTCACCGTCGGCAACCTCGCCTCCGCCCTCGCGCCCGGCTTCGGCACGCTCGTCGCCGCGCGCGTGCTGGCCGGGCTGCCGCACGGCGCGTTCTTCGGCGTCGGCGCGGTCGTCGCCGCCCGGCTGGTCACGGAAGGCCGGCAGGCGCGCGCGGTCGCCACGATGTTCCTCGGCCTGACCGTCGCCAACATCGTGGGCGTCCCCGCCGCGACGCTGCTCGGCCAGCACCTCGGCTGGCGTGCCACGTTCCTGGTCGTCACGGCGATCGGCCTGGTCGCCATGGCCGCGCTCGCCCGGCTGATCCCGTACGTACCCCTCGACGCCCACCAGAGCCTCGGCCGCGAACTGCGGGCGCTCGGCGACCGGCAGGTGCTGCTCGGGCTGCTGACGGCCGTCTTCGGCTTCGCCGGTGTCTTCGCCGTCTACTCGTACCTGGCCTCCATGACCACCCAGGTCATGGGCTTCGGCGAGTCGTCCGTCACCCTGGTCCTCGCCCTGTTCGGCATCGGCATGACGCTCGGCGCGCTCGTCGCGGGCCCCCTCACCGACCGGGCGCTGCGGCCCACGCTGTACGGGTCGCTCGCCGCGCTCGCGCTGGTGCTGGTCGCGTTCCGCTTCACCATGCACGTGCAGTGGGCCGCCCTGGTGACGGTGGTCGTGCTCGGCGCGGTCGGCTTCATGACCACCACCCCGCTCCAGATGCTGGTCATGAACAAGGCCCAGCACGCCCCGACCCTCGCGTCCGCCTCCAACCACTCGGCGTTCAACCTCGCCAACGCGGGCGGCGCCTGGCTCGGCGGCGCCGCCATCGCCGCCGGCTGGGGCTGGACCTCGCCGACCCTCGTCGGCGCGGCGCTGGCGGTGATGGGCCTGGCGATCGCCGTGACGGCCGGCCTCATGGACACGGCGAAGGGGGCCTCCCGCGTCGTCGCGGGAAGCCCCCTCGGTCCCTCGGCCGAAGACCGGCCGGGCGTCAGCCCGTCGTCGTCTCGCGCCAGCGGTTCGTGATCGGCAGGCGCCGGTCCTTGCCGAAGCCCTTGGCCGAGATCTTGGTGCCCGGCGGGTACTGGCGCCGCTTGTACTCCGCCGTGTCCACCAGCCGCAGCGTCCGCGTCACCAGCTCCTCGTCGTACCCGGCGGCGACGATCGCGTCCTTGCCCTGGTCGCGGTCGACGTACAGCTCCAGAATCCGGTCCAGCACGTCGTAGTCCGGCAGCGAGTCGGTGTCGACCTGGCCGGGGCGCAGCTCGGCGCTCGGCGGCTTGGTGATGGACGCCTCCGGGATCGGCGGGGTCTGCCCCCGCTCCTCGGCCGCCCGGTTGCGCCACCGCGCCAGCCGGAAGACCGACGTCTTGTACACGTCCTTGATCGGCCCGTACGCGCCGACCGAGTCGCCGTACAGCGTCGAGTAGCCGACCGCCAGCTCGGACTTGTTGCCCGGCGCGAGCACGATGTGGCCCTCCTGGTTGGAGATCGCCATCAGCATCGTGCCGCGCAGCCGCGACTGGAGGTTCTCCTCCGCGAGGCCCGTCAGGCCCAGCGAGCCCATGTACGCGTCGAACATCGGCTCGATCGGTACGGTGCGGAAGTTCAGGCCCGTGCGGCGGGCCAGCTCGGCCGCGTCGCCCTTGGAATGGTCCGAGCTGTACTTGGACGGCATCGACACGCCGTACACGTTCTGCGCGCCCAGCGCGTCACAGGCGATCGCGGCGACCAGCGCCGAGTCGATGCCACCGGACAGACCGATCAGCACGGAACGGAAACCGTTCTTCGCGGCGTACGCGCGCAGGCCCACCACCAGCGCGGTGTACACCTCCTCGTCGTCGTCCAGCCGCTCCGCGTACCCGCCGGCCAGCTCCGGCTCGTACGCGGGCAACGGCTCCTCCGACAGGATCACCCGCTCGATGGTCAGGCCGTCGTCCACGACGCCGGTCGGCGCGTCCTCGGACGCGGCCGGCAGGTCCAGGTCGAGGATCACGCTGCCCTCGGCGAACTGCGGGGCACGCGCGACGACCTCGCCGTTCGCGTCGACGACGATCGAGTCGCCATCGAAGACCAGCTCGTCCTGACCGCCGATCATCGCCAGGTACGCGAGGGTGCAGCCGGCCTCCTGGGCGCGCTTGCGCACCAGCTCCAGGCGGACGTCGTCCTTGTTCTGCTCGTACGGCGAGGCGTTGATCGACACCAGCAGCCCGGCGTTCGCGCTGCGGGCGGCCGGGACGCGGCCGCCGTCCTGCCACAGGTCCTCGCAGATGGCGAGCGCCACGTCGACGCCGCGCACCCGGACCACGGGCATGGTGTCGCCCGGCACGAAGTACCGGAACTCGTCGAAGACCCCGTAGTTCGGCAGGTGGTGCTTGGCGAACGACAGCACCACCTCGCCGCCGTACAGCACCGCGGCGGCGTTCCGCGGCGCGCCGGCGGGCTGGCCGTACCGGGGCTGGGCCTTCTCGGAGCGGTCCAGGTAGCCGACGACGACCGGAAGGTCCCCGAAGCCCTCGTCGGCGAGGCGCGCGGCGAGCGCGCGCAGCGCGCTGCGGGACGCCTCCACGAAGGACGACCGGAGGGCCAGATCCTCGACGGGGTAACCGGTCAGCACCATCTCGGGGAACGCGACCAGGTGCGCTCCCTGCTCGGCGGAGTGCCGGGTCCAGTGCACGATCGCCTCGGCGTTCCCGGCGAGATCGCCGACGGTCGAGTCGATCTGATTCAGGGCGAGGCGTAGTTGAGGCACCCGGCCAGTGTAATCGTCAGAGCGACATGATGTCCCGGCGGTCCGCCGGGACCACACATGGCAGGCTGGCCGCCCGGGTGCACACGGCGGCAAGGGGGACGAGACGGTGGGCTTCGTACGGGTCGGGGGAGTGCCGCATCACGTGGTCGTCGAGGGCAGCGGTCCCGTCTGCGTCCTGAGCGCCGGGCTCGCCATGAGCTGGTTCGACTGGGACCCGGTGGTCCCGCTGCTGGCCCCGTACCGCACCGTCGTCCGCTTCGACCGCCCCGGCCACGGCCTGAGCGGCCCGGCCGCCGTGGCGCCGTCCGCGGCCGGTGAGGCGCACCGGATCGCGGGCGTCCTCGACGCGCTGGACCTGGACGGCCCCGCGACCGTCGTCGGGCACTCCATCGCCGGGTTCCACGCGGAGGCGTTCGCCCGGCTGCACCCGGACCGTGCCGCCGGGATCGTCCTCGTCGACGCGTCCGTCGAGGAGCACGCGCGCGTGCCCGCCGCCCCCGCCGTCCGCACCGCACTCGCGCGCGCCGTCGCCGCCGCGCTGTCCGCCGCCGGGGCGCCCGCCGCGCTCGGTCCGCTCACCCGGCGTGCCGTGGTGCGCCTCTCCCGCCCCGGCCACGCCCCGGACCCGGCCCCCGCCGCGCTCGTACGCCGCTGCTACGGCACCTCCCGGGTGCTCACCGGCGCCCTCCTGGAGAACACCCACTACCGCGCCGTCGCCGCCGAGCTCCTCGCCCTGCGCGAGCGCCGGCCCCTCCCGCCGGGCGTCCCCGTCACCGTGCTCGCCGCGCCCGCGTCCCCGCGCTGGACCGGCCGCCAGCGCGCCCTCGCCGACCTGCTCGGCGCCCGCTTCGAGGCCGTACCCGGGGCGGGCCACCTGATGATGCTGGACCGGCCGCGGGCCCTGGCCGACGCCGTACTCGCGCGGGAAGACGCGCACGCACAGGGGGCGTGACGCGGCACGCGCGCCACGCCCCCGCCGTACACCGCGTGGAGCGGCGGTCAGCCCTGCTCGTACACCTTCTCCGCCCAGTTCGCGACCTGGGACTCCGACAGGTGACGGGCGAGGTCGGCCTCGCTGATCATGCCGACCAGGCGCTTGTTCTCGATCACGGGCAGCCGGCGGATCTGGTGGCCCTTCATCTCACGCAGGACCTCCTCCACGTCCGCGTTCGCGTCGATCCAGCGCGGCGTGCCCTTCGCCATGTTGCCCGCCGTGACCTGCGCCGGGTCGTGGCCCATGGCCACGCAGCCGACGACGATGTCACGGTCGGTGAGGATGCCGCAGAGCCGCTCGTTCTCGTCGGCGATGGGCAGGGCGCCCACGTTGAGGTCGCGCATCATCTGCGCGGCACGGTCGAGGGTCTCGTGTGCGGGGAGCCACTCGGCTCCGGGGTGCATGATGTCCTTGGCGGTGGTCATGGGGTTCGTTTCCTCCGAAAACGCCAAATAGCGCCGTACGTCGGTCCCCGAGCGCCTCCATTCTCGTCGCGCCCCCACCGCACCGCGACCGCTGCACCGCCGTACGGCCGCCCCGGGACATCCGGGGCGGCCGCGGCCGGTGGCGCCCTAAGGCTTCGCGCCCCGCTTCTTCAGCAGGTCGGCCATCAGCGCGATCTCCGACTCCTGGGCATCGACCATGCCCTGGGCCAGGTCCCGCTCGACGCCGGGCCGGCACCTGTCGACGCAGCCCTGCGCCATGTGCACACCGCCCCTGTGGTGCTCCGTCATCAGCCGCAGGTACAGGATCTCCGCCTGCCTGCCGCTCGCCGCCCGCAACTGGTCCAGCTGAGCCGCCGTCGCCATGCCCGGCATCAGCACGCCGGAGTGCGAGGAGCCGTGGGACGGCATGCCCATCCAGGCCATCGGCTCAACACCCGGCGCGACCTTCGGCAGGCCCCACATGTCCAGCCAGCCCAGCATCATGCCGCGCTGGTTGGCCTGGGTGTTGGCGATGTCGTACGCCAGCCGGCGCACCTCCTCGTCCTTCGTGCGGTCCCGCACGATGAACGACATCTCCACCGCCTGCTGATGGTGCACCGACATGTCCCGCGCGAACCCGGCGTCCGCCGAATCCACCGCCGGCGCCGTCGCGGCACCGCCGCCGGTCTCCGGGCCCGCCGACGCGACCGTCGCCGCCCCGGCGAAGAGCAGCGCCAGCACCACCGCCGTGACGGCCGCCCACTGCGTACGCGTCACTGCTCGCCCAGCCCGTTGGTGCACGCGGCACCCGGCTCGGGCGTCTGCGGGCCCTGCACGTACTTGGTGAAGAAGGCGTCCACCCGCGGGTCGTCGGCGCCGTCGACGGTGACCTGCTTGCCCCACGCGCTGAGCATGATCGCGCCGGCCTGGTCCTTGACCGGGCTGATGAAGGAGTACGAGGTCTTGCCGACCTTCTCCTCCAGCTTCTTCACCTCGGCCGCGGGCGCCTTGTCGTTGTACGTCACCCACACCGCGCCGTGCTCCAGCGAGTGCACGGCGTGCTTCTCGGGGACCGGCTTCTTGTAGACGTTGCGGTCGCAGTTCATCCACACCTGGTCGTGGTCACCGCCGACCGGGGGCTTCATGGGGTACGTGACCGGCGTGGTCACGTGGTTGCGGCCCAGCTTCTTCGCGTCCCAGGACTTCTCGCCCTCGATCGGCGCCTTGGCCGCCGCCGCCCGCTGCTCCTTCTCCTCGTTCTCCTTGTTCAGCACATATCCACCGAACCCCACGAGGCCGGCGACCACGGCCGCGCTGAGGGAGATGGTGATGATGCGGTTGCGGCGCTCGCGGGCCTTCTCCGCGCGGCGCATCTCCTCTATCCGGGCACGGCGGTCGGCGGTCGAGGATCGGTTGGCAGCCATGGTGGTTCTTCCTTCTCGAAAAGTCGGTGGTCGGTACGGGATCCGGAACTGCGGCGGGCCGCCTAGGTCCGCAGAACCTGAAGGACATGGAGATCCGGCGCGCGCGGCCGTGCCTCGGACGCGGCGGGCCGGCCGGCGGCGGGGTGCGACGCCATCCGTACCACGGCGTCCGGCTGCGGGGGCGGGTCGAGCGGCGGGGCGGTGAGGACGGCGGGGGTGAGGGAGGGGAACAGCCCGCAGTCGCCCCGGTCGTACGGGCAGGTGTACTCCGACGCCACGGCCTCCGCGGCGGCCACGGCGAGCGTCATCCCGCGCCCGTGGTCCCGGTACCGGTCCCGGTCCGGGCCCTCCGCGCCGCCGTGCGGGGCGAGACAGACGAAGAGCGCGGCGAACAGCGTCGCCACGGCGCTCATCAGCGCCATGGGACGCACCATGCGTATGAGCCCCTGGCCCCCCATGGGCGCTGATGTTAATGGGCCACCCGCCCGGTCAGCCATGCCCGTCCGGCGTACTGAGCGCCAGCAGCGCCACGTCGTCGGCGACCTCGTCCGCGTACGACGACAGATCGCGCCACACCGCGCGCACCAGCTCCACCGGCGCGGACGGCTGGGTCCGCGTCCGGATCCGCGCCGCCAGCGGGTAGAACGCGCCCGTCGCGTCCCGCGCCTCCGTCACCCCGTCCGTGTGCGCGAGCAGGACGTCCGTCGGCCGCAGCGGCACCGTCACCGCCTCGGGCGCCCGGAATTCCCTCAGCCCCAGCCCCAGCGGCGCCCCCGGCGCCAGCTCCACCTCCCGCGCCCCGTCGCCGTCCACCAGCAGCGGCGCAGGATGGCCGCAGCTGAGGACCCGTACCGCCGTGCCGTCCTCGGGAAACTCCATGAGCACAGCCGTCGCGAACAGCTCCCCGTCCTCGTGCGTCGCCGAATCCACCACCAGCCGCCGGTCCAGCCGCGCCGCCACCCCCGCCAGCTCCGGCTCGTCGAGCACCGCCTCCCGGAACGTGCCCAGCAGCGCCGACACCGTCCCGACCGCCGCCAGGCCGTGCCCCTTCACATCGGCGACGATCGCCCGCACCCCATAGGGCCCCGGCTGTACGTCGTACAGATCGCCGCCCACCAGCGTCCCGCGCTCCGCCGCCCGGTACAGCGCCCCGCACCGCACCGGGCCCACCCGCTCCGGCATCGGCGGCAGCACGGCGAGCTGCGCCGCCTCCGCGACCGTCCGCACCGACACCAGCTGCGCGTCCCGGCGCGCCCGCACCCACGCCAGCACCACGCTGACCACCCCGATCAGCCCGAACGCCAGCAGGTCGCCGTGCGTGACGTCGTCGGCCCGGATGGCGGGGAACAGCAGCAGCCCGAACATCGCGCCCGCCACCAGGGCGGTGCCGAGCATCCCGTACAGCAGCGACGTCAGGGGCGGCACCACGGCGAACGCGAAACCCAGCTGCACGCTCTCGGGCGTGGACAGCTGGACCACCACCAGCAGGACCATCGTCAGCCACGGCAGCAGGCGCAGCCAGCCCGGCGGCCGGCCGGCGCCGGGCAGCTCCTGTGCGCCACGGTCCATGGGACCAGTCTGCGAGGCCTCCGTTACCTACGCCACAGAGCTCCATGCACTATGGGTTCGCAACGTGCACGAAACCGTGTGGTGGCATGCTGGCCTGATCAGCGAGGATGGGTGTGGAAATGGACAAGCAACAGGAATTCGTACTCCGTACGCTCGAGGAGCGCGACATCCGCTTCGTGCGCCTGTGGTTCACGGACGTGCTCGGCTTCCTGAAGTCCGTCGCCGTGGCCCCCGCCGAGCTCGAGCAGGCCTTCGACGAGGGCATCGGCTTCGACGGCTCGGCGATCGAGGGATTCGCCCGGGTGTACGAGTCGGACATGATCGCCAAGCCCGATCCGGGCACCTTCCAGATCCTGCCCTGGCGGGCGGAGGCCCCGGGGACGGCCCGGATGTTCTGCGACATCCTCATGCCCGACGGCTCGCCGTCCTTCGCCGACCCGCGCTACGTCCTGAAGCGGATCCTCGCCAAGACCTCGGACCTGGGCTTCACCTTCTACACCCACCCCGAGATCGAGTTCTTCCTGCTGAAGGACAAGCCGCTCGACGGCAGCCGCCCGACCCCGGCCGACAACTCCGGCTACTTCGACCACACCCCGCAGAACGTCGGCATGGACTTCCGCCGCCAGGCGATCACCATGCTGGAATCGATGGGCATCTCGGTCGAGTTCAGCCACCACGAGGGCGCGCCCGGCCAGCAGGAGATCGACCTCCGTTACGCCGACGCCCTGTCGACCGCCGACAACATCATGACGTTCCGCCTGGTCATGAAGCAGGTCGCGCTGGAGCAGGGCGTACAGGCCACCTTCATGCCGAAGCCGTTCTCCGAATACCCCGGCTCCGGCATGCACACCCACCTCTCCCTCTTCGAGGGCGACCGCAACGCCTTCTACGAGTCGGGCGCCGAGTACCAGCTGTCCAAGGTGGGACGTTCCTTCATCGCGGGCCTGCTGAAGCACGCGGCGGAGATCTCGGCCGTCACCAACCAGTGGGTGAACTCCTACAAGCGCATCTGGGGCGGCTCCACCCGCACCGCCGGCTCGGGCGGCGAGGCCCCCTCGTACATCTGCTGGGGCCACAACAACCGCTCCGCGCTGATCCGCGTCCCCATGTACAAGCCGGGCAAGACCGGCTCGGCCCGCGTCGAGGTCCGCTCCATCGACTCGGGCGCCAACCCCTACCTGACGTACGCGGTCCTGCTGGCCGCCGGCCTGAAGGGCATCGAGGAGAGCTACGAACTCCCCGCCGGCGCCGACGACGACGTCTGGGCCCTCTCCGACGCCGAACGCCGCGCCATGGGCATCGAACCGCTGCCCCAGAACCTGGGCGAGGCGATCTCCCTGATGGAGCGCAGCGAGCTGGTCGCCGAGACCCTCGGCGAGCACGTCTTCGACTTCTTCCTCCGCAACAAGAAGCAGGAGTGGGAGGAGTACCGCTCCGAGGTCACCGCCTTCGAGCTGCGGAAGAACCTGCCGGTGCTGTAAGGGCAGGTCAGCCGGGCCCGTCGGTGTTTCCCGGCGTGCCGGTGCCCGTCTCCCTCGCCCAGCGGCGGCTCCGGGCGCTCAGTGGCCTGAGCGCCTCGGCAGCCGTCGCCGTGCGGGGTGATCCGGGACCAGCGCACTGCTCCTGGCGGAGGAGCCCCGGGGCGCGCCCGTTCACCGCACGGCGACGGCGGCGTTCCGCCTGCGCTAATGTCGGCGCGCATGACCTTGCCTCGTGTACGTCCGCCGCTCGTGGCGGACGAGCGGACCCAGCTCGTCGGCTGGCTCGACGCACAGCGCGCTATCGTCCAGTGGAAGTGCGAAGGACTGTCGGAGGACGACGCGTACCGGGCCGTCCTGCCGCACTCGCCGAACATGACAGTGGCCGGGCTCCTCTCCCATCTGCGGTGGGTGGAGAACGCCTGGTTCGAGGTGCTGTTCCTGGGCAGGCCCGCCGAGAAGAACCCCCAGCTCGACGAGAGCGAAGAGGACCTCGACATGAAGGTCCGGGGCGTGCCGCTCGCGCAGCTCCTGGAGGAGTACGAGCGGCAGTGCGTGACCTCCAACGAGATCATCGCCGCCCACGGCCTGGACCAGGTGGGCCGCCACCCCGACCACCACTCCGCCCGGGCGACCCTGCGGTGGATGCTCATCCACATGGTCGAGGAGACCGCGCGGCACGCCGGGCACCTGGACGCGATGCGGGAGCTGCTCGACGGGCGGAAGGGCTACTACTGAGCCGCTAGCGCTCCGACAGTTCGGAGGGCGCCTCCTGGACCGTCCAGCCGTTGCCGTCCGGGTCCTTGAAAAACACGAACGAGTTCCACGTCTCGCCCTTGCCCTCCGTCCAGCCGTCCGGACCCACGTGCTGCACGGGGCTCACCTCCACGCCCCGTGACGTCAGCTCCGCGCGGGCCGCCTCGATGTCGGTCACACACAGCTGGAGACCATGGAGCGAGCCGGGGGCCATGGTCTGCTCGCCCGGTGCCGCGGGCATACCGCTCTGCAGGGCGATCGAGCAGCGCGAGCCGGGCGGGGTCAGCTGGATGATGCGGATCCCCGGGGCCACCTCCGTGTCCAGGTCGACCTTGAAACCGCACTTCGTGCCGTAGAAGTCCTTCGCCCGGTCCAGATCGGTGACCGGGACGAGGACGACTTCCAGTGTCCAGTTCATGCGTTCTCCTCCATCGGTGAGTACGTCCATCAAAGCCGGACTCCACGCCCGGCGCCGACTCATCGCTCCCAGGGCGACCAGTTCAGCCGGCCGTCCAGGCCCATCGTCGCGAAGCCGTACGAGGTGGCCGCCGGGGCGCCGGCGAACAGCGACCGCCCGGTCACCCACCGGCCCCCGGCCGGAGCCGTCGCCACCGCGCCGGAGCCCGCGCGCACCGCCAGCCGGCCGCCCGACGCGCCCACCGCGCCGTGCCCCGCGACGCCGCCCGGCACGTCCCGCACCGGCGAGGCATGGCCGCTGCCGCCCGCGAAGCGGGCCGTACGGACGTCACCGGAGGCCGGCTTGCGGAACCAGAGCCGTACGCCGTCGGCGCCGTCCGGCGTGACGCTGAGCGCCACCGTGGTCGCCGGCAGACCGGTCGGCACCGGACCGGTCACCGGCCCGCCCGGCGCGGCCCGCGTCCACGCCAGAACCGTCTTCGGCGTCCCCGCGAACACGTAACCGCGCCCCGCCGCGTCCGTCGCCGCCACCGGGTCGCCCCGCAGGTCCCGGCCGCCGGCCGACCGCCACGGCCCCCACCCGCCGTCCGCCCGCTGGGCGCTCACGCTCATCGCGTGGCCGGCGTCGCGCACGTACACCGTCATCAGGCCCGCCCGGTCCACCAGCACCGCCGGCAGGCTGATGTCGGACGTCCCGCTCTCGTCGTCCCGCTCCGGCGTCCCCAGCGACCGCCACGCGCCGAACGCCCCGCCCGGCGCCGCCTGCACGGCCGCCACCACCTCGCGGCGGTACTCCCCGTCCAGTTCGGTACGCGTACCGAACACCGCGATCCGGCCGTCCGGCAGCCGCACCGACGTCACGCCGGCGTCCAGGCCGTCGCCCCGCTGGAGGACCGGCCCGGTCCAGTCCGACGTGCCGCCCTTGCGCCACACGGCCAGGCGGCCGTCCAGCACCGAGAACGCGTACAGCTCGCCCTTCTCCGCGCCCTGCTGGACCCACGCCGTCGAGCCCCCACGGGCGTAGCGGATCGACTGTGCCCAGCCGTGCCCGGCGGGACGGGCGGCCACCTTGCGGTCGCCGCAGCCGGCCGGGTCCTCGCAGTAGTCGGTGTGGTCCCACCACGCGTACGTCTTCAGCGTCCGCAGCTTCGCCTCGGTGCTCCTCGGGTCGAGGGAGTGCGGCAGGCCACCGGTCGAGTACCCGAGATAGTTCTGTACGGCGAACGGCGGGTGACCGGGCGAGTCCGCGTACCGGGCGAGCGCCGCCTGCGCGAACCGGGCACCGTACATGTGGTCCTGGTGGTCGGACATCTTGCCGGTCTTGTCGTTGAGGCCCGGCGTCGGGTCCATGAGCCGGACGAAGGTCGGCTTGAACCTGTCGAGGACGCCGGTGATCGTCTCGACGGTCTGGTCCTTGCTGTACGAGAAGTTCTCGCGGACCGGGGAACCGGCGGCGAGCTGCGACTCCAGGCGCTCCACGCGGCCGTCCCACAGACCGTGCAGGCTGTGCGGCCGGTCGCCCGAGATGCTGCCCGCCTCGCGCAGCTGGAGCCA
The DNA here is from genome assembly GCF_002099185.1 of Streptomyces sp. CB03238. NCBI lineage: Bacteria > Bacillati > Actinomycetota > Actinomycetes > Kitasatosporales > Streptomycetaceae > Streptomyces > Streptomyces sp. CB03238. The sequence goes on along the minus strand of NZ_NBCN01000004.1, from coordinate 229,426 downwards.
CACCAGGCTGATCTGCGGCTTCGCGCGGAGGGTGTCCAGCTCGGCCCGGCCGCCGCCGGCCGTCGCTATGGAGGTGCGGTCCCAGGGGCTGGTGCGGTTGCCGGTGGCCATCTCGGCGTACGCGGCACGTATGCCGTTCTGCCGGGCCTCCGCGTACGCCGCCTTGTCGGCGGGCGGCTCCGGGTCCTGGCGGCGGGCGTTGCGGCCGTCGGACTCCCCGGCGGTGAGGTAGACGGACGTGAGGCTGCGGCCGGAGGCGATGGACTGGCTGGTGTCCGGGTTCATGAAGAACAGGTCGTCGTCCGGGTGCGCCATGATCTGCAGGACCGCCTCCCCGCTGGTCCGGACCGGCTTCACCGCCTCCGCCTCGGGCACCCCCCGGCTCGGCACGTCCGACGCGTCCGACGACCCGGCGGTGAGCGCCAGCGTCCCGCCCGTGATGCCGACCAGCACGGCGATCGGCGCGGCCATGAACAGGCCACGGCGGAAGGAGGACAGGGCGGGGCGAGGCATGGGCGGCGGCTTCCGTTACGCGGGTGGAGTGGGCGAACCGGGAGAGAAGAGGGGCTTTGCCGCCATCCGGTTCATAGGCCGTGGTGTGCGCTGCCTCACGCTGCCCGCTGCCCGCTGCTCGCTGCTCGCTGCCCGCTGCCCGCTGCCCGCGCGGGCGGCGGTGGGCTCACGTCGATGGCGCGGTGCCGGGGCCTGGGCCCGCCCCGAAGGGGGACGCGCAGTGGGTCGTGCGTAAAACGACTGAGCTTGCGAAGGAGAGCCCAGGACACGGCCCACGGAGCGGACCTCAACGGCGCGCGTACGCGCATGGCCGACCCCGCGCGCCCTGCCGGGATGGCGTCCGGCCCAGACCTGACCACGCGCGCCCTGCCGGGATGGCGTCCGGCCCAGACCTGACCCCGCGCGCCCTGCCGGGATGGCGTCCGGCCCAGACCTGACCCCGCGCGCCCCGCTGGGACGGCGTCCGGCCCAGGACACGATCCCCGATAGGCTCGGGGCGTGGAGCCGACCACGTCGGAGGGAGTGGGCGCATGAGCGGGCCGGGGCGCAGGAGCAGTACCTTCACCCGACTGCTGCGGCACGGCTTCACCGACCCGTCCGCCGCCGAGCGGCTCCTCGACCTGCCCGTGCTGTCCGCCGTGCGCGGCGACCCGGTCCTCCTCGACGCGCTCGGCGCCACCGCCGATCCCGACCTCGCGCTGCGCGGGCTCGTCCGGCTCGCCGAGGCGCAGGGCGGGGACGGCCGGCATCTGCTGGGCACCGTCCTGAGCGCCAAGCCGCTGCGCGACCGGCTGCTGGGCGTGCTCGGCGCCTCCGAGGCGCTGGCGGACCACCTGGCCCGGCACCCACGTGACTGGGAGGCGCTGGTCACGTACGAGTCGACCGACCTGCACCCGGGCGTCGCCGACTTCGAGCGCGGACTGGCCGGGGCGACCGATCCCGTGTCGCTGCGCATCGCCTACCGCCGCTGCCTGCTGGCCATAGCGGCCCGGGATGTGTGCGGCACCACCGACATCGCCGAGACCGCCGCCGAGCTGGCCGACCTCGCCACGGCCACCCTCAGCAAGGCCCTCGCCATAGCGAGCGCGGCCGCTCCGGAGGACGCCGCCATGTGCCGGCTCGCCGTCATCGCGATGGGCAAGTGCGGCGGCAACGAGCTGAATTACGTGTCGGACGTCGACGTGATCTTCGTGGGCGAGCCCGCCGACGGCGCCGACGAGGGCAAGGCGCTGCGCGCCGCGACCCGGCTGGCCTCGCACCTGATGCGCATCTGTTCGGAGCAGACGGTGGAGGGGACGATCTGGCCGGTCGACGCCAATCTGCGCCCCGAGGGCAGGAACGGGCCCCTCGTACGCACCTTGTCCAGCCACCTCGCCTACTACCAGCGCTGGGCCAAGACCTGGGAGTTCCAGGCCCTGCTCAAGGCTCGCGCGGTGGCCGGGGACCCGGAGCTGGGCGCCGCGTACATCGACGCCGTCTCACCGCTGGTGTGGCAGGCCGCCGAGCGGGAGAACTTCGTCGCCGACGTACAGAAGATGCGCCGCCGGGTGGTGGAGACCATTCCGGTCGCGCAGGTGGACCGTGAGCTGAAGCTGGGCCCGGGCGGGCTCAGGGACGTCGAATTCGCCGTGCAGCTACTGCAGTTGGTGCATGGCCGCAGTGACGCCACGCTGCACAGCGGGAGCACTCTGGAGGCGCTGAAGGCGCTGGCGGCGGGCGGCTACGTGGGGCGGGCCGACGCGGCGCAGATGGACGAGGCGTACCGCTTCCTGCGGGCCATGGAGCACCGCATCCAGCTCTTCCGGCTGCGGCGGACGCATCTGGTGCCGGAGGGCGAGGAGGATCTGCGGCGGCTGGGGCGGTCCCTGGGGCTGCGTACCGATCCGGTCGCCGAGCTGAACCGGGAGTGGCGGCGCCACGCGGCGGTGGTGCGGCGGCTGCACGAGAAGCTGTTCTACCGGCCACTGCTGGACGCGGTCGCCCAGCTCACGCCGGGGGAGACGCGGCTGAGCGCCAAGGCCGCCGGGCAGCGGCTGGAGGCGCTCGGATACGCCGATCCGGCGGCCGCCCTGCGGCACCTGGAGGCGCTGTCGTCCGGGGTGACCCGGAAGGCGGCGATCCAGCGGACGCTGCTGCCGGTGCTGCTGGGCTGGTTCGCGGACTCGGCGGACCCGGACGCCGGGCTGCTGGGGTTCCGCAAGGTCTCGGACGCGCTGGGGAAGACGCCCTGGTATCTGCGGCTGCTGCGCGACGAGGGCGCGGCGGCCGAGAACCTCGCCAGGGTCCTGTCGGCCGGGCGCCTCGCCCCCGACCTGCTGCTGCGCGCCCCCGAGGCGGTGGCCATCCTCGGCGCCCCCGAGGGGCTCCAGCCGCGCGGCCGTGAGCATCTGGAGCCGGAGATCCTCGCGGCGGTCGGCCGCGCGGAGGACGCCGAGCTGGCGGTCGCCGTGGTCCGTGGCGTACGGCGCCGGGAGCTGTTCCGTACCGCCGCCGCCGACATCATCGGCTCGTACGGCACCGAGGACAGCCCCGCCGAGGCCGATCCCGGCGCCCTCGTGGACCGCGTCGGCCAGGCGGTGACCGACCTGAACGCGGCGACCATCGCGGGCGCCCTGCGGGCCGCCGTGCGCGAGCAGTGGGGCGACACGCTGCCCACCCGGTTCGCCGTCATCGGCATGGGCCGGTTCGGCGGCCACGAGCTGGGTTACGGGTCGGACGCGGACGTGCTGTTCGTACACGAGCCGCGCGAGGGCGTCGACGAGCAGGAGGCGGCGCAGGCCGCCAACGCGGTGGTCGCCGAGATGCGGCGGCTGCTCCAGCTGCCGACGGCCGACCCGCCGCTGCTCATCGACGCGGACCTGCGCCCCGAGGGGAAGAGCGGGCCCCTGGTGCGCACCCTCAAGTCGTACGCGGCGTACTACCGCCGCTGGTCGCTGGGCTGGGAGAGCCAGGCGTTGCTGCGGGCCGAGTCGATGGCCGGCGACCCGGACCTCGGCCGCCGTTTCGTCGAGCTCGTCGATCCGCTGCGCTACCCGGAGCGGGGCCTGGACGAGGCCGCCGTACGTGAGATCCGGCGCCTGAAGGCCCGTATGGAGACGGAGCGGCTGCCGCGTGGCGCCGATCCGGCGCTGCACACCAAACTGGGGCGCGGCGGCCTGTCGGACGTGGAGTGGACCGTGCAGCTGTTGCAGATGCGCCACGGCCACGCGGTGCCGGGCCTGCGCACCACCCGCACCCGCCGGGCGCTGGCCGCGGCCCGCGACGCGGGGCTGATCGACGGGCAGGAGGCCCAGATCCTCGACGAGGCGTGGGTCCTGGCGACCCGCGTGCGCAACGGCGTGATGCTGGTGCGCGGACGGGCCGGGGACACCTTCCCGTCCGACGCGCGGGAGCTCGCCGCGGTCGGCCGGTACCTCGGGTACGGGCCGGGGCACGTCGGCGAGATGGTCGAGGACTACCGCCGTACGACGCGCCGGGCGCGGGCGGTGGTGGAGGAGCTGTTCTACGGCGCCTGAGGGCCCGGGACGCGGTTGGCCAGGGCCGGGGTGACGGCCCGGGGTGCCACCTGGCGGGGCAGCCGGTGCGGCACGCTGCCGTACCAGGCGTACGCCAGGGTGTAGCCGAAGCCCAGGCAGATCAGGCCGCCCACCGCGTCCAGCCAGAAGTGGTTGGCGGTCGCGACGATGACGACGAGGGTCGCGGCCGGGTAGAGCAGGCCGAGGATCCTGCCCCAGGGGGCCTTGGCCAGGGCGAAGACGGTCAGGCCGCACCACAGAGACCACCCGATGTGCATGGACGGCATCGCGGCGTACTGGTTGGACATGTTCTTCAGGTCGCCCGACGCCATCGAGCCCCAGGTGTGGTGAACCAACACGGTGTCGATGAACTTCTCGGACGTCATCAGACGGGGCGGCGCCAGCGGGTACAGGTAGTAGCCGAGCAGGGCGATGCCGGTGGTGGAGAACAGCACCAGGCGGGTGGCGGCGTACCGCCCCGGGTGCCACCGGTACAGCCACACCAGGACACCGATGGTGACGATGAAGTGCAGCGTGGCGTAGTAGTAGTTCATGCCCACGATCAGCCACGTCACGGAGTCCACGGCGTGGTTGACCGTCTTCTCGACGGCGATGCCGAGGGACTGCTCCGCCCGCCAGATCCAGTCGGCGTTGCGCAGCGCCTCGGCCTTCTGCTCCGGCACGGCGTTGCGGATCAGCGAGTACGTCCAGTAACTGACCGCGATCAGCAGGATCTCGAACCAGATGCGGGGGCGGCGCGGGGCGCGCATCCGCTGCCATACGGTCCGGCTGTCCGCCTCGCGGGCCGGACCCTGTTCGATGGGTGAATCCACCGGTGGTGCCGGGGCCTCACGGCCTTCCAGTGTCCTCACAGTCGTGTCACCCATGGGCCAAGAGTCTGCCAGATAGGTCTACTCGGTCGATCATCCGTCAGTCTGGTCCTCATTGCCATCGCTACGCCTTTCGGAGGATGGCCTTTCGGTGGACCGCTGACCATGGGGGCCGGAGGCGGTTGAACCGCGAACGACCAGCTCGGGCATGAAGACGAACTCGCTGTGCGGGGCGGGGGTACCGCCGATCTCCTCCAGCAGGGCCCGTACCGCCGCCTGCCCCATCGCCTGCACGGGCTGGCGGATGGTGGTCAGCGGGGGGTCCGTGAACGCTATGAGGGGAGAGTCGTCGAACCCGACGACGGAGACGTCCCCCGGGACGTGCAGCCCCTTCTGGCGGGCGGCGCGGATGGCACCCAGTGCCATCATGTCGCTGGCGCAGACGACCGCGGTGCAGCCCCGTTCGATCAGCGCGGTCGCGGCGGCCTGGCCGCCCTCCAGGGTGTAGAGCGAGTGCTGGATGAGCTCCTCGCACTGCGCCGGCGCCAGCCCGAGCCGCGCCTGCATGCCCAGCCGGAAGCCCTCGATCTTGCGCAGCACGGGCACGAACCGCTTCGGGCCGACCGCGAGGCCGATCCGGGTGTGTCCGAGCGAGGCGAGGTGGGTCACGGCGAGCTGCATCGCGGCCCGGTCGTCGGGGGAGACGAACGGCGCCTGCACTTTGGGGGAGAATCCGTTGATGAGGACGTACGGGACGCCCTTGCCGCGCAGCTGGTCGTAGCGCGTCATGTCGGCGGTGGTGTCGGCGTGCAGTCCGGAGACGAAGATGATGCCGGACACGCCCCGCTCGACGAGCATTTCGGTGAGCTCGTCCTCGGTGGAGCCGCCGGGGGTCTGGGTGGCGAGGACGGGGGTGTAGCCCTGGCGCGTCAGGGCCTGGCCGATGACCTGGGCCAGGGCCGGGAAGATGGGGTTGTCCAGCTCGGGGGTTATCAGCCCGACCAGTCCGGCACTGCGCTGGCGCAGCCGTACGGGACGCTCGTAGCCGAGTACGTCGAGCGCGGCCAGCACGGACTGGCGGGTGGCCGCGGCCACACCGGGCTTGCCGTTGAGCACGCGGCTGACTGTGGCTTCGCTGACCCCCGCCTGGGCTGCGATGTCGGCTAGCCGCGCGGTCATGGGATGCGACTGTACCGGCCGCACGTCAGCTTGCCCACCAAACGCAGGACTCGGCGGCGAGGAGGACGGTGTGCCCATCGTCGCCGTGTCCCGCCTCGGCCGCCAACTCCCTTGCGGGCGGCGGCACTTTGACCCCGGGGGTGGCGATCCCGACCGGACGGCCGCCGCTCGCGCCGCAACGCCCGCCGCCGTCGCCGCCGGCCCCCGCCGCGGGACCGTCACCTGCCGGGGAGCCGACCCCCGGGACCCCGCTGTACGTGGCGCTATGACCGTCCGCGCCGGCGCCGGGGGCTGGGGCGGGACCGCCGCCGTCACCATGTACGGCGCCCCGGCCGGTGCCGCCGACCACCGGGGCGGGGCCGCCGCCGTGCTCGCCGGCCCCCGCCCGGGGGGCCGCGCCGGCGCCGGGGGCTGGGGCGGGGCCGTCGGCCGGGCCGTCCGTGCCGCCGGGCTGGGGGATGGCCGCTTGCCCGACGGCCGCCGGTCCGCCCAGGACCGGCGGCCCGTCGGGGCCTGCCCCCGGGGCGTGGCCGCTTCCGTCGCCGGTCGGCGAGCTCGACAGGAGTACCCGGCTGCCCGGGGCGCGGAGGGGGACCGGGTGGTCCGTGAGGTTGAGCGTGCAGATCAGGTCGCCCTGCCAGGGGCCGGTGCCCGGGCCCTTGGCGCGGCGGCGGAAGGCCAGGACGCCGTCGGGCGAGGGCAGCCACTCCACCGCGTCGCCCGCGCCCAGCGCCGGGTGGCCGCGGCGCATGGCGAGCGCGCCGCGGTACAGCTCCAGCGTCGAGTCAGGGTCACCGGTCTGGGCCTCGACCGACAGGCCGGCCCACGACGACGGCTGCGGGAGCCAGCTGCCGCCGGGGCCGAAGCCGTACGAAGGTCCCTCCACCGTCCACGGGATCGGCACCCGGCACCCGTCGCGCAGCCCGTCCTGGCCCTCGCCGCGCTGGAAGGCGGGGTCCTGGCGGGCCTCGTCGGGCAGTTCCGTGACCTCGGGCAGCCCGAGCTCCTCGCCCTGGTAGACGTACGCCGAGCCGGGCAGCGCCAGCATCAGCAGCGCGGCCGCCCGCGCCCGCCGCAGCCCGGCGGCGCCCTCCCCGTACCGGGTGGGGTGGCGGACCACGTCGTGGTTGGACAGCACCCATGTGGTCGGCGCGCCCACCGACGTGGTGGCCCGCAGCGAGTCGTCGATGACCCGCCGCAGCGCGGCCGCGTCCCACGGGCAGTTCAGGAACTGGAAGTTGAACGCCTGGTGCAGCTCGTCGGGGCGTACGTACAGCGCGAGCCGCTCCGCCGACGGCGCCCACGCCTCGGCGACGGCGATGCGCTCGCCCTCGTACGTGTCGAGGAGCCGCCGCCACGCGCGGTGGATCTCGTGGACGCCGTCCTGGTCGAAGAAGGGCAGCTGCTGTGCGCCGATCAGCCGGGCCTGCTCGCCGTGCCCGATGTCCGGCATCCCGGGCGCCTTGACCATGCCGTGCGCGACGTCGACGCGGAAGCCGTCGACCCCGAGGTCGAGCCAGAACCGCATCACGGACTCGAACTCGGCCCTGACCTCCTCGTTCTCCCAGTTCAGGTCAGGCTGCTCGGGGGCGAACAGGTGCAGGTACCAGGCGCCGTCGGGCGTACGGGTCCAGGCGGGGCCGCCGAAGACCGACTCCCAGTCGTTGGGCGGCAGGGAACCGTCCGGCCCCTTGCCGGGGTGGAAGAGGTAGCGGTCGCGGCAGGCCGGGTCGCCGGCGAGCGCCTCCTGGAACCACGGATGCCGGTCGGACGTGTGGTTCGGGACGATGTCGACGATCACCCGCAGCCCCAGCTCGTGGGCCGTGCGCACCAGGTCGTCCGCGTCCGCGAGGTCCCCGAAGACCGGGTCGACGGCGCGGTAGTCGGCCACGTCGTACCCGCCGTCCGCCTGCGGCGAGGCGTAGAAGGGCGTGAGCCACACCGCGTCCGCCCCGAGCCGCGCCAGGTGGGGGAGCCGCTCGCGGGCCCCGCGCAGGTCACCGATACCGTCGCCGTCGCTGTCGGCGAAGGACCGGACGTACACCTGGTAGATGACGGCCTCGCGCCACCACCCCGGGCGGTCGCTGGAAGAGCTTGCACGGCGCAGGTCCTCCGGCGCCTGGACGGGCGAGGTCAGCTCATGGGCCATGTGCGGTGTCCCTCTCGGTGGGCCGGGATGGGGGCGTCGTTGCGTCTAACGAGGTGAGAGCGGTAATGAAACGCTCCTGCAAGGCCTTACGAAAAGGCTTGCAGAGCCTTCCCGGCCCGCGCAACCCCGCCTCGCCACGCCTGTCAAGCGATCCGTCGGCAACTGTAGGGACACGCGGATGTAACGATCAGCCCGCCTTGCAGAAAATTGCCGCAAGGTCTTTCGGCGCGTTTTCATCCCTGTTACGTTCCTGGCAACCCGGCGCGCCGCGAGGGAGCGGTCTGCAGGAGGCACGAGATCCAGTCATGTGATCCGCCTTCGTCTTCCCGGGATCAGTTGAAGGAGTTCACATGCGGCGTGGCATAGCGGCCACCGCGCTGGTCGCGGCCCTCGGTCTGACGACGGCGGCGTGCGGAGGCGACAGCGGCGAGCAGGGCGGGTCCAGCAGCTCTGGCGAGCTGTCCGGCACCGTCACCTTCTGGGACACCTCTAACGAGGCCGAGAAGGCGACGTACCAGTCCCTGGCCGAGGGCTTCACCAAGCTGCACCCCAAGGTGAAGGTCAAGTACGTCAACGTTCCCTTCGGCGAGGCCAACGCCAAGTTCAAGAACGCGGCGGGCGGCAACTCCGGCGCCCCCGACGTGATGCGTACCGAGGTCGCCTGGGTCGCCGACTTCGCCAGCCTCGGCTACCTCGCCCCGCTGGACGGCACCCGCGCCATCGAGAACCAGGGCGACTGGCTGCCGCAGGCCGCCGCGAGCACCAAGTTCGACGACAAGACGTACGCGGTCCCGCAGGTCATCGACACCATGGCGCTCTTCTACAACAAGAAGATGCTCAAGGACGCCGGTGTCGAGGTCCCGACGACCCTCACGGCGCTCAAGGACGTGTCGGCGAAGATCAGCAAGAAGTGGCCCGGCAAGAGCGGCCTGTACCTCCGCGGTGACGACCCGTACTGGTTCCTGTCCTTCCTGTACGGCGAGGGCGGCGACCTGGTCGACGCCGACGCCAAGAAGGTCACCATCGACGACCCGGCCGGCGTCGGCGCGTACAAGACCATCAAGGACCTGGTCGACTCGAAGGCGGCGATCACCGACGCCTCCGACGGCTGGAACAACATGCAGAACGCGTTCAAGTCCGGCAAGGTCGCGATGATGCTCAACGGCCCGTGGGCCATCGCCGACTCGCGCGCCGGCGCCGAGTTCAAGGACCCGAAGAACCTGGGCATCGCGCCCGTCCCGGCCGGCAGCGCCGGGCAGGGCTCCCCGCAGGGCGGCTGGAACCTCTCCGTCTACGCCGGGTCCAAGAACCTCGACGCGTCCTACGAGTTCGCCAAGTACATGAGCTCGGCCAAGGTGCAGCAGCAGACCACCGAGAAGCTCAGCCTGCTGCCCACCCGCACCTCGGTGTACGCCCAGCCGAGTGTCGCCGGCAACGAGATGGTCCAGTTCTTCAAGCCGGCCGTCGACAAGGCCGTCGAGCGGCCGTGGATCCCGCAGGGCAACGCCCTCTTCGAGCCGATCCGCCTCCAGATGGCCAACGTCCTGGGCGGCAAGACCACGCCGGAGAAGGCCGCCCAGGAGACGGGCGACGCCTACCGCAAGATGCTCAAGGACTACAAGTAAGCAGTGGGAAGGGCTGACCGACCAATGGCTGTCGAGACCAGCCAGTCGGTGGCGAAGGCCGCGGGCGCGCACAGCGCCCGCGGCCGCGGCCGCCGCACTGACAACACCCCGGGAACTCCCGGTCCCGGCCGGCTGCGCAGAGCGCTGAGCACCCACTGGTACGCCTGGAGCATGGTCGCTCCGGTGGTGACCGTGATCGGCGTGATCATCGGCTACCCGCTGGTGCGCGGCATCTACCTGTCGCTGACGGACGCCAACGAGGCCAACGTCGAGCGCACGATCGGCGTCAACCACATCCCCGCGACGTACGAGTTCGTCGGTCTCGACAACTACAAGGCCGTCCTCACCGACAGCGTCTTCTGGGACCGGCTCGGCTGGACCGTGGTGTGGACCGTCAGCTGTGTCGCCCTGTCCTTCACCCTCGGCCTCGTCCTGGCCAACATGCTCAACCGCAAGATCAAGGGCCGCGCTTTCTACCGCATGGCCCTGGTCCTGCCGTGGGCCGTCCCGGCCTTCGTCTCCGTCTTCACCTGGCGGCTGCTGTTCAACGAGCGCAGCGGCCTGTTCAACAAGCTCCTCGCGGGCGGCGGTATCGACGCCATCTCGTGGCTGAACGACCCCACCTGGGCCAAGGTCTCCGTCATCGCCGTCAACGTCTGGCTCGGCGTGCCCTTCATGCTCGTCGCCATGCTGGGCGGCCTGCAGTCCATCCCCGGTGAGCTGTACGAGGCCGCGGAGATGGACGGCGCGACCGCGTGGCAGCGGTTCCGCCACATCACGCTGCCCGGGCTGCGGCCGGTCTCCGGCACGGTGATCCTGCTCAGCTCCATCTGGACCTTCAACATGTTCCCGGTGATCTTCCTGCTCACCCGGGGCGGACCGGGCGACGCCACCGAGATCCTCGTGACGTACGCCTACAAGCTCTCGTTCGTCGTCAGCCCGCGCGACTTCGCGGGATCGGCCGCCTGGGGCGTGCTGATCCTGGCGCTCCTGTCGCTCTTCGCGGTGGCCTACCGCCGCGCGCTCCGCAAGCAGGGAGACATGTGGTGAGCACCGACACCCACACCCGTAAGGTCCGGCCCAGGGGCGAGCGTTCGCCGCTGGCGTCCGTGGGGCTGCACCTGACGCTGCTCGTCGCCGCGCTCGTGGCCGTCTTCCCGCCGCTGTGGCTGGTGATCACGTCGTTCAAGCCGAAGACCGACGCCTTCGACACGTCGGTCGTCAAGAACTTCACCGTCGGCAACTACAGCCACGTGCTGGGCGACACGCAGTTCCTGGCCTGGCTCGGCAACTCGCTGGTCGTCGTCGGCATCACCACCGTCATCGGGGTCTTCATCTCCGCCACCACCGGCTACGCGGTCAGCCGCTTCCGCTTCCCGGGGCTGCGGCCCCTGATGTGGCTGCTGCTGATCACCCAGATGTTCCCGGTCGCGGTGCTGATCGTGCCGCTGTACAACCTGCTGGCGTCGCTGGGCATGCTGAACCAGCCGGTCGGCCTGATCATCACGTACCTCACCGTGGCCGTGCCGTTCTGCGCCTGGATGATGAAGGGCTACTTCGACGGCATCCCGGCCGAGATCGACGAGGCGGGGCGCGTCGACGGGCTCACCCCCTTCGGCACGTTCTGGCGCCTGATCATGCCGCTGGCCAAGCCGGGGCTCGCGGTGACGGCTTTCTACACGTTCATCACCGGCTGGGGCGAGGTCGCGTACGCCTCCGCGTTCATGACCGGCGAGGAGAACCTCACCCTCGCGGGCGGTCTGCAGACCTTCGTCAACCAGTACACGGCCGACTGGGGCTCACTGACCGCCGCGGCCGTCCTGATCGCGGCCCCCGCCGCGGTCGTCTTCGGCCTCGTCCAGCGCCACCTGGTCTCCGGCCTGACGGCCGGCGCCACGAAGTCGTAGGACAGCCACACCCTCGTATTCCGGTCCGCGGCGCCGGTCCGGCCTGTTCCCGGGCCGGTGGCCGCTTCCACTCCTCCACTCCAGGGAAGACATGACCCAGCACCTCGCTGCCCCCGCCGCCCCCGCAACCGGCACCACCGGCACGCACACGGGCTGGTGGAGAGACGCGGTGATCTACCAGGTCTATCCGCGCAGCTTCGCCGACGGCAACGGCGACGGCATGGGCGACCTGGAAGGCATCCGCAGCCGGCTGCCGTACCTGAGGGACCTCGGCGTCGACGCCGTCTGGCTGAGCCCCTTCTACGCCTCGCCGCAGGCCGACGCCGGGTACGACGTCGCCGACTACCGCGCCATCGACCCCATGTTCGGCAACCTCCTCGACGCCGACGCGCTGATCCGCGAGGCCCACGAGCTGGGGCTGCGCATCATCGTGGACCTGGTGCCCAACCACTCATCCGACCAGCACGAGTGGTTCCAGCGCGCGCTGCGCGAGGGACCCGGGTCGCCGCTGCGTGAGCGGTACCACTTCCGGGAGGGCAAGGGCGCCGACGGCGAGCTCCCGCCGAACGACTGGGAGTCCATCTTCGGCGGTCCGGCCTGGACGCGGGTCGAGGACGGCGAGTGGTACCTGCACCTGTTCGCGCCCGAGCAGCCCGACTTCAACTGGGAACACCCCGCCGTACGCGACGAGTTCCGCTCCATCCTGCGCTTCTGGCTCGACATGGGCGTCGACGGCTTCCGCGTCGACGTCGCCCACGGCCTCGTCAAGGCGGCCGGCCTGCCCGACATCGGCGCCCACGACCAGCTCAAGCTGCTCGGGAACGACGTCATGCCGTTCTTCGACCAGGACGGCGTCCACGAGATCTACCGCAGCTGGCGCAAGGTCCTTCAGGAGTACGACGGCGAACGCGTCCTCGTCGCCGAGGCCTGGACGCCCACGGTGGAGCGCACCGCCGGCTACGTACGCCCCGACGAGATGCACCAGGCGTTCAACTTCCAGTACCTCGGCACCTACTGGGACGCCGCCGAGCTGCGCGGGGTCATCGACGCCTCGCTCGCCGCGATGCGCCCCGTGGGCGCCCCCACCACATGGGTGCTGTCCAACCACGACGTGACCCGGCACGCCACCCGGTTCGCCAACCCGGCAGGGCTCGGCACCCAGCTGCGTACCCCCGGCGACCGCGCGCTCGGGCTGCGCCGGGCGCGGGCGGCCACGCTGCTGATGCTGGCGCTGCCCGGCTCGGCGTACGTCTACCAGGGCGAGGAGCTCGGCCTGCCGGACGTCACGGACCTGCCCGACGAGGTGCGCCAGGACCCGTCGTTCTTCCGGGCGACCGGCCAGGACGGGTTCCGCGACGGCTGCCGGGTGCCGATCCCGTGGACGGTGCAGGGCTCCTCGTACGGGTTCGGCAGCGGCGGCAGCTGGCTGCCGCAGCCGGCCACCTGGGGGGACCTGAGCGTCGAGGCCCAGACCGGCGACCCGGGCTCGACCCTGGAGCTGTACCGCAGCGCGCTGGCGGTGCGCCGCGAGCAGCCGGAGCTGGGCGCGGGCGACGCGGTGGAGTGGCTGGACGCGCCCGAGGGCGTGCTGGCGTTCCGGCGGGGCGCCTTCGTGTGCCACGCCAACACCACGGGGCGGGCGGTGCGGATAGCGGTGCCCGGCCGGATGCTGCTCGCCAGCGAGCGGGTGCGCGTCAGCGTGGACGGCACGGCCGAGTTGCCCGCCGACACCACCGTCTGGTGGGCGGGGTGACCATCCTGACGCCGCGCGGCGACGCGCGGACCGAGCCGCGGGGCGACCGAGGAGGGGGCGCCCCGCGGCTCGCGGACATCGCGGCGCAGGCCGGTGTCAGCGAGGCGACGGTCAGCCGGGTCCTCAACGGCAAGGCGGGCGTCGCGGGCGGGACGCGGACGCGGGTGCTCGCCGCCCTCGACGTGCTCGGCTACGAACGGCCCGTACGGCTCAAGCGGCGCAGCGCCGGCCTGGTGGGCCTCGTCATCCCCGAGCTGACCAACCCCATCTTCCCCGCGTTCGCGCAGGTCATCGAGCAGGTGCTGGCCGGGCACGGCTACACGCCCGTGCTGTGCACCCAGATGCCGGGCGGCGCCACCGAGGACGAGCTGGTCGAGCAGCTGGAGGAGCGCGGCGTCACCGGCATCGTGTTCCTGTCCGGGCTGCACGCCGACACCAGCGCCGACCCGGCCCGGTACGTGAAACTGGCGGGCCGGGGCGTGCCGTTCGTCCTCATCAACGGCTTCAACGAGCACATCGACGCCCATTTCGTCTCGCCCGACGACCGCTCGGCCGCCCGCATGGCGGTACGGCACCTCGTCGAGCTGGGCCATGAGCGCATCGGGCTGGCCATCGGCCCGACCCGGTACGTCCCGTCGCGGCGGAAGGCGGAGGGGTTCACGGCGGCGCTGCGCGCCCTGCTCGGGGTGAGCGAGGAGGAGGCGGAACTGCGCGTCCAGCAGACCCTGTTCGGGGTCGAGGGCGGGCACGCGGCGGCCGGGGCGCTGCTGGACCAGGGCTGTACGGGGATCGTCTGCGCCAGCGACCTGATGGCGCTCGGCGCGATACGGGCGGTGCGCGGGCGGGGCCTGGACGTGCCGTCGGACGTGTCGGTGGTCGGCTTCGACGACTCGCCGCTGATCGCGTTCACGGACCCGCCGCTGACGACGGTGCGCCAGCCGGTGCAGGCGATGGCGACGGCGGCGGTGGACGCGCTGCTGGAGGAGATCGACGGCAATCCGGTGCAGCGGACGGAGTTCGTCTTCCAGCCGGAGCTGGTGGTACGGGGTTCCACCGCAGGCCGTAGGCCGTAGGGGAACGGGTGAGAGGGCCCGGGGCCTGCCCGTGATCGGGCGCGGCGGGGTCTTCTTCGGCCCCGGGCCTCCCGGCTCATGACCGGTCCATGCGTGACCGGCCCGGCCGGCCGGGCGCGTGGAGCCCCGGGGTACGGGGACCCTCGGCCGACCGGACCGGAGTCGTCGTTGAACGTAACACCACTGCAAGTGCTTGCGAAAGGTCTTGCAGTCGCGGATCCGGCGGATTTCCCTCACGTGAACCGCGTGTGTCCAAGGGGTTGACCGCATCCCCAAGGGCTCGTACGGTCTCGACCGAAAACTGTTGCTGCTTTCTTGCAGCAAGAAGATTCACCACGGCCTTGCGGGCATGGCGCGTTGCCGTACGAGGCTGCACCGTCGCATTCCGCACCTCCCATTCCCCAGGAGGAAACATGGCCAGAAAGACCGTGGCCGCTGCACTCGCCCTCGTGGCGGGAGCCGCTGTGGCCGTCACGGCGCCCCCCACGCCCGCCGCGGCGGTCCCGCCCGGCGACAAGGACGTCACCGCCGTGATGTTCGAGTGGACCTTCGCCTCCGTCGCCAAGGCGTGCACCGACACCCTCGGCCCGGCCGGGTACGGATACGTCCAGGTCTCCCCGCCGCAGGAACACATCCAGGGCGGCCAGTGGTGGACCTCGTACCAGCCCGTCAGCTACAGGATCGCCGGCCGTCTCGGTGACCGCGCCGCCTTCCAGTCCATGGTGAACACCTGCCACGGAGCGGGCGTCAAGGTCGTCGTCGACACCGTCATCAACCACATGGCGGCCGGAAACGGCACCGGCACCGGCGGCTCGTCGTACACCAAGTACGGCTACCCCGGCCTGTACTCCGCGCCCGACTTCGACGACTGCACGGCCCAGATCACCAACTACCAGGACCGGGCCAACGTACAGAACTGCGAACTCGTCGGCCTCGCCGACCTGGACACCGGTGAGGAGTACGTCCGCACCAGGATCGCCGGCTATATGAACGACCTGCTGTCGCTCGGCGTCGACGGCTTCCGCATCGACGCCGCCAAGCACATGCCGGCCGCCGACCTGGCCGCCATCAAGGCCAAGCTCACCAACCCGGGCGTGTACTGGAAGCAGGAGGCGATATACGGCGCCGGAGAGGCCGTCTCGCCCAGCGAGTACCTCGGCAACGGTGACGTCCAGGAGTTCCGCTACGCCCGCGACCTCAAGCGCGTCTTCCTCGGCGAGAACCTCGCGTACCTGAAGAACTTCGGCGAGGCCTGGGGCCACATGGAGTCCGGCAAGTCCGCCGTCTTCGTCGACAACCACGACACCGAGCGCGGCGGCGACACGCTCAACTACAAGAACGGTTCCGCCTACACGCTGGCCAACGTCTTCATGCTGGCCTGGCCGTACGGCTCCCCGGACGTCCACTCCGGGTACGAGTGGACCGACAAGGACGCCGGCCCGCCGGGAGGCGGGAACGTGAGCGCCTGCTACAGCGACGGCTGGAAGTGCCAGCACGCCTGGCGCGAGATCGCCTCCATGGTCGCCCTCCGGAACGTGGCCCGCGGTCAGGGTGTCACGAACTGGTGGGACAACGGCGGCGACGCCATCGCCTTCGGGCGCGGCACCAAGGCGTACGTGGCCATCAACCACGAGACGTCCACCCTCACCCGTACGTTCCAGACGTCGCTGCCCGCCGGTGACTACTGCGACGTCCAGAACAACCGGCCCGTCACGGTCAACGGCTCCGGGCAGTTCACGGCCACGCTCGGCGCGGGCACGGCCGTCGCGCTGCACGCCGGGGCGCGCACGTGCGTCGCCGTCGGCTCGGGCGCGTCCTTCGCGGTCAACGCCAGCACCGTGTACGGCGAGAATATCTACGTCACCGGAAACCAGTCCGCCCTCGGCAACTGGAACCCGGGCGGCGCGCTGAAGCTCGACCCGGCCACGTACCCCGTCTGGAAGCTCGACGTGACCCTCCCGGCCGGAACGGCCTTCGAGTACAAGTACCTCCGCAAGGACGCCGCCGGAAACGTCACCTGGGAGTCGGGCGCCAACCGCACAGCCACGGTCCCGCCCTCGGGGAAGGTCCCCCTGAACGACACCTTCCGCACCTGACACCGCCGGGCCCGGGTCCCTCGTGGGCAGCCGCCCCCGCCACCCCCGCCCCCCGTTGTGGGCAGTCGTTCCGCAGGGCGGAACGGGTGGGCACAACGGGACGGGGCGGTGCCCTTGCGGCGGCTCCTCCCGGGGCGGCGCCCCTTCCCGGTTCGCCCCGGGGCGGCTTCCCCCGGTGGGGGTGGGGCGTGGCCCCTCCGGGCTCGTCTCCTCGAGGCCGGCGGCCTTGGGTACGCGAAAGGGAGCCCAACCTGCGCCGCCAACCTCTGCGGGGACGACCCTGCACGGCCCCACCCCGGCCGTCGCCCGTCTGAGGCCGGTGGCACCGAAGGGGTACGGGGCGGAACCCCCCGACCGACTGTGGCCCAGGCGGCGCGGAGCCCCCGTGCACCGAAACTCGTTAAGGAGAACCCTTGTTCCACACCAGACGGCGGCGGCGCAGCGCCGTCACCGCTCTCGTCACCGCCCTCGGCGCGGGCCTCATACCCGCCCTCCCGGCGACGGCGACCGCCGCGCCCCAACCGCCCGCCCCGCCCTCCGACAAGGCGCTCGCCGCCGAGCCCGCCCGTCACGACCTGACCCGCGAGCAGTTCTACTTCGTGCTGCCCGACCGGTTCGCCAACGGCGACCCGAAGAACGACCGCGGCGGGCTGACCGGCTCCCGGCTGGAAACCGGGTACGACGCCACCGACAAGGGCTTCTACCAGGGCGGCGACCTCAAGGGGCTCACCGAGAAGCTCGACTACATCAAGGGCCTCGGCACCACCGCCATCTGGATGGCGCCGATCTTCAAGAACCAGCCCGTGCAGGGCGAGGGGAAGAACGCGAGCGCCGGCTACCACGGCTACTGGATCACCGACTTCACCCAGGTCGACCCCCACTTCGGCACCAACGCCGACCTCGAGAAGCTCATCGACAAGGCCCACGCCAAGGGCATGAAGGTCTTCTTCGACGTCATCACCAACCACACCGCCGACGTCGTCGACTACGAGGAGAAGTCCTACGACTACCTCTCCAAGGGCGCCTTCCCGTACCTCACCAAGGACGGGGTCCCGTTCGACGACGCCGACTACGCCGACGGCAGCAGGCCGTTCCCGAAGACGGACCGCGACTCCTTCCCGCGTACGCCGGTCGTCCCGGACACCAAGAAGAACCTCAAGGTCCCCTCCTGGCTCAACGACCCGGCGATGTACCACAACCGGGGCGATTCGACGTTCGCCGGAGAGTCCTCCACGCACGGGGACTTCGCGGGCCTGGACGACCTGTGGACCGAGCGCCCCGAGGTCGTCGAGGGCATGGAGAAGATCTACCAGCGCTGGGTGCGCGACTTCGACATCGACGGCTTCCGCATCGACACGGTCAAGCACGTCAACACCGAGTTCTGGACGCAGTGGGCCACCGCCCTGGACGCGTACGCCGCCAAGCGCGGCCGTGACGACTTCTTCATGTTCGGCGAGGTGTACTCCGCCGACCCGGCCGTCACCGCCCCGTACGTCACCCGGGGCCGGCTCGACGCCACCCTCGACTTCCCGTTCCAGGACGCCGCGCGCCGGTACGCCTCCCAGGCCGGCCCCGCCGCCAAGCTCTCCGAGCTGTTCGCGCAGGACTACCGCTACACCACCGACAAGGCCAACGCCTACGAGTCGGTGTCCTTCCTCGGCAACCACGACATGGGGCGTTTCGGCACCTTCCTGAAGCAGGACAACGCCGGGGCGGGTGACGAGGAACTGCTCGACCGCTACCGGCTCGCCAACGAGCTGATGTTCCTGACGCGCGGCAACCCGGTCGTCTACTACGGCGACGAGCAGGGCTTCACCGGAGCGGGCGGCGACAAGGACGCCCGCCAGACCCTGTTCGCCTCGAAGACGGCCGACTACCTCGACGACGACCAGCTCGGCACCGACCGCACGCACGCCACCGACGCGTACGACGCCGGTCACCCCCTCTACCGGTCCATCGCCGCCCTGTCGAAGCTCACCAAGGCCCACCCGGCCCTCCGCGACGGCGTCCAGACCGAGCGCCACGCCGACACCGGCCAGGGCGTGTACGCCTTCTCCCGTACGGACGCCAAGACGCGCACCGAGTACGTCGTCGCCGTCAACAACGCCACCGCCCCGAAGAGCGTGGAGCTCGCCACCGACTCCCCGGACACGGCTTTCCGGTACGTGTACGGAGGCACCGGCACCGTCACCGGCGGACGGACACTGAAGCTGACCGTCCCCGCTCTCTCCGCCGTCGTCCTCAGGGCCGGCAAGCCCGTCCCGGCCCCCGCCACCGCTCCCACCATCGACCTCAAGGCCCCGGCCGCCGGAGCCACCGGCACCGTCGAGATCGCGGCGGATGTCGACGGCGGCGGGCTGAACCGCGTCGTCTTCGCCGCCCAGCAGGGCACCGGGAAGTGGCAGGTCCTCGGCTCCGCCGACCACGCCCCCTACAAGGTCACCCACACCGTCACCGCCCCCGAGGGCACGGCCCTGCGCTACAAGGCCGTGGTCGTCGACAGCAAGGGCCGCACCGCGGGCGATCTCGCCGAGACGGTCGCGGGCCGCGCCCCCGCCGAGCCGGTGCCCACCGCCACCCAGCGGGACTACGCGCTCGTCCACTACAGGCGCGCCGACGGCGACTACACCGACTGGCGCCTCTACGCCTGGGGCGACATCGCCGACGGCGAGGGCACGACCTGGCCGAACGGCCACGCCTTCACGGGCCGCGACGCCTACGGCGCCTTCGCCTGGGTCAAGCTGAAGCCGGGCGCGTCCAGCGTCGGCTACCTCGTCATCGACAAGGACGGCAACAAGGACGTCTCCACCGACCGCACCATCGACCTGTCCAAGACCGGCGAGGTGTGGGTCGAGCAGGGCAAGGAGACCGCCCTCACCCAGCCCCCGGCCGGTGCCTACCCGCCGCAGGACACCTCCAAGGCCCTCCTGCACTACCGCCGCGCCGACGGGAACTACGACGGCTGGGGCCTGCACGTGTGGACCGGCGCCGCGCAGCCGACGGATTGGGCCAAACCGCTGACGCCTGCACGCACCGACGCGTACGGGGCCGTCTTCGAGGTGCCGCTCGCCGCCGGGGCCACGTCGCTCAGCTACATCCTCCACAAGGGCGACGAGAAGGACCTGCCCGGCGACCAGTCCCTCGACCTGAAGGCCACCGGCCACGAGGTGTGGCTGCTGAACGGCCGCGAGAAGCACCTGCTGCCGCAGCCCAAGGGCGGCGGCGCCGCGCTCGACCTCGCCAAGGCCACCGCGATCTGGATCGACGAGACGACCGTAGCCTGGAACGGCAGCCCCGCCGCCGCCTCCAGCCAGCTGCTCTCCTCGCCCACCGGCTCCATCGCCGTCAAGGACGGGGCCCTGACGCAGGGCGGTGACGCCCGCTGGCTGCGGCTGAACAAGGCCGCGCTCACCGACGCGCAGAAGGAGAAGTTCCCGCACCTCGCGACGTACACCGCGTACACGATCGACCCGCGCGACCGCGACCGGGTGCGTGACGCCCTGCGCGGGCAGCTGGTGGCCACCCAGCACGCCGCCAACGGGGCGCTCGTCTCCGCCACCGGCGTGCAGATCCCGGGCGTACTGGACGACCTGTACGGTACGAACGCCCGGCAGAAGGCGCTCGGCCCGGTCTTCCGCAAGGGCACGCCCACCCTGTCGGTCTGGGCGCCCACCGCCCAGAGCGTCGCCCTGGAACTCGACGGCCGGCGCGTGGCGATGAAGCGCGACGCGGTCACCGGCGTCTGGTCGGTCACCGGCAACAAGAGCTGGCGGAACAAGCCGTACCGGTACGAGGTGAAGGTCTGGGCGCCCAGCGTCCGGAAGGTCGTCACGAACGAGGTCACCGACCCCTACTCCACCGCCCTCACCGCCGATTCCGCCCGCAGCCTGGTCACCGACCTCACCGACCCGGCGCTCGCGCCCAAGGGCTGGGCCTCCCTGAAGAAGCCCGCCGCCACGCCCCTGCGGGACGCTCAGATCCAGGAGCTGCACGTCCGCGACTTCTCGGTCGCGGACCGTACGTCGAAGCACCCGGGCGGTTACCTCGCCTTCACCGACACCACGTCGGACGGCATGAAGCACCTGAAGTCGCTGGCGAGCAGCGGCACCTCGTACGTGCACCTGCTGCCCGTCTTCGACATCGGCACCATCCCCGAGAAGAAGTCCGACCAGGCCGCTCCTGACTGCGATCTGAAGGCGTACGCGCCCGACTCCGACGAGCAGCAGGCGTGTGTGTCCAAGGCCGCCGCCAAGGACGCGTTCAACTGGGGCTACGACCCGCTGCACTACACCGTCCCCGAAGGCTCCTACGCCTCCGACCCGGACGGCACACGCCGCACGGTCGAGTTCCGGCAGATGGTGCAGGGGCTGAACGAGGCAGGGCTGCGCACGGTCATGGACGTGGTCTACAACCACACCGTGGCGAGTGGGCAGGCCGACAAATCGGTCCTCGACAAGATCGTGCCCGGCTACTACCAGCGGCTGCTCGCCGACGGCACCGTCGCCACCTCCACCTGCTGTGCCAACACCGCGCCCGAGAACACGATGATGGGCAAGCTCGTCGTCGACTCGGTCGTCACCTGGGCGAAGGAGTACAAGGTCGACGGCTTCCGCTTCGACCTCATGGGACACCACCCCAAGGCCAACATGCTGGAGGTGAGGAAGGCCCTCGACGCGCTCACCCTGGAGCGGGACGGCGTCGACGGCAAGAAGATCATCCTGTACGGGGAGGGCTGGAACTTCGGCGAGATCGCCGACGACGCCCGCTTCGTCCAGGCCACCCAGGAGAACATGGCCGGCACCGGCATCGCGACCTTCTCCGACCGGGCCCGTGACGCCGTACGCGGCGGCGGCCCCTTCGACGCCGACCCCGGCGTCCAGGGCTTCGCCTCCGGCCTGTTCACCGACCCGAACACGTCGAAGGCGAACGGCACTCCGGCCGAGCAGAAGGCCCGGCTCCTGCACTACCAGGACCTGATCAAGGTCGGCCTGTCCGGCAACCTCGCCTCCTACGCCTTCACCGATACCTCCGGACGGAAGGTCAAGGGCTCGGAGGTCGACTACAACGGCGCCCCCGCCGGCTACGCCGCCGCCCCCGGCGACGCCCTCGCCTACGCGGACGCCCACGACAACGAGACCCTGTACGACGCGCTCGCCTTCAAGCTCCCGGCGGCCACGTCCCCGGACGACCGGGCCAGGATGCAGGTCCTCGCCCTCTCGACCGCCGCGCTCTCCCAGGGCCCGGCGCTCTCCCAGGCGGGCTCGGACCTCCTGAGGTCCAAGTCGCTGGACCGTAACTCGTACGACAGTGGCGACTGGTTCAACGTCCTCAACTGGGACTGCCGGGCCGGCAACGGCTTCGGGCGCGGCCTGCCGCCGGCGGCCGACAACAAGGACAAGTGGTCGTTCGGCAAGCCGCTGCTGTCGTCCCCGTCCCTGACGGTCGGCTGCCCGCAGATCACCGGCGCCTCCGCCGCCTACCGGGACCTGCTGAAGCTGCGTACGACGGAGAAGGCCTTCAGCCTGTCCACGGCCGACGAGGTCCAGGCCGCGCTGTCCTTCCCGCTCTCCGGCGAGGACGAGACCCCGGGCGTGATCACCATGCGTATCCGTGACCTGGTGGTGGTCTTCAACGCCACTCCCAAGGAGCAGGCCCAGACCGTCCCCGCCCTGTCCGGCAAGGGCTACGGCCTCCACCCGGTCCAGGCCGACGGCTCGGACGCCACGGTCAAGACGTCCTCCTACGAGGCGGCGACCGGCACCTTCACGGTGCCGGCCCGCACGGTGGCGGTGTTCACCCAGCGGTAGGGACCGGTGAGGCGCCACGGTTCGGACACCTGTTCCGGACCGTGGCGCCTCGCTCTATCGTGGCCGGGACAGCGTCACGACCAGGAGCGATACCCATGCCGCAGATCACCGTCGACTACTCCGCCTCCCTCGAGGAGGACTTCGACCGCCGGGGCTTCGCGCTCGCCCTGCACCCCCTCGTCGTCGAGACGGCCGGCGCGCGGCTCGCCGCCTGCAAGACCCGTACGCGCCGGGCCGAGGACACCGTGATCGGCGACGGAACGGCCGACGACGCCCTGGTCCACGTCGGCATCGGCCTGCTGGCCGGGCGCACCGACGAGGTCAAGGCGCGGCTGACGGAAGCCGTGCTCGCGCTCGTACCGGAGTACGTCAAGCCCGTCGAGGGGCGCGTGCTGCACATCTCCGCGGAGGTGGAGGACCTCGACTCTTCCTACGTTTCGAGCTGATCCGGCTGCTGCTGGGTGGCGCAGTGGATGCCGCCGCCGCCCTCGGCGACGGTGTCGATCTGCACCGGGACCACCTTCCGGCCGGGGTGCAGCTCACCGATGATCGACACCGCGTTCCGGTCCGCCGTCCGGTCGCCGAAGCGCGGGACGATCACGGCGTCGTTGACGACGTAGTAGTTGGCGTACGAGCCGAGGAAGTCCGGGCCGCGGCGGCCGAGCGCGGCCGGGTCGGGCTCGGGCAGGTCGACGATCTCCGGCTTCCGGCCCCGGGCGTCGGTCGCCGTCTCCAGTACGGCACGGGCCTGGTCGTACGCGCGGCTCCAGACGTCCGCCCCGCCCGCCGGGTGCGGGCGGCTGAGCAGGACGGCGCCGTCGTCGGTGAAGCGGGCCAGGGCGTCGACGTGGCAGTCGGTGATGTCCTGCCCCCGTACGCCCGTGAACCAGATCACGGTGGTGACCCCGAGCAGCTCCTTGAGGGCCTTCTCGATCTCGTCGCGTGACCGGCCCGGGTTGCGGTTGGGGTTGACCAGCGAGCTCTCGGTGACCATCAGCGTCCCGTGGCCGTCGACCTCCAGCGAGCCGCCCTCGGCGGTGATCGGCGCGTCGACGCGGGGCACTCCTTCGCGGGTCAGGACGGTACGGGCCACCTTTTCGTCGCGCCGGTGGTCCTGCTTGCCGCCCCAGCCGTTGAAGTGGAAGTCGATGCCCGCGAGGCCCTTCGGTCCGGTGACGAACGTCGGCCCGGTGTCGCGCACCCACAGGTCGTCCACGGCGACCGGGATCACCTCCACGCCCGATCCGCAGGCCCGCCGTGCCGCCTTCACCTCGGCGGGCGCGGCCAGCAGCACCACCGGTTCGAACCCGGCTATCGTCCGGGCGATCCGGGCGATGTCGCCCTGGACATCGCCCGCCCAGTCCGCCCACTCCGAGTCCGTGGGTGGCCAGGCCATGAACGTCCGGGCATGCCGCTGAGCCTCTGACGGCATGCGCCGCCCGGCCCCTTCCTTCCCGGGCTCGCAGGCCGTCACCGCGGCGGTCGTCGCGGCCAGTGCCACCGCCGCCCCGGACCTCAGCAGCGTGCGGCGGTTCGGTCCCTTCATGGTGCTGCCCTTCACTGTCGGGACAATCCTGACTGAAATTTCAGTCAGGAATCACGGTAGCATTGGTCCCATGTCCGATCGCCGTACCGCCATCCTGGAAGCCGCCGCCCGCGTCATCGCCCAGCGCGGCATCCGGGGCCTGCGGGTGGAAGAGCTCGCCGAGGAGGCGGGGGTGTCCACCTCGCTGCTCTACTACCACTTCCGGGACCGGGCCGGTGTGCTGGCCCACACCCTGGAGTTCATCAACACCCGGGCCGAGCGCTACACCGACCCCACCGCGAACCCCGACACCGACCCGCGCGGCCACCTCGAAGAGATGCTGCTGCTGGAGCTCCAGGACACCCCGGCCATCGTCGAGAACAGCACCGCCTGGGGTGAACTGCGCTCCACCGCCGTCTTCCAGCCCGACCTGCGCGACCAGCTCCGCACCACCACGGACCGCTGGACCGACTACGCCGGCGACCTCATCCGCCGCGCCCAGCACGGCGGCAGTGTCCCGCCCGAGGTGTCGCCGGACGACGCGGCCGAACGCCTCACCGCCCTCGTCGAAGGGCTCAGCAAACGCTGGCTCAGCGGCTCCCTGACCCTCGACCGCGCCCGTGACCTGCTGCGCGGCGCCCTCGTCGCGGAACTGGGCGCCTACAGGGCGGGCTGAGCCGACACCGCGGGCACCTTGGGCAGCAGCGCACCCAGTCGGTCGACCAGCTCGCCGAACGGCCCGTCGGCCGGCTCCTCGGCGAGCATGTGCAGCAGCAGCGCCGCCATCTCGTCGTCGTACGCCGCGCTCACCGCCGCCAGCGCCGCGAAGTCGTGCACCAGCTGCAACTCCAGCTCCGCGCGCGGTATGCGGCGCCCGTCCAGCCACAGCAGCGCCGTCGACTCGGCGAGCGACACCCACGACCGGACGACCAGCTCCAGGCGGGCGGGCGGATCCGTGACACCGAGATGGGCCAGGATCTGCTCGTACGCGGCCTGCCGCACCTCGTCGATCATCGCGTTCGTCCTCGAGGAGCCCACCGCCGGGCCGCCGCGCATCAGCGCCGAGAACCCCGGCCCGTGCTCCTCCACGAAGTCGAAGAACCGCCCCATCACGCGCAGCAGCCGCGCCCCCAGCGGGCCTTGGCGCGGCTCGACGAACCGGCCGGCCAGCTCGTCCGCCGCCCTCCGCAGCGCCGCCTCGTACAGGCTCTGCTTGCCCGGGAAGTAGTGGTAGACCAGCGGCCGGGATATGCCCGCGGCGGCAGCGATCTCGTCGATCGACACCTCGTCGGGGGAGCGGTGGCTGAACAGCTCCAGCGCGACCCCGATCAGCTGCTGCCTGCGCTCCTCGACGCCCATCCTGCGCCGCGCCCCGCTCGTCATGCGAACAGCCTAACGTTCGCCACCGACAGCCCTTCGAACAGTGGCCGATACACAGTTCGCTACGCTGCCGGTCATGACCATCTCCGACCCCGAAACCCCGGCACCGCGCACCGGCCTCACGCCGCGCCAGGCCCGGCGCCTGCGGATCGCCGTGGCGTCCGTCGTGCTGGTGACGATGGCGGTCGTCCTGGTGCTCCGGCTGGCCAGCCGCACCTCCGTCCTCGTGGTCGGCGTCTACGGACTGGCCATGATCCTGTGCGGCGTCGTCATCGAACTCAGCCGCAACGGCCGCACCCGCCTGGGCACCTGGCTCCTCGGCGCCGGCCTCCTCGCCGCCCTGGCCGCCGACTGGCTGCTGCTGCCGTAATGGCCGTTCTACGGCTGCGAGAAGGCCGTGGCCCGCATGGGCAAGGGTTCACAGATCCAGCACGAGCCGTTCGCCGCGGCAGCGCGAGACGCAGATCAGCATCGTGTCGTGCCGTTCGTCGTCCGTCAGCAACTCGTCCCGGTGGTCGACCTCGCCCTCCACGACGCGCTGCTGGCACGTACCGCAGAAGCCCTGCTCGCACGAGTACGACACATGCGGCACCTCCGCCCGCACCGCCGCCAGCACCGACTGGTCCGCCGCCACCGCGACCGTACGCCCGGAGCGGCGCAGCTCCACCTCGAAGGCGCCGCCCGGGGCGGAGGCCGTCGCCGTGAACCGCTCCAGGTGCAACTGGCGCCCCTCCGGCAGCCGCTCGGCCGCCGCGTCCATCAGCCCGTCCGGCCCGCAGCAGTAGACGGCCGCCTCGGCCGGTACGTCGGCGAGGAAGGCGAGGTCCGGCAGCCCCGCCTCGTCCTCGGCCACGACAGTGGCGTTCTCCAGTTTCTCCACCTCGTCCAGGAACGGCATCGTCGCCCGGCTGCGCCCGCAGTACAGCAGCCGCCAGTCGGCCCCCGCCGCCCGCACCGCGCGCAGCATCGGCAGCACCGGCGTGATGCCGATACCGCCCGCGACGAACACGTACGCCGGGGAGTCGACGAGCGGGAAGCGGTTGCGCGGCCCCCGGATCTCGATCTCGGTGCCCTCGTGGAGCTGTTCGTGCACCTCCCGCGAGCCGCCCCGCCCGTCCTCGATGAGCCGCGTGGCGACGGTGTACGTGTCGCTCTCGGCCGGGTCGCCGCACAGCGAGTACTGCCGCACCAGCCCCGACGGCAGCACCAGGTCCAGGTGCGCGCCCGGCTCCCAGGGCGGCAGCCCCGTGCCTTCCAGGCGCAGTTGGACCACCCCCTCGGCGGGTGTGGTCCGCTCGGTGACCAGGACGTGGCGGCGGGCGGTGGACGAGCGGCGGCTCTGCCCCGATATCGGCTCCTCCAAAGCCGGCAGCGGCCACAGCGGGGACGACTGGATGCGGCGGCGCATGGCCCGCCTGACGAGGAGGGCCGCTGTGGCGGTGAGGACGACGGTACGCGCGCGTGGCATGGCTCAGTGACCTCCGTTGGCGGCCGGGGACGAGGCGAGGTAGGCGACCGCCTGGGCCGTACTGCCCTCCTGGGAGGGGTGGTAGGCGCGGCTCAGATAGCGGGGGATGGACCGCAGCATGTCCGGCGTCGACGGCAGTACGCCCTGCCGGCCGCGCGTGACGAAGTCCTTCACCGACGCCTTGCCGGCCGGCAGCGACGGGTCGTTCTCCATGAAGAACCGGGCGCCGCGCTGCCACAGGAACACCAGCGCCGAGAACGCCGTCGCCCACGTCCGTACGCGCCTGCGGTAGCCGCCGTCGACGTGCATGAACAGCTCGAAGGCGACCGACCGGTGCTCGACCTCCTCCGCGCCGTGCCAGCGCAGCAGGTCCAGCATCATCGGATCGGCGCCGCGCCGGTCCAGCTCCTCGGCGTTGAGCACCCAGTTCCCCAGGAACGCCGTGTAGTGCTCGATCGCCGCGATCAGCGCCACCCGCTCCATCAGCCACCACCGCCGGGCCCTGCCGGGCGGCAGCGTCCTGTCACCGAGGAGCTTCTCGAAGAGCCAGTCGACCTGCGCGGTGTACGGGGTCGGGTCGAGCCCGAGCTTCTTCAGGTGCGGCAGGACGTCGTCGTGGGCCTGGGAGTGCATCGCCTCCTGCCCGATGAACCCGATGACGTCCTCGCGCAGCCGGTCGTCCCGGATGTAGGGCAGCACCTGCCGGTAGACGTGGATGAACCAGCGCTCTCCGGCCGGGAGCAGCAGGTGCAGCACATTGATGGTGTGGGCGGTGAACGGGTCGCCGGGAACCCAGTGGAGCGGGGTCTCCTCCCAGTCGAAGGAGACCTTGCGGGCCTTGAGCTCGATCCGCTCCGACCCTATCGCCGCCGGCTGCGTATTAGACATGGCGTCAATGTACTGACGGGTACGCCGTTGGCAATAGGGCCGTGCACCCGGATATTCACCGCACGCGGCCTACCGCAGGGAACTGATCTTCGTGCCGTCCTCCAGCCGCCCGGTCAGTTCGACCTGCTTGCCCGGCTTGCCCGGCACCGGTACCGCGAGGAGCCGGCCGCCGTCCCCGCCGCCCGTCACCCCGCCGGACACGGCGACCGACGTCACCTGCGGGCTGCCGGCCGCCAGCATGTACCACTGCCCGCCCGGGGCCTGCCACAGCCCGCCCGCCAGGACGCGCGGCTCCCGGGCCCCGCACGCCGGCGACTCCTCCGCCTTCGCCACGACCGCACCGGCCCGCGCGGGCGGCGCCTGGAACTGCGCCAGAGCCATGCCACCCGTACCGCGCCAGGTCTCCGCGCGCGTGCACAGCCAGGCGGCCGTACCGGTGGCGTTCGGGAGCTCCTGCTCGGCGAATCGCCAGGAGTTGACCGACCGGACGCCCTTGGCGCGCACCATGGGCAGCAGGCAGGCCGTCCGCGCCCACTCCGCACGTGCCGTGACGCCCGCGCCCGCCAGATCGGCGGGTGTGGACGGCGGGCCCGACGTCAGCCGGGCCGGGGCGAGCTCCCCGAGGTCCGTCAGCGTCCGCGTCGCCGAGCCGTCCCGCACCTCCAGCACGTCCCACTCCCGGCACTGGCTCGGCGCCACCGGGCTGAGCAGCGGACCTGTCACCCCGTGCGCGTCCCGCTCCACCGGACGCGCCCCGGCCAGGGGCTGCAGCAGATCGCGCGCCGACACCTCCCGTACCCATGGCGCCGTCAGATAGCGCACATTGGCATGGGTCCGCCCCACCACCAGGGCGGCCGCCGAGGCCGTGTCCGCGCCGTCCGTCCGGGCGAAGTCCAGCACCGCCCCGGCCGTCCCGTCCTTCGGCTCCGCGTACCGCACCGCCCGCAGCCCGTCGTGGAACAGCACCACCCGGGCCTGGTCCACCTCCCCGGCGAACAGCAGCTGCGGCGGCCCCATCGGCGGCCCAGGCGGCGTACCGGGCGTCGCCGAGGCCTGCACCGTGGCGCCGGGCCGCGCCCACACCGCGAGCGCCCGCCGCAGCAGCGCCCGGTCGTCGACGAGACCGCCCCGGGCGGGCCACACCGAGAAGTCCGTACGCGCCGAGCGCTGCCACGCGGCGGGGGCGACGCGCCGCAGATTGACCGGGTCCAGGGCCGCCTCGGACACCGGATTGCGCGCGTACGACGGGGCGGCCGCCCCGTCCGCGCCCCAGCCGCCACCCGGCAGCCCGAGCAGCGCCCCGCACACCACGGCGGCCGCGAGCGCCGCCAGCGCCGCCTTGCCGTGCTGGCGCCGCCGCATCAGGTCCGTGGGACGGGCCTGCAACGAGCACGGGTCGAACTCGGGCGATTCCAGCAGCGCGTGCATCGTCCCGATCGAGTCCGCCTCGGCCAGCGCGGCCTTCGGGTCCTCGACCCCGGCCGCCGCCAGCACCCGCCGCACCTCGGCGTCGCCCTGCCGCTCCAGCCCGCGCAGCACATAGGCGGCGCGGGCCGGCCCGGACAGCGCCGACAGCCGCTGGTCCAGCGCCAGTTCGTCCGCGCCGCCCGCGCGCGGGAACAGCCTGAGCCCCCACACCTGGGGCAGCAGCGGCGGCAACTGCGCCCGCTTCGGCCACGCCTTCCGCTTCAGCGGCAGCCCCGCCTCCAGGGCCTGGCGCAGGACCCGGACACGCACGTACGCGTACCCCGGGTCGACCGCGTCCTCGGGGCGCCGCTGCCCCGGCATCGCGCCGTCGTCGCCCGTGGTGCGGCGGCGCGGCAGCGAGCGCTGGACGACGGAGTGCGCGGTCAGCACGCGGCGGTTGCGGCCGAGGGCGGGCGGCAGCACCAGATAGGCGATGCGTACGAGCCGTGGGTAGTGCTCGACGAGGGCCGCCTCGGCCTGGTCGACGTCGACGGGGCAGGGGGTGGCGAGTTCCTGGGTGCTCACGTTCAGCAGAACGAGCGAATCCAGGGATGGTCACCTGCCGGCCGTGTCCCCCCAGCCGGTCACGCCGCTGAACACGGCCGTCCCTCGCGCCGCGTTGCCACCGTTCATGGCCGTCATGAACAGCCCCGCGTCCTGGACGGCCGCCGCGCCCGGTACCCGGACCGTGGCGACCGTACGCCATGTGGCGCCGCCGTCCGTCGAGCAGGACCCGGTGAAAACGTCCCCCGCGCGGGACAGGCGCAACTGGACCGGCGCCTTGATCCCGGTGATCCGCTGGTACGTGTCCAGCGTGCCGTCGCCGGTCGTGTCGTAAGAGAGGACGACACCGTTGGCCGGGGTCACCGCCAGGTTGAGGAAGCCCGGCGCTCCGGGCGTCGCCAGGGAGTCGCGTACGACGATCCCGGCACGCGCCCAGGCGCCCGTCACGTCCTGCGAGTCGACCCGTACGGTCAGGGTTGTGCCGTCTTTGAGAGCACCCTCCTTGTAGAGGGCGCCGAACTCGGCGGTGGCCTTCCACAGGTCCTGTCCGCCGCCGTTGATGGCGTACCGGTCCCGGATCTGGCCGAAGACGGCTCCATTGTTGCCGTACGTACGCCATGCCCGGTCCAGGGGCCCGGCCACGTACAGGTCGCCCTGGTGGACGGCGGTGACCGGGGCCTCGCCCTGGGGGCCGTACGTGGCGCGCAGCTCGTAGGGAAGCGGTTCGACCGGGGTGGCGAGGGGGCCGGCGGGGGCGGAGACGCCCCAGGAGACGGTGCCGGTGCCGGCCGCCGGGACGGACGGGAGCGTCAGCGGCGGCTGGTCGCCGAAGCCGACGAGCGTGAAGGCGACGGGGCCGGTGGCGCGGAGGCCGTTGAGGTTCCGGAAGGCGGCGGTCACTTCGGCGGCGGCGCCCGGGGGCAGTGCCTCGGGGGTGCTGGAGACCGTGACGGCGCCCTGGAAGGGGGCGCGGGCGAGGGTCTCGTACACACGCCTGGCCGTCCGGTACGGATCGTGGAGCGGCCGGAGGGGGTAGGTCTTCGTCTCGTACGTCCAGGGCTCCTCGATCGCGTACCAGTCGAAGGCCCTGGGCGCGCGGTGCTGCGCGAGGGCGTCCTCCAGTTCGTCCAGATACGCCTGCCAGTGGGGGAGGTGGAAGTCGGCGATCAGGCCGGACCAGTCGCGGTTGGCGTAGTTGGCGAGCCGGCCCGCGTCGGCTGTGGGGCGGTCGGCCCAGGTGGTGACGAGGACGCGGGCGGTGCGCTCCAGGCCCTCGCGGCGGGCGTCCGCGAGCCAGGGGCCGAGGAGGAAGGCGTGGTGGGAGCCGGTCATGTCGTCGCTCAGCCGCATCAGCTTCAGCCACAGCCGGGACAGGGCACGGAAGGTGTCCAGGTCTTTGCGTGTGAACGCGGCTTTCAGCTGACCGATCAGATTCCAGGAGCGATTGGCCAGGACCTGGCGGCCGAGGTCGGTGAGGTCGTAACGGTACGCGTCGGAGCGGCGCAGTGGCTCCCGTACGCCGAGGAGCGCGGCGAACGCCTTGTCGAAGCCGGCGGGGTCGAAGGCGGGGGAGTGGGTGGCGTAGTGGGTGCCCGAGTTGGCGGTGAGGCTGGGCCGGGCCGCGAAGATGGAGTCGTGGGGGCGGCCGTCGCGGCTGGTGATCCGGTACGCGGTGTCCCGCAGCACCGCGAAGGCCTCACGCGCGCGTGCGTCCCGGCCGCCGTAGCGCAGGTCGGCGTACTCCTCGAACCAGCGGGTCCGGTCGACGGGCTCGGCCCGCCAGGCCAGCTCGGAGAACAGCTCCAGGGCGGCCGGGTCCCGCTCCGCGGCCTCCGGCATGTAGGCCGTCCCGGCGAGGGCGGAGCCGGGCTTGTCGCGCCAGGCCGTGAACCGGTCGGTCCACATGTGGGTCTTGGCACCGATGGTGGTGCGGCCGCCGAAGTTGGGGATGGTGCCGAAGGCGTACGGGGCGCCGCCCCAGTCCTTCTCGCGGTCGGTGACGGTCTCCAGGTCGGACAGCCCGTCGACGATCAGGAGCCGGCTCTTGTCGAGGGCGTCGAGCAGGTCGCGGCGCGGGTTGGCCTGCCAGCCGAGGATGACCCAGGTGGCGCCCGGGCGGGCCTTGTGGAGGGCGGCCTCCACCGCGCGGGCGGCCTCGGGTACGGGGACGTCGCCGGCCGAGCCGCCCTCGTGGAGCAGGTCCATCTTGAAGTGGCGTACGTCGCCGAAGAGGGCGGCCTGGTGGCGGTAGAAGGCCTCCGCCACGCGCGCGAAGGCGCCGGTGCGCGGGTCGAGCCAGTCGGGGCGCTTCAGGCCCGCCCAGACGCCCTGCGGGATGGTGCGGGCGCCGGGGTTGCGGTCGGCGAAGCCGTCGGGGACGGTGCCGAAATAGCCGGGCAGCACCGGGCGCATGCCGAGCTCGCGCAGCCGGTCGGCGATGCGGCGGGCCAGGGCGGTGCGGCGGGCGAGCAGCTCGGGGCTGAGGGGGCCGCCGTACGCGCTCATGTTCTGGAGCAGCCACCAGGGCTGGTGGGAGGGCGCGGGGAGCCAGGCGCGGGCCTCGGCGTCCGTGTACCCGAAGTCCTGGAGGAGGCGGTGGTAGACGGCCTCCTGTCCGGCGGTGACGAGGACCTCGTTGCAGCCGTGCAGGGCGAGGACGTCGATCAGCCGCTCCCAGCGCGCCCAGTCGGCGTACGGGGCGGTGTAGCCGTCGTGCGTGTCGTTGAACGCGAACCGGTGCGGGACGGTGGCCTCGTGCGCGAGCGGCGTGCGGGGCGCGGGGAGGCGGGACGGGAGGTTCAGCTGGGAGCCGGACCAGGAGAGGTGCGCCCCGCACCCGTACTTCAGGTACCAGTGCACGCCGGTGAGCGCCGTGGCGGGGCCGGTGGCGGCGACCTCGACACGGCCGGTGGCGCCCGTGACGCGGAACCGTTCCCGCCCGCCCCGGAGTTGGTGGAGCGTGAACTGGTCCGCGTGGCCGGGCAGGAGCCGTTCCAGGGCGGCGCGGGCCGGGCCCATGCGGTTCTCCTTCGAGAGGGCGGACGGCTGCGCCGCTCCGGCGGGACCGGCGCCCACGCCGATCGCCCCGGCGGTTCCCAGCAGCGTGCGTCTCGACAGGTCGGTCACGGCGCTCCTCCATGATGCTGACGGCACATCAGGTGCGGACGTGTCGCACGTTACTCGGGGTTCGCCCTCGGAGCAGGGGTGCGAACCGGCACGATGGCCAGATGCGTACGGAGCGAACTCGTTTGGCGTTGGTGACGGCCGCCCTGATGGCCCTGGCTCTGCCCGCCGCGGCGGCGTGCGACGCGGGCGAGCCCGACACCGCCCCGGAGACGGCGACGGGCACCCTGGAGCAGCTGGCGGTGAAGGTCTCCTGCGAGCCGAACATACAGACGGACGCGAAGGAGATCCGCCAGGCCAACTGCGAGACGGACGACGGCAGATACGTGCTGGCCACCTTCGCCACCGACCGCGGCCAGCGCGAGTGGATCAACGAGGCGAACGACTACGGCGGCGCGTACCTGGTCGGCCGCAAGTGGGTGGCCGTCGGCGAGGAGAAGGTCGTCACGGCGCTGCAGGGCCGGCTCGGCGGTGCGGTGGAGACCGGCGCGTCGCACCACTCGGGGAGCGGCGAGGGCGGCGAGGGGACTCAGAAGGGCCACTCGGGCCACCACGGGAGCTGAGCCGGGACAGCGTAAGGGGCCGGATCACAGAAGGTGATCCGGCCCCGGAGGGTTCGTCGGTGAGGTCAGATGGTGATCAGGCGCAGCGCCGTCCGCCGTTGATACAGTTCACCATCTGCTGCATCAGCCGGTTGTTGAAGACGTTGATGAAGTCTCCGTGGTCGGTGATCGGCTTGTGGAGCTGTTCGGGGAACGAGTCCACGGCGAACACGGTCCCCTGCGGAACGTCGTAGACAATGCGCTGGACGAGCTGGGGAATGGCCTGGAAACCGTTGGGGCAGCGGCCGTTCCCGTCGGCGAAGGCGACATGGGTGCGGTGGTTGGCGCTGTCGGTGTTCTGGCCGTCCCAGCAACTCTGGAATGTGAATGTCCGTACGACCTGGCTGCCCTGGGGACAGATCGGATACTTGTCCTTCAGCTGCCGGTCCTCGAAACCGGTGCAGCTCCACGAAGCATTGGCGTTCGCGTCACCGTTGGTGAACGCCTTGGCGTCACCGGTGATGATGCGCAGGAACTTCGGCATGGCCGTGACCCGGGAGACCGGGCTGCCGACGAAATTCATCGTGACCTGGCTGGGAGTGAGGATTTCGCCGACGTTCTGGTCGTTGCCGCCGCCGTCCGCGTTGGCGTCGTTCTCGTTCTGGCCGTTCTGCAGGCGCAGCACCGGCCAGAAGTACGTGGACCTGTCCCCCTGGTTACGGCAGGTGGTCTGCCCGTTGGCGAGATCGTCGTCACTGGCGAAGGCGTCGTTGGCCTGGTTGCCCACGTAGTCGTGCATATGGTGGGCGCCATTGCTCACACCGGGCGCGACGATGACATTGTCCGGGTTGAACTTGCCGTTCTCGTTACGCCCGCAATCGGTGGTGAAGGTGCCTCGCGAGGCGCCGCGCAACTGGCGAGGGTTGCGGACGTTGGGCTGGACGTTCTGGATGTCGACGAAGTCGGCCGCCACGGGCCCGTTGCCCGCCTGCCCCTGACCTTGCCCCTGGCCCTGGCCCTGGTCCTGCCCTTGGTCCTGGTCCTGGTTCTGCCCCTGGTCCTGGTCCTGGCCGTCTCCGTTCTGGTCGCCGCCGTCCTGGTCCTTCACCTGGTTGGCGTCGTCCGCGCGCAGCGTGCACGGCGCCAGGCTTTCCAGCCCGTTCGGGCGCTGTGCGACGCGGTCGATGGCGATCACGATCCGGCCGATCGCGGCGACCCGTTTGTCCTTCAGCGGATTGAGAATGGCATTCTGGGCAAAGGCCGGATCCTGCTGGATCTGTTCCTTCTGATCGGCGAACCGCTGGTACGCCTCGGTGATCTGGGTGTCCATCGTCGCCAGTTCCCGGTCCACCTCGGCGCGCGCCTGCTGAGGCACGTCCCGAAGGCCGTTGGCGACTTCGGGGCAGTCGATGGTGGACATCTGCTGTCCGGCGTTCAAGGGCTTCTGCTGCTGCGGTGACGAGCCGGACCAGCCCGACCAGCCCTCGCCGGCGGAAGCGTAGACATTGGCCGCGATCAACCCGCCGCCGCCCAGTATCAGGGCAGCCGAGGCGGCGATCGCCCGGTTGGCCAGTGTCGAGCGTTTTCGTGTGCGTCGCATGGAACTCCAATCCTGGGCGGGGTGAACCGCTCCGTTCCATACGGGCGTGATTCAGGGGTCGTTCAGCGCGCTGGTGATTTCGTAGAAATCTACGTCCGCAAAGCGGGCGAACCGCTACTCCCAGGCCGTGCCGAGCGCTTTCGCCTCCTGCTCGGGCGTGACGCCCAGCTCCGGGCGGTCCGCCCGCTGCGGCGCCACGCCGCCCAGCCCGCTGAGCCACGCCCAGGTGTCCGCGACCGTCTCGGCCGCCGGGCGGCACCGCAGGCCCGCCGCGAGCGCCTTGGACACGTCGCCGCCGTGCATCGCGTCGTACGACTCACCCGGCGGGATCCAGATCGGCAGCCCCGACCAGGGCTCGATGCCCGCCCCGAGGACCGCCTCCGGGTCCGTCCACCGCAGCTCGGCGTCCGAGCCGGTGGCGCGCACACAGGCGTCCAGCAGCTCGCCCATGGTGGTGTGGCCCGGCCGGCTCACCAGATTGTAGGGGCCGGCCAGCCCGGCCTCCGCCGCGTCCAGCAGCCACTCGGCCATGTCACGGACGTCGATGTACTGCAGGGGCAGGTCGCGCGGGCCCGGGGCGAGCACCGGGCCGCCGCGGGCGATCCGGTTCAGCCACCACGGGAGGCGGCCGACGTTCTCCCCCGGGCCGATGATCAGCCCGGCGCGGCCCAGCAGCACCCGCTCCTCGCCGAAGGCGGCCAGCGCCGCCAGCTCCCCGCCCCGTTTGGCCTCCGCGTAGGGCACGCCCGTCGCATCCGGTGACGACTCCACCAACGGGCCGTCCTCGGCCAGCCCCGCCGCCGGGGGCCACGCGTGGACGCTGCGACTGGAGACGTACACATAGCGGCCGACCCGGCCGGCGAGCAGCCGCGCGGCGTCCCGTACCGCGGTGGGGTCCGACGACCAGGTGTCGACGACCACGTCCCACCGCCCCTCGGCGAGCGCCGCGAGCCCGTCCGGCGCGGTCCGGTCGCCCAGCAGCGACACCACACCGGCCGGCGGCTCGTGGCGGCCCCGGTGGAAGACCGTCACCTCCCAGCCGCGGGCCGGCGCGGCCTCCACGACGGCGCGCCCGGCGAACTCCGTACCACCCAGCATCAGAAGTTTCATGATCCGAGCCTGCCTCGCGCACCACGTCCCCGAACAGTGGTTCTGCTGCCAGAAGAACCTGCCGGAGGATTCCCGGCGACGGCCGGTCTCCCGTCCTCGCCGCCGGGATGGCAGCATGAGCCGACGATGACGAATGCCCGGTCGCCGATGCGCGCCTTGCGTGCCGCACTTTTCGCGGCGGTGTGCGTGACATTGGCGGCGATGGGGCATTCGTCCATGTCTGCGCATCATGTTCCGCCGGGCTCGCTGCTCGTCGCACTCGGCGTCACCGGCGGCCTCGCCTGGCTCGCCGCGGGCCGCCGCCGAGGGCCCGCCTTCATCGGTACGGGACTCCTCGCCCTGCAGAGCGTGCTGCACGTGACGTTCATGGGCAGTGGCGGGCACCACAGCCACGGGGCCGGTACGGCGGCGGGCATGACGGCCGGGCCGGCGCCGGACGCGATGCCGGGCATGGCCCACGGGGCCACCATGTCGGGCGTACCCGCCGGATCCGGCGGCGTGGCCGAGCTCCTCGCCGGGCTCGTCGGCGGCGCCTCCGCCGGCATGGTCGGCGTCCACCTG
Organism: Streptomyces sp. CB03238; assembly: GCF_002099185.1. Classification (NCBI taxonomy): domain Bacteria; kingdom Bacillati; phylum Actinomycetota; class Actinomycetes; order Kitasatosporales; family Streptomycetaceae; genus Streptomyces; species Streptomyces sp. CB03238. Next base: position 192,811 of record NZ_NBCN01000004.1, on the reverse strand, counting down.
CTCGCCGCCGCCGCGTGCGCGTTCTGGCTGGCCCGTGGCGAGGCCGCCTTCTTCCGCCTCGCCCGCGCCGTCGGCGCCCTCGCCTTCACCCCGCTGCGTCTGCTGCTCGCCGCCGTACGCCTGCCCGACGCCCCACGGCCGCCGCGCCCCCGGACCCGTACCCTCCGCCGCCACCACGGCGTCGTCCTCGCGCACACCCTCTCGCGGCGCGGCCCGCCCACGCCCCTCGTCCCCCGCGCCACGGTCCCCGGAGCGACGCACGTCTGACCTGGGGGCCGCTTCCCCCTGCAGACATGCAGCCAACGCCGACTCCTAGGACAGTCATGGCCATTGACGACCGCACGACGGCCCAGCCGCCCGCCGAAACCGCCCCTTCGCCCACCGAAGGCCGGTCGACGTGGAGAGCCCTGCGGCCCCTCTTCCTCCGCGTCCACTTCTACGCGGGGCTCCTGATAGCCCCCCTCCTCCTCGTCGCCGCCACCAGCGGACTGCTGTACGCCCTCTCCTTCCAGGCGGAGAAGGTCCTCTTCCGCCATGAGCTCCAGGTCCCGGCCGGCGAGCGGGTCCTCCCGCTCTCCGAGCAGGTCGACGCGGCCCGCGAGGCTCACCCGGACGGCACCGTGACCGCCGTCTGGCCCTCCTCGGAGGACGGCGCCACCACCCGCGTACTCATGAGCAGCCCGACCGTCGAGGAGGGCAAGTCGCTCGCCGTCTTCGTCGACCCGTACACCGCCGAGATACGGGGCGACCTGCCCAGCTACGGCAGTTCGGGCGCGCTCCCGCTGCGTACCTGGCTCTCCGAGTTCCACGCGAACCTCCAGCTCGGCGAGCTCGGCCGCAACTACAGCGAAATGGCCGCCAGCTGGATGTGGGTCGTCGCCCTCGGCGGCCTGGCCCTGTGGATCGGCCGCAAGCGCACCGCCAGGCGCGCCCTGATCCTCCCCGAGCGCGGCCCCAAGTCCCGCCGCCGCACCCTCTCCTGGCACGGTTCGGTCGGCCTGTGGGCCGTGACCGGCCTCGTCATCCTCTCCGCCACCGGCCTGACCTGGTCCCGGTACGCGGGCGAGAACATCGACGCCGTACAGTCGCAGCTCGGCGGCGCCACGCCCACCGTCTCCGCCACCCTCGACGGCGCGGCCCCCGGCGGCGGCACCGGACACGAGGGCCATGGCACGGCCCACCACACCGCCCCCGCCCCCAAGGGCCCCGACGTCGGCATCGACAAGGCGGTCGAGGCCGCCCGCGGCGCCGGCGTGGCCGGGAAGATCGCCGTCACCCTCCCGGCCGAGGGCAAGGGGTACGTCGTCAAGGAGACCGACACCCAGTTCCCCGTCCACCTGGACTCGGTGGCGGTCGACCCGGCCGACGGCGCGGTCATCGACGAACTGCGGTTCGCGGACTACCCCGTCCTCGCCAAGCTGACCCGCTTCGGTATCGACGCCCACATGGGCGTCCTCTTCGGGCTCGCCAACCAGCTCGTGCTCGCCGCCCTCATGGTCGCGCTGATCCTCCTCATCGTCTGGGGCTACCGGATGTGGTGGCTGCGCAGGCCGACGAAGGAGCGGAAGCTGAGCGCGGGCCGGCCCATGCCGCGCGGTGCCTGGCGCAAGGTGCCTGCCACGCTGCTCCTTCCGCTGGCCGCCGCGACGGCGCTGGTGGGCTGGTTCGTGCCCATGCTCGGCATCAGCCTGCTGGTGTTCCTCGCGGTGGACGTGACCCTGGGCCTGCTGGCACGGGCACGGGCGCGGTCCCGCGGCGCCGCCGCCTAGCGGTTCAGGGCGTGTACTTGTAGCCGACCCGCCGCACGGTCTGGATCGTGTGGCGGTGCTCGGCGCCCAGCTTGCGCCGCAGCCGGGCGACATGGACGTCGACCGTCCGCCCGTCGCCCACGTGCCCGTACCCCCACACGGTGGTCACCAAGTGGTCGCGGGTGTGCACCCGGTGGGGGTGCGCGACCAGGTGCGCCAGCAACTCGAACTCCAGGTACGTCAGGTCCAGCGGGCGCCCGGCCACCCGAGCGATGCGCCGGGCGCCGTCGATCGACACCGGCCCGTCGGGCCCGTCGGGCCCTTCGCCTGGAGCACCGGCCGGTCCGGGTACGGGCACGTGCTGCTCGGCCGGTACGAGGACCAGGTAGCCGACCATCGGCGGCTGCCCAGGCAGCGAGGGCACGGTGTGCGGCGGCGCGGGCACCCAGGTGGCACCCGGCGGCAGGAACTCGGCGACATCGACGCCGCCCGGGAGACGTACGGGGTGGTCGCGCTCGTCGACGGCGCGCAGCCGGTGCCGGTTGCTCACGGACGTCGCGGTGGCGGTGGCGGTCGCGGTGGCGGGAACGGCGGAGAGGGTACGGGTGTTGGCCATGATGAGGTCAGCTCTTTCGCGCGAAGGGACGGGGAGTACGTCATGCGCGTGGGCCGAAGGCCTGTCCGGGCAGCCGGGCTGGAGAAGCAGGGTGCCGAAAGGCGTTAGAGGGCCGACGCGTTCGTCGCGCGGCAACACACCCGGTCGAAGTCGTGGTGCTGACGGGACGGCCAGAACGGCTGGAGGTCGCTGCGACCCGTCGCGGTGTTCTGAAGGCTGGCCATGCCCCCATTGAATCAGATGCCGATGCGGGACACCCGCCCGTCTCCGCACCTACCGCAGCGGCAAAGCGTCACGGCGGTCACGGCAGCCGCTTGCGCCAGTCCAGCCCCGTCACGATCATCGCCCGCTCCGGCGAACCGTCCCAGTCCACCGTCAACCCCTCCTCGCCGAGGGCCGCGACGACCTCCCGCCCGACGGCCGCCGTGGTCTCCTCGGAGCCGTCGAACCCTCCGTACAGCAGATACAGGCCATGCCCGGCCGCCGCGCCCTCGGTGCACTGCGTGTGGAAGAAGACGAAGCCGCGCGAACTCCCGTCCCCTTCCTCCCCTATCTCCGACATCCCGCACGTGCGGCAACAGGTGAAGTCCTCCCGGGCGACGATTCCGCGCGCGTCGAGCGCGGCGAAGGCCCGCGAGACCCGCTCCGGGTCCGTCGTCCCCTCCCACCCGGCCTGCTCCTCCAGCCGCTCCCGCCACAGCCGGTCCACCAACTGCCGTGCCTGCGCGGGCGACACCGGTCGCTCGTCCCCGCTGACCAGCCACTCCTCTGCGGCCTCGGCGAGCTGCGCCCGGTTCGCGTACCCGCACACCAGGAGCTCGCGCACATGCTCCTCGACCTGCTTGCGTATCTCCGCGGCCGGCTCCGGCACCGGCTCGGGCAGCGGCTCGGGCAGCGGCAGACGGATGAGCTGCCAGGGCAGTCCGGCGTCCCAGCCGTCCTCGTGCCGGGACCACCGCACCATGACCTCGGCGACCCGCCCCGCGTCGGTCAACTCCGCCATGAAGTGCCGCTCGGGCGCCCCGTCCCGGTGCTCCAACTGGTAACCGCCGCCGTCCGCGTGCCACACCTGGACGAAGACATCCGGCACGTCCGGTATCCGCTGGACCACCAGGAAGCGGTCCCCGTCCGCGCCGATGCGCAGCACCAGCTCCCCGAGCCGCTCCGCCGAAACGCGGGCGTACTCCTCGCCGTTCTTCTCCGTCTCCACCCTGACCGCAAGCATGAGCCCACTCTGGCAGACGCCACTGACAGTGACGGCGGCAGCGAAAACGCCGGAGGGCGCCCACCGTGATCGGTGCGCGCCCTCGGCCGTGAACCGGGTGCCGGATCAGACCTGGCCGGCCTTCTCCAGCGCGGAGCAGCAGGTGTCCACCAGCAGGCGGGTCACCGTGTACGGGTCGACGTTGGCGTTCGGGCGGCGGTCCTCGATGTAGCCCTTGCCGTCCTTCTCGACCTGCCACGGGATGCGGACCGAAGCGCCACGGTCCGAGACGCCGTAGCTGTACTCGTTCCACGGGGCGGTCTCGTGCAGACCGGTCAGGCGGTCGTCGATACCGGCGCCGTAGTTCTTGACGTGGTCCATCGGCTTGGAGCCCTCGCCCAGCGCCTCGCACGCGGTGATGATCGCGTCATAGCCCTCGCGCATCGCCTTGGTGGAGAAGTTGGTGTGCGCGCCGGCACCGTTCCAGTCGCCCTTGACCGGCTTGGGGTCGAGGGTGGCGGAGATGTCGAAGTCCTCGGCGGTGCGGTAGAGCAGCCAGCGCGTGACCCACAGCTGGTCCGAGACCTCCAGCGGCGCCAGGGGGCCGACCTGGAACTCCCACTGGCCCGGCATGACCTCGGCGTTGATGCCGGAGATGCCCAGGCCCGCCTTCAGGCAGTTCTCCAGGTGCGCCTCGACGACGTCACGGCCGAAGATCTCGTCCGAGCCGACACCGCAGTAGTAGCCGCCCTGCGCGGCCGGGAAGCCGCCCTCGGGGAAGCCGAGCGGGCGGGAGCCCTTGAAGAAGGTGTACTCCTGCTCGATGCCGAAGATCGGCTGCTGCGCGGCGAACTTCTCCGCGACCTCGGCCAGCGCGGCACGCGTGTTGGACTCGTGCGGCGTCATGTCCGTGTTGAGGACCTCGCACAGGACGAGGACGTTGTCACCGCCGCGGATCGGGTCGGGGCAGGAGAAGACCGGCTTCAGCACGCGGTCGGAGGCGTGGCCCTCGGCCTGGTTGGTGCTGGACCCGTCGAAGCCCCAGATGGGCAGATCGGCGACGCCGGTGGCGGCGGAGCCGGCCAGTATCTTCGTCTTGGAGCGAAGCTTGGCGGTCGGCTCGGTGCCGTCGATCCAGATGTACTCAGCCTTGATGGTGGTCACGGGGGCCTCATCCTTTGCGGGTGCAGCGGTATGTCGCGCAGCTTCGCAATACGGGATTTCCCGACCGTTGCCCGTTTGTGAACCCCGTGTTACTCAGGTTTCCCGTGTTTCCCGCAGCGGCTGTGCGCGCGCGTGCGCGTGCAGTGGCGGCTTCGTATACGGAGCTCATGATTCTCGTACGGAGGACGGAGGGCAGACTGGCGGTCATGGACAGCACGCCGCGCATCGGACTCCTCGGTACCGGCCCTTGGGCCGACCGCACGCACGCCCCCGCCCTGGCCGCCCACCCCGGCGTGTCGTTCAGCGGGGTGTGGGGCAGGCGCCCCGACGCGGCGGCAGCCCTCGCCGCCACGCACGGGACACGGGCGTACGACGACGTGGACGCGCTGCTGGCGGCGAGCGACGCGGTGGCCTTCGCCCTGCCGCCGGACGTGCAGGCCCCACTCGCCGCACGGGCCGCGGCGGCCGGGTGCCATCTGCTGCTCGACAAGCCGGTCGCGACGAGTGTGGCGGGCGCCCGCGAGGTGGCGGAGGCCGCCGACAAGGCGGGCGTGGCGTCCGTCGTCTTCTGCACGCTCCGGTTCGCCTCGGACACCGCCCCGTGGATCGAGGACCAGGCGGCGCTGGGTGGCTGGTACCTGGCGCAGGCGCACTGGCTGGGCGCGCTGTTCTCGCGCGGGGCGACGAGCGCGTACGCCGCCTCGCCCTGGCGCCGGGAGAAGGGCGGGCTCTGGGACGTGGGCCCACATGTGCTGTCGGTGCTCCTGCCCGTGCTCGGAGATGTGACGGAGGTCACATCGGCCGTCGCGGGCCCGGGGGATGCCCGGCACCTGGTGCTGCGGCACGTGTCGGGCGCCGGCAGCACGGTGACGCTGAGCCTGAGCGCCCCGGTACGGGCCTCGGAGGCGGGCATCGCGCTCTTCGGCGAGCAGGGGCGGGCGGTGATGCCCGGCTGGGCGGACGCGGTCGGGTCGTTCGGGGCGGCGGTGGACGCGCTGCTGGGGTCGGTACGGAGCGGGGAGGCGCATCCTTGCGACGTACGGTTCGGGCTGCGCGTGACGGAAATCCTGGCGGAGGCGGAGGCGCGGCTCGCCGACTGAACCGCGCCTCCTGTCCGGGGGCTCCGGCCCGCCCGTCAGCCGACGCGCTCGATGCGGGCCTTGCGGATCAGGAACTTGCCGGGCTCACGGACCTGCTCGAACGCCGCGTTGTTGAGCAGGGCGCAGCTTCCGGACACGGAGGTGACCTCGACGGTCGTCGACTTGTCGTTGTCCAGGTTGGTCACCTTGAGCTGGGTCCCGAGCGGAAACTGGTTGCTGGAGGCGGCAGGGGCGCCGCCCTCACCCGAGAGGGTCACGGTCGACCCGGCGCAGACCACCTCGCCGGCCTCGCCACCGCCCTGCTGGCCGCCCTGCCCGGCGGGCGGCTGGGCCGTGGCATCACCGGCACCGTTGCCCGAGCCCTGGCCATTGCCCTGCCCATTGCCCTGACCCTTGTCCTGCCCGTTGCCGGCGCCCTGGCCATTGCCCTGGCCTGCGCCTGCGCCCTGGCCATTGCCCGCGCCGGCACCCGGCGCCTGGCCGCCCGCCTGAGCGCCGCCCGCCTGAGCGCCGCCCGCCTGGGCGTCACCGGCGCCACTGTCCTGCGCACCGCCCTGCCCGACCTCGCAGCCGGCAGCGGCCTGCTGGCGCTTGATCTGCTCGATGACCGCCTGCCGGTTGGCGATCCGCGCCTCCGACTGGGCGTCCGGGTTGGCCCGCTGACCGGCGATGAACTTCTCGTTGTTGCTCAGCGCCGTGGCCAGGCCGCCGCAGGCCACCGACGCCTGGCTGGTCCCGGTCATCACGATCGCCGTGCCGCCGGCCATCGCGGCCGCGCCGACGAGCAGGGCGAGCTTCTTCTTACCGCTGAGCGTCTTCTTGCGTGACACGTAGGGGCTCCTGTCCCCGGCCGTACGGGGGAGCGGCGGCCGGATCGGTTCCGTGTGTGCCCCTACGTACGAGTAGCAAGCCGGTTCTACTCAACTCCCTTTTCCCTCAGCAGACTTCGTACGCCACCCAGGAACCGCCGCACCGCGTCCACCTCGCCCTCCCCCAAGCCCCGCAGCAACGTCACCGTGCCGTCGATCAACGGCCTGAAGTGCGCCCTGCCCAGCTCCTTGGCGCGGTCCTCCACGGTGAGCAGCACGCGCCGCCGGTCGCGTTCGTCGCGTACGCGTGCGATGTGGCCGAGCCGCTCCAGGCGGTCGATGACCGCGGTCGTCCCGGCGGAGTTGAGCCCGAGCTGTGCGCCGAGCCACCCCGCCGTGGCGTCCGTACCGGCCCGCTCGGCATCCAACAGGCAGATCAGGGCCCGTACATCGGTGGCGTGCATGCCGTGACGGGTGGCGAACTCGGCCTGCCGCAGCCCGAACTCCACCGTGACGGCCCGCAGCAGATGGAAGATCTCCATCTCCTTCGACAGCTCCATGGACACGTGACACCTCCGGCGTATCATCTCGTTCACCGAGATTATCGCTCAGCGAGACGATTTATCGACCGGAGGCACCGATGGTGACCGACGCGTTCCTCGCGGCCTACGACGCCGTCCTCGCCCAATGGCCCGAGGGGACCGGACAGTCGACCGTCCCCACCCCTTACGGCAGCACCCACGTCAACAGCCACGGCCCCCGGGACGCCCCGCCCGTCGTCCTCCTCCACGGCGGCGGCGCCACCTCCACCGTCTGGTACGCCACCACCGCCGAACTCGGCCGCACGCACCGCGTACACGCCGTCGACACCATCGGTGACCCGGGCCGCAGCGTGGCCGGGCCCGGCGACCGCCCGGTCCGCACCGTCACCGACCTCATGGCCTGGCTCGACGCGGTCCTGGACACGCTCGGGCTCGGCTCCGTCGCCCTGTGCGGCCATTCGTACGGGGCCTGGACCGGCCTCCACTACGCGCTGCGCTCCCCGCGCCGGGTGACCCGGCTCGTCCTGCTGGACCCGACGAACTGCTTCACCGGCTTCAGCCCCTGCTACCTGCTGCGCGCCCTGCCGATGCTGCTGTGCCCCACTCCGGCCCGCAACCGCTCGTTCCTGGAGTGGGAGACGCGCGGCGCGCCCCTCGACCCGGCCTGGCTACGGCTGGACGCGCACACCGCCGACTTCCCGGCCGCCAGACCGGTCAACGGCCCCCGCCCGTCCGCCGACGCGCTGCGCGCGCGCCCTGGAGGTGCCCACCCTCGTACTGCTCGCCGAGAGGTCCCGGGCCCACGACGTCCGCAAGGTCGCCGCGGCCGCCCGGGGCCTGCCCGCCGTACGGACGGAGATCCTGACCGGCGCCACGCACCACGCGCTGCCGCTGGCCTCCCCACCCGGTACGGACCGCCGTATCGCCGACTTCCTGACCCGGTCCTGACCCGATCCTGATCCTGATCCGGCCCCGGCCCGGCCCCGACCCCGGCCCCGACCCGACCCCGGGGTCACGACCGGCTGAGCGCGTCCCGTACCGCCTCGTCCGTCCGGGCCACGACCGCCGTGCCGTCGTCGGCGGTGATGATCGGGCGCTGGATCAGCTTCGGGTGCACCACCAGCGCCGTGATCCAGCGCTCTCGCGAACCGGCCTCGCGCGGCCAGCCCTTCAGCCCGAGCTCCTTCGCGGCCGTCTCCTGGGTGCGGGTGATGTCCCACGGTTCGAGGCCGAGGCGGGTCAGCACGTCCCGGATCTCGTCGGCGGACGGCACGTCCTCCAGGTAGCGGCGGACGGTGTAGTCCGCCCCTTCCTCGTCGAGCAGCTTCAGAGCGCCACGGCACTTGGAACACGCGGGATTGATCCAGATCTCCATGCCCGTCACCGTACCCGCCTCCCCTTCCCACGACCGGTCAGAGCCGTGCTGGCCAGGGCCGATTGTCAGTGGGCGGCAGTAAAATCGAGGTAGTTAGTGAGGGCCCGGGGGAGGGTCCCCACACCGCGTACCAGGAGGTCGCCGATGGCCGTTGCCGCACTCACGACACTGTCCCTCGAACCCTGGAAGCCCCTCAAGAAGAAGCCACTGCCGGCGGGTCGGCCCCGCGAGTGGTACGTGTCCCACAACCGCCGCCTGAAGGCCATGCGGCTGGCGATCGCCCTGCTCGACTCGGGCGTCTACCACCCGTCGAAGGCCGACAACGAGACGATACGGAGCACGGCGGCGCGCCTTGGCGTCCACCCGCCGTCCGACATCACGTGCCGGATGGTCCGGGCACTGATCCACAGCAGCCGCTGAGCACCACCCGTGCCCGCCCGCCCACAAGGGTGACCGGCGGGCACGGGACCGCACGGCTACACCCCGGCCCCACCGAACAGGGCGCCGATGTACGCCTCCAGGCGCGCCGCCAGCACCTGGGGCGTCAGATCGGTACGGCCCAGCTCCCGCCACGGCCGGGCCACCTTGTCCGCGTACGGGGCGAACGCCAACGCGTCCAGGAGCCGCCAGTACAGCCGGGCCCGAGGGTCCCCGGACAGTACGCCGCCGTGCGCGGCGTACCGCTCGGCGAACCGCAGCCCGCACTCCACCCCGTACAGCAGCACCAGCGCCGTCGAGCAGTGCGCCACGTCCAGATCCGCCGGCCCCCAGGAGGTCTCCACCCAGTCGACGACACCGCTCAGCCGCAGCCCCTCACCGGCGCCCGTGAACAGGACGTTGCCCGGATGGAAGCCCCGGTGCAGGAAGCACCCTTCGTACGCCGGTGCCTCCCGCCCGATCACCTCCATCGCCCGCCCCCACAGCTCCGGCCGGGCCGTACCCTCCGGCAGCCTCACCCGCTCCGGCGCCGTCCACGCCTGGTACGGGCGCGGGCGCGCCCCCTGCGGCACCGTCACACCGTGAACGCCCATCAGCTGCCGCGCCAGCAGCTCGACGCGCGCGTCCAGGTCCACCTCGTCGACCCGTACCTCACCGGGCAGACGCGTCATCAGCAGCGAGGGCGCGTCGCAGAACTCCGCCGTGGCGTCCACGGCCACGCACTCCGCGGCCGGCACATCCGTACCCGCCAGCAGGCCGAGCACCTCCGCCTCCCGGGTGAGCAGCCCCGGTGCGTGCCGCCGGTAGAACGGCTTGACGAACGACCGCAGGACGAGGTCCCGTTCCGTCTCCGTCCGCAGCAGGCGCATCTGTGACGTGCCGCCACCGCGCAGCCGGTGCACCGACCGCACCCGTTCCCCGTCCGGCAGTTGCTTCGCCACCCAGTCGAACGTCCGGGGCTCCGCCAGCACCGCGTCGACGAACCGCCGCCGGTCGTCCGCCTCGTACCGCAGCCACCGCGCCAGGTGGTGGTCCGCCCGCTCCAGGTCCAGCCGCCGGTACCGGGACCGGACGGTGAGCGCCTCCTCGACCGCCTCTGTCACGGCCGGCGGAATCACATGATCCGTGCCGGGTACGACCAGCACGGCCGTACCCTCGTACGCCGCGAACGCCTCCAGCGCCCGGGACGTCCGCCAGCTCTCGGGCCGCCGGATGATGCCGGTGAACGCACCCCGCCCGTCCCCGAACGGCACCCGCCACGCCTCCTCCGCGTATACGGCGGGCGCGCACAGCCCGATCGCCCGCACCCGCCGCCCGTAGTGACCGACCAGGTCGGCGACGGTCTGGCCGCTCATGCTGAAGCCCACCAGCACCAGCTCGTCGCCCTCCGGCACCACCCGGTCGATCACCGCCCGCCCCTGGACGAACCGCCGCTCCAGGCTCAACTCGCGCAGCGCCCCGCTGCTTTCGCCGTGCCCCGAGAAGTCCAGGGCGAGCGCCCGGCAGCCCCGTCCCGTGAACTCCCCAAGAAGCGGAAGGAGCCGCTCCGAACTGCTGGTCCCCGCCCCGTGCAACAGCACCACGGTCACCGCCACCGCCGCATCGCGCGGCTCGCGCACCGTATGGCTGATCCGCTCCCCATCACATGTGATCGCGTCCATGGGTAGGTTCTATGCCATGTCCAGCCCCCGCCCCCGTATGACGGACGAAGAGCGCCGCACCCGCCTCGCGGTACGCCACCACCTCGCCCCGGCCGCCCGCGCGGCCACCGTCGAACAGGTGGCGATGTCCCTCACCGCCCTGCACGGCACCGACCCCGCCACCGTCCACCTCGCCGCCGGTGCCCGCCTCACCGACCAGGCCGGCCCGGTGGCCGCCATGGAACGCGCCCTGTACGAGGACCGCACCCTCGTCCGCATGCACGGCATGCGCCACACGCTCTTCGTCGTGCCCACCGCCCTCGCACCCGTCGTGCAGTCCTCCACCACCCACGACGTCGCCGCCCGCGAGCGTGCCACCCTCATCAAGCAGGTGACGGCGGGCAGCACCCTCGACGAGGCATGGCTCGCGGATGTCGAGAAGTCGACCCTCGAAGCCCTCGCACGGCGCGGCGAGGCCACCGCCACCGAACTGGCCCAGGACGAACCACGGCTGCGCGAACAGTTCGTGTACGCCCCCGGCACCAGCTACGAGCAGCGCCAGACCGTCTCCTCCCGGCTGCTGCGTCTGCTCGGTACCGAGGCCCGCGTCGTCCGCGGCCGGCCGCTCGGCTCCTGGACGTCCAGCCAGTTCCGCTGGGCGATCGCGCCCCCGCTCCCCGACCTCCCGCCCGCCGAGGCCCGGGCCACGCTCACCCGCGCATGGCTGGCCTCCCACGGCCCGGCGACCGAGGCGGACCTGAAGTGGTGGACCGGCTGGAAGGTCACCGACGTACGCAAAGCCCTCCAGGCCGTGCACGCCGTCCCGGTCGACCTCGACGACGGCACCACCGGCCACGTCCTGCCCGACGACACCTCCCCGACCGAACCCCCGGCTCCCTGGGCGGCCTTCCTTCCCGCCCTCGACCCCACCCCCATGGGCTGGCAGGCCCGCGACTGGTACCTCACCCCCGCCCACCGCACCGCCCTCTTCGACCGCAGCGGCAACATCGGCCCCACCGTCTGGCGGAACGGCCGCATCATCGGCGGCTGGGCCCAGCGCCCCGGCGGCGAACCGGTCTGGCGCCTCCTCACGGACACCGACCCGGGCCGCGAGGCCCACACCGCCATCGAAACCGAAGCGGCCCGCCTCCACGCCTGGCTCAACGGCACCCGCGTCACCCCCCGCTTCCGCACCCCCCTGGAACGGGAACTGTCCGCCTGACCCCGCTTCGCGCGTGCCTACCCCTCCGGGACCTCCAGCCGCACCCACCGCCGGAGCGGACCGGTCACCGGCCGCTTGTCCGCCAGGCGCATCCCGGCAGTCCAGCAGGCGTACGCGATCCGGTCGCGCCGAAACGGTGCGGCACGGCGTGCCGGGGCTCTGCTCTGAAGCGGGGCGAACTGCCGCGTCCGCGCGGTCGGCATAGGGCGCTTGCTCTGGCGGCTCCGGCCTCCCGGCCTCCGACAGCCCCAGGCGACGACACCGGCCGAGGGGTAAGGGCGGGGTGCAGCGCATGGGGCTGACGACGCTTCGGAAGACCGGCCTCCACCAGGGCGCAACAGAAGACGGGGGCCGGGCATCGTGGACCGACGCACTCTCACCAACGAGCCGCCCCAGCGAGGGACACGGGCCGCAGTGGGCGTGGGCCGGTGCTGGGGGTGACCGGCTTCCGCGGCTTTACCCACTGACAGTGGCCAGTTCGAATTCCCCACGTACAGCCAGTCCCGGAGTTCACGGACGGTAGTCAGTGAGGGGAACGCGGATCGCGCTCCACAGGGTGGACGCCATCTCCGCGCCCGTGCCGAGCGGTGCGTACCGCATGGGGCGGGGTGTCGGTCCGTCTCGCCGACGCCGTGTCCGCCCACGCGATGTCGTCCACCGCCAGCCCTGGCTCGCGGGCCGCGGTCGCCGGAGTCATCCCGGTGAACTTCAGGACGTCGCGATGCAGGTGGGACTGGTCGACGTAGCCGCTGTCCGCCGCGATCCGAGCTACGTCCTCGCCCGCCGCCAGGCGGTGGACGGCATGGTCGAAGCGGACCAGCCTCGCGGCGCGCTTGGGCGGGAGACCGATCTGCGCCCGGAACCTGGACCACAGGCGTTTGCGGCTCCACCCGACCTCGGCCGCCAGTTCGTCGATCCGGACTCGGCCGCGGCTGCCGACGATCCGGTCCCAGGACCAGGCCACCTGGGGGTCCACGGACGGCCCCGTCTCCGCCCGGCGGGCGAGCAAGGCGTCCGTCAGGGCGAAACGGTCCTGCCACGATCGGGCTTCGCCGAGTTGCTCACGTATCCGCGATGCGCCCCGGCCCCACAGGTCGTCGAGGCTCACTACCTCGTGCTCCAGCTCCGCCGGGGAGGTGCCCAGCACCGCGTACGCGACCAGCGGGGACAAGCGCACCTCCACGCACTCGATGCTCTCGCCCCGCACGTGAAGGGGGCCGTGCGTGAACCCGGCGACAAGGCTTGTCAGCTGCTGCCGACCCGTGGCGGTATCCACGACGAGCGGACCGTCACCGAAGTCTAGAACCAGCGTGACGGCCGGGTGCGGGACCACCCGCATGTCGACCGGGCCGGCGTTGCGGTCGCGGAATCCGGCCAGGCTGACGCCGGCTGTCCGGCTGGGCCGTGGCGGCCTCGCAACGTCCCACCTGGCCACCGCCTCACGCTCGCGCACACGGGATCGCGTGGATCGCATCGCCCCATGCTAAGCGGGTACCGACGGGAACATTCGTCCAATACACCGGCACGCACTGAAGGCGACAGTGGGTCCATGAGCCACGACATCATCCAGAACGCCTTCCAGGCGCTCGCCAGTAACGACCCGGACCGGATCTCCGCGGTCCTCACCGAGGACGCCGAATGGCTGTCGCCCCCTGGGAACGCCACCGCCGTCGCGCTCGGGGCGACCCACCACATGGTGGGCAGGGAGGCAATCGTTCGCTTCTTCGCCCAGGACTTCCCCCGCTTGTACGCGCGTGACGTCGCGGTCGCCTTCCGCGGGGTTCACGTCGACGGCGAGCGGGTGGCCGTGGAGGCGGCCATGACGGCGACGCTCTCCAACGGAAACCACTACAGCAACGACCACTGCTTCGTCATCGAACTCCGAAACGGACTGATCCACCGGGTCCGCGAGTACGCGGACACAGCCCGCGGTCTCCGCATGGTCTTCGGCGAAGTACCACGGTAGTTGTCCCCGATCCGGCCGGTGGACCCACCTCGGCGACCCCGGCGCACGACCAGCAGGCCGCCCATCATCGACAGCCGCAACGCTGAGTGATCACTGGCGGCCAGATATCTCCCCACCAACTGGCCGCCAGTGGGGAATTCCAACTGGCCACTAACAACCCACCTCCCCGATTCGGGTCCCGTGCCACTCATGGCGCAGGCATTTCAGTGGAGTGTCCCGTTCCTCAGCTTCATCCCGCCAAGTGCCGTTTCGTTTCAGCCGGGACGCGGAGAGCGCGTGTACATGCCGGCGACCGCTCGGATAGTCACGCCCATGACAAGGCGATCACGAGGGGGAAGAGCTTTGAGCAGAACCACAGCATTTGGTCGCCGTGCGGGCGCCGTCACCTTAGCTATCGCCATGGCGGGAGCGGTGGCACCGGCTGCCCACGCGGAGGAAGTCCGGGCGACGCCGACAGCTCAGGACACTGCACAACTGTCCGAGACCGCCGACAGGTACCTGCAGAAGCGAGCTGACGCCGTCACCGTGACGGGCGCTGTCCAGCGTCGCGCTCTGAGCGCACCCCAGAACGTCACCGGCGAATTGGCAGGCGTCATCGAGGAAGACTTCGCGGCGCTGGCTGATCAGGGGCGTGTGCTGAAAGAGGTCAACGGTGGCTACACGCGCGCCGAAGTCGACGTCACCGTGGACAGCACCACAGTCGCGGGCGACACCGCCACAGTCGAGGTTACCGAGGACACCCGCCTCTACTACCCCGACGTGCAGCCCGACGAGCCGGAATACGAGGAGTACTCCCTGCCCCACACACTGACCTACACCCGGGCAGCAGACGGCGGGTGGCTTCTGGCGGACGACAAGGCGAAGGTCGACCCGACCGGACCGGCGCCGACCACACAGATCACTGAACCGATCGACGCACCGGCGCCTGACTCCGAGGACGAAGGACCCAAGGAAGCCGCTACCCAGACGCCGCCGCCTGCCGACGGAGTGACAGCCACACCGCGGGCGGCCAACTACAGCAAGATGGCCGCCTACGCCGACCGGCACTGGAAGAACACGAACTCCGACTACCGCGTCTACGACAACGACTGCACCAACTTCATCTCCCAGGCCATGCGCGCCGGCGGATGGGGGAAGACCTCCGGCAGCGCAGCCAGCCGGAAAGGACAACCGCAAGTGGTTCTACGGCAGCTTCACGTGGACCACGAGCTACACCTGGGCGGGTGCGGAAAACTGGTACTGGTTCGCGATCAAGCACTCCAAGCGAACGTCAGCCCTCACGAACGTCTGGCACCTCGCCCTGGCTGACGAGCTCCAGGCAGACTGGAAGCGCGACGGCATCCTCGACCACACCATGATCGTTACGAAGCGGTCGAAGAACGAGGTGTTCCTGACCTACCACACCCCCAGCACGCACAATAAGAAGCTGAGCACCATTCTCGCGCAGTACCCGCGTGCTACCTGGTACCCCACCGGACATGACCAACTGGTGAGGGAAACGGATGACCTTACGAAAGCCTTTGGCGCTAGCCACCACGCTTGTCTTCGCACTGCTGGTCGGCTGCGCCCAGGAGGAGCCCTCCTCGGCTGGTCGGAGCGAACGTGAGACGGCGGAAGCGTACGTTGCGGCGCTCAACGCCCGCGATGTCGAAGCCCTCGTAGAACTCGGCCCGCCCGGTTACGAAGAAACCGAGCAGGACGCACGGAAGGTCATTGCCACAGACGGCGGACGCGGCCTGAAGCTCAAGGACGTGCGGGTGTCTCACGAGTTCGGAGACGACGTGGCCAGTACGCAGGTCATCGCAACCGACCGCGACGGCAAGCCCTTCAGCACCTACGTGCAAATGTCCCGCCACAACGGAACCTGGGTCGTAGCCATGGGACACGCACCAGGCGCCGGACAGGACGGCAAGAGCTCCGCCACTACCGACCGCCCGAAGTAGGGTCACACGCCTGTAAGTGATCACAGTCGAGTGCACCGGACCACCCTGTTGATCCAACGCCAGGGTGGTCCGGTCATTCGTTGCCATGGGTCGGCCCATGGCAGCCCCATGACCCAGCTATGCGGTGTGCATGCCATGAGGGCCGACGGCTAGGTCGACGGGCTCGGCTCACGGTTGGCCGATGGAGGGCGTACCCCGGTCAGTTCCTCCGCGCGCTTGCGTAGCAGCGGAGCCAGCTCTGTGTACCAGCCGCGGCCGACGGCCTGAAGCATCTCGGCAAGGGCGATCTGTTCGCCGATGTGGCCGGCGGGGGTGTCGAGGACGTGTGCGAACTCGGCGCGGATGCGGTCGGCGACGGCGGGGACGCGGAGGCTGTTGACGTAGAGCATGCCCGGGTCGTAGCCGACGGGGACGGCGCCCCAGCGTTCCCAGTCCAGGATGACGAGGGGGTGGTGGGTGAGGTTGGCCCACTGGAGATCGGCATGGCCGGTGACGCGTTCGGCGATGGTCGGCGCGGGGATGCCGAGAAACTCGGGGAACACCCGGTCCGCCCAGGACTGTTGAATGGTCTCGCGGGGCGGCTCTGCTGTGCTGAGGGCGTCCAGGCTCTCCCACAGCGTCGCCCACCAGGAATCCGGCAGTCCCGGGTCCTTGGTGAGGTCGGGGGTTTCCGGGGAGATGACCGGCTGGGCGATGTAGTCGATCAGTTCTGCCTCGAAGACGTACAGGCCGTCTTCCCAGCGGAGCAGTTCGTGCAGGCGGGGCCGGGAGACCTTGTCCGAGACCCGTTCCTCGGCGACGGCGATGCCCTCGTTGCGGTGTTCGGGGGTCTTGGATGCCTCGCCGCAGTGGACGCGCAGCCAATGGCCGCCGCCGGTACGACTGCCGATGGTGCGGCCCAGCCACCCCCACGCCGGTGTTCCGGTCGTCGTGGTCGAGAGCCTGGCGGCGGCGTGCGCCAGGGCATTCTCCATGCGTGCCCTGGTGGTCTCATCCTTGGGCGAGTACATCGATGACCTTTCTGAACTGGCCCCGGTCGAGCGGGGAAGCGATGGCGTCCTTGGCGGCGTTCCAGTGCTGTTCGGTGCTGGCGGACACCAGTACCACGTCCAGGTTTGGGCAGGAGGCTGCAGCGAGGAGGCAGGCGGCGGCCGGTGAGGCTCCGGCGCGGACGAACTCGGCGAGTTCGGGTGTGGCGAGGGTGGCCAGCTCGCCACCGTGCAGGGGTGCAGCGCCGAAGGTGATCAGGCCCGCTGCACGGGCATGGACCAGGGGACCCCGACCGGCGAGGGCGAGAGCGATTGGCCGGGACATAACGAGGCTGACCGGCTGCTGGATGGCCCGCAGGTGATTTTCACTCGATCCGGCGGCTTCCTTCGCCAGGCCCAGGAGTTCGGGGACAGTGAAGGCCCCGTGCTGGAATCCCGACCAGGTGGCCACGCCGTATCCGCTGATCCTGCCTGCGGTGGCGAACTCGCGCGCTGCTGGAGCGTGTGAAGGGCTAGCGGGTGGCGCGGGTGATCCAGTCCAGGTAGTCGGCGCGGCCGGCGTCGATGTTGAACGCGATGACCTCCGGCGAGTCGTAGGGGTGGTTGTCCACCAGGTGCTTCTCCAGCGCCTCGCGCCGGTCGCCGGTCGTGCGGAACATCACCTGATATTCGGTGCCCTCCGAGACTGCGCCGAGGTGCCGATACGTCGTCTCGATGGGGCCGGTCACCTGTCCGGAGGCGGCCAGACTCGCCTCCACCGCCGAGCGCGACAGCTTCCGCGCGGCGTCCTGGTTGTCCACGGTCGTGATCACGATCAGGAAGTCAGCCATGAGGGCAACGTACCCGCCCCGTCCGCCGCCCGGTGCTCTTGAACCAGGTGTGGACCACGAACCAGCGAGGGCCGCCACCCCGACTATGGGATAGCGGCCCTCGCAGCGTTGCTGACACCAAGTCAGAGGATTGGACGGGGTGCACAAGGCGGCGGAAAGCAAGCGTTGACAGCGAGAACTACTGAGAAGAGTTTTCGCAGGTCAAAGCCTATTGCCAGGGCTTCAGTCCAGGTCGCCCGGCCCTGCCGCTCTTCCAGAACCAGCCAGGGACCGAGGCGCTCCGACAGGACCGCGGACCGCGACCACCGGCACGCCGCAACGACCGCCTGAGACATCTTCAGCAGGCCCTATGTCAAGCGCTCGGCTGGGAAGTCCCAGCCGAGCGCTTGCGTGAGCCACGAGCCGCCTGATCGTTACGATCAGGTGCAGCGGCGACCTATGTGATCAGCCGTGTGTCTGGTGGGACCCTTGGTCATCACCTCACCGGTCCTTCTGGAAGAGGACCACGAACCTGTCGTTGTAAGGGGTCTCCTCGTCTTTCGGCATGAGCAGAAGTGACAACCTGGAGCGTTCACCGGCGAAACGGACGTCCACGGATGCTTCCTGCTCACCCAGGGCGAAGTCCGCCGTGGCGGGGCGCTGGGCGGCGTCACCCCAGCGGGCCACCCAGCGCTTCGCTTCGTCCTCGGTGCCACTGTCCTCCCCTGCCACCTCGGCCAGGCCATCGGCGTCCCGGGCCTTGAGGCGGGCCAGGACATGCTCGGTGGTGGCGAGGCTGCCAGGGGTGGGGCGCCCGGTGACGGTCAGGTCGAGCTCGGCGGTGCCGTCCTTTACACGATCGGGGGTCTTGTCGGTGGACAGTGCATCGCAGCCGCCGAGCAGCAGCACGAGTGCTCCCACCAGCCACACCGATCGGCGCGCCCGGCTCAACTGCGCTTCCCCGGTCGGATGATGCTGATGGCGCTGAGGTGTTTGTTGCCCTTGAACCACTGGTTGAGGGTGGTGTGGGTCTTGCGGCCATGCTGGGTGATGCTGATGTTGCCTCCCTTGGCCGCGGTGACGACACCGGTGTGGTTCCACCTCTTGGAAGAGGTGTAGTAGCCGAAAATCACGTCGCCTGGCCGGGCATCGTAGCGTGAGATCTCGCGACCGCCGCGGTAGTTCTTCAGGTGCTGACGCAGGTTCGCCGCAGCGGCCCAGGTGTAGCTGTCCACGCGCCACCAGCCGATGTTGTTGCGGAACCAGCGCGATGGGTTCTTGCGGCCGCCCTTGCGCTGCTGCATCTTCCCGCCCCAGTGCAATGCCTTGGAGACGAAGTTGGCGCAGTCGGTGTCGTAATCCCACGCGATGCCGGCGTTGCGCTTGGCCCAGCTCGCCGTGCCGCTCGCGTCAGGCGCTGCACGCATCGCGACCCCCTGCGTCGTCGTGGCGGCCACGGGCTCATCGACGAGCATGCCGTCGGCGTCCAGCTCGATAGGCAGGGCTTCCTCGCCGTCGACGACTTCCTCGACACTGGTTTCCGCGGGCGGGGCCACGCTGGCAGCCTGTGCGGCATCGTCCGTCGTGGGGAGGGTGACCTCCACGGCGGCGTCATCGGCCTCCACGCGCAGAATGCCGTCCGCGAAGAGGAAACGGCCGGGCAACTCCCCCTCCTCCGGCTCCTGAGTACCGTCAGTGTTGGTCAGCACGCTGTGTTCGACAACGGTGCCGCGCACTACCACGCTGCCGTCGGGTCCGGGCCCGGTGAGCACGTCGTTGAACGTCGTGGTCATCTCGGTGAAGCGGCGCCCGTGACGGGCGTACGCGCCGCGACGGTCGTTGAGCTCGGGCATCTGCTGCTCCAGCAGATGCCGGAACATGGCACCGTGCGGACTGCTTGCGGCGGCCTGCTCGCTGGTGGTGTACGTGCCCTTGAGGACTCCGGCTCGTGCGGAGAAGTAGTCGCGCACCGCCTCGGTGTAACTCTCCTGTCCGGCGACAGCGACCGGCTGGACCGCGGCAGACACCGCCGCCGTCGACGCGCCGTGTGCCGAGCCTGCGGTGACGGTCACGGTGTGGCCCGCACCGTTGGTGAGACCGGTGAAGACGGCACGGGTGCCCTGGGTGGTGGTACGGGCGACCTCGGCACCGTCGCGGTTGACGACCACGGTGTACGTGAGGGCGTCGGTGGCGGCGCCGGGGTCGGTCGGCGGGTTCCAGGTGGCCAGCACCCCGCTGTCGGCTGGGACGGCCTTGACGTTCTGCGGGATGCCAGGAGCCTTCGCGGGAACGTAGGACACCGTCAGCACCGGACGCAGCGCCGGGTCCGTGGCGCGCGAGGAGTGGTAGACCACACCCGGCGCCGCGGTCTTCTCATCGCCGAGCTGGATGCTCAGGCCGTGGTTGTCGGTCCCGGACAGCCAGTCCGCGACGAGCGCCGCCAAATTCAGGTCGCCGAGCACGGCCGGCAGTTCGTTCTCGGCTAGCATTGGCTCCTCGCTCGCCGCCGCGGCGAGTGCCTGGCCGCTGAGGGAAGGGTCCCACGCGCCGGCAAGGTCCCGCAGGGTGGCGGCAGGCTCTGTGCAGGTGGTGTCGCCGTCGGCTCCGCAGTCGGCTCGGTGCAGCTTGAGCCGTGCGTCGGTGACTCGGGCGCCGGGCGGTACGGCTGACAGGTCGGCCTTGAACCAGCTGCGCCAGGCCGTGTCACCAGGGGTGCCGACGCGCAGCGTCCCGTCCTCGACGGCTGCGCACGGGATGTCACCGCAGTCGGTGGCACCGACGGGCGCGGTGGCGTCGCGCAGCGCGGCGCCGGTGATATCGACGGTGCGGACCTGCGGGACCGGCTCGATCGCCGCGGCCTTGGCGGTGAAGGTGCGGTTGGGCGTCCACGCCGAGCAGGCCGTGTCACCGCAGGCGCGCATCGCCCACTGGTAGGCGCGCCCGGGCACGAGCGTGCCCTCGGGGATCACCGTGGCGACCCGCGCCCCGTTCTCCTCGAAGGCCGGGGGCAGTTGCACGCCGGCCAGGGGCGCACCCGAACCGTCGAACAAGGCGAACTCGCCGCGCAGGTACGGGCGGTTGCCGGAGGTCAGCACGCCGGACAGCATCGGGGTGGGGGTGTCCTCGGCGCCTTCCTGCAGCGCGCTGGGAACATCCGGGACGGGCAGGACGGCGGGCTTGGGGCCGATGCCGAACTGGTAGGCGGTAACGCCGGAGAGGAGACCCGCGGAGTCGACGGTGCGTGCGTGCAGGATGTGCCAGCCCTTGGCGGGGGTGATCTTGATAATCTGCGGTTTGCCGCCGGTGCCGGCGGGGTCGTTCACCTGCTGCGGGGTGTTGGGGTCGTCCAGCCCCCACAGGAAGCCGCGGCCGTCGGTGGACGTCGTGGTGAAGGTGCAGCCGATCTCACCGCTGGTTTCGGTCCACGCGTCGCGCGGGACGCCGGTGCAATCGATCTGCGGTGCGGAGGGCCTGCCCGTGTTCACCCGGAAGGTGGTGTAGTCGCTCCAGGGGCCGTATACGGAGCCGTCGTGGGCGCGCGAGCGGACCCGGTAACCGAACGCGCCGAGCTTCTTGTCCGCCGGAAGCGTCAGCATGGCGGTGGAGCCGGAGGCGACAGCGCCACTGGTGCCGCTCCAGATGTAGGTGCCGGCGTCGTTGAACGCCGGATCGGGCGTGACCTCGAACTGGGCCCGTACGGTGCCACCGTCGGGATCCGCCGCCTTCGCCGAGAACGTGGGAGTCACCGAGGTGGCGTAGGTGCGCTTGTTGAAGGGGTTGTATGAGGACGGCGAGAGCGCCGTCGACACCGGCGCAGCGGGCGGGTTGTTGTACGTCACCGACAGGACCGGCACGTTGGTCGCCGCGTTGCGCGAGTTGAACCGCTTCCAGGCGTAAGGGTCCGTCTCGTCGGTGGCGCGGATGCCCAAGGCGTTCTGGTCGTACGCGTTACCGGCCCAGGCGCGGGTCAGCGTGGTGATGTCGGCGGTCACCCAGCCGTCCGCACAACCGGAGCCCCCTGCGGTCTGCGCGGAGCTCGCCCACTTGCGGTTCCAGGAGGGCTGCGCGGTCCAGCGAGTCGCCGTGCTGGGAGTGCTGGTGTCCCACACCTCCCAGTCACGCGCCTGGCAGGACCAGGAGTGGTAGTTCCACAGCTTCAGCGTGGCTGACTTGATGTCCTTGCCCTTCACCGCCCGGGTGTCGAAGCGGAGGAAGGAACGGGCGACCTGGTCAGAGCCGTTGTTACCGAGCTTCAGCTCGGTGGCGGTGGACTGGTCGGTGGTGTAGCCCTCCTGGACGAAGGTGGTGAACGTGGTCAGCAGACCGACTGCCGGGTCGACGGTGACGGGGAATCGTGTGGCCGGATCTGCCAGGAACTTTGCGTCCGGGGTGAGGGTCAGGTCGATCCGGTCGCCCTGCTGGGCCGCGGACAGCGCGACGGGGGCGCGGTGCGTGTTGTCACCGGAGCGTGCGTCGGTGCGCGCGTCCCACATCACGGGCGCGGGAAGGGTGCCCGCCTGCTTGCCGGTGCGTGTGTCGGTGAAGGTCACGCTGCCGTCCGCGACGGCCTTGGCGGTCAGGCCCTTTGCGGTGAGCGTCATTCGGAGGGTGCCCGCACCCTTCACGGCCTGGGGCGAGTTGAGTACGAGGAACTGCTCGAATCCCGTGCGGGTGGCGGAGACGACGAGGTCGGCGTGCGGCAGCGCCCCCGGATACGTCGCCCGAGTGCCGTCAATGCGCGGCTCAGGCAAGGCGCCCCGCCAGCCCAGCTCAACGTGCTTGCCCTCGGGCGAGGTGAGCGACACCAGCGGCGAAGCGGCGGGGACTGGAGCCGAGGTGCGCAGCCGACGGGCGGCCGTTGCATCCGCCCGGGCGGGCGTGGGCCTGCCGAGCGTGAGGTCCAGCGGGTGCGCCTTCGACACGACGGTGCCGTCGGCGGCCTTGGTGAGGCTGACGTCCACGGGGGTCCATGCCCCGTTGTCGGCACGGAAACGGACAGGGCCGGCGGCCTGCTCCTCCGTCACCGTGCCGTCCGGGTTCGCCCACAGCGTGCGGGTCTCGGTCCGGGCGTCGGTGACCTCGGCCCGCTTGCCCGCCAGCCGCGCCCGGAGCAGCGCTGATGTGACATCGCCCTTGGGCTGCGGCGTCCCTGTCGGGCGCCCGGCAGCGGCGGCTGCGATGCCAGCCGAGAGGGCGACGCTCGGCGCGGCCACGTCGACGGCGAAGAGTCCTGAGAGCACCAGTGAGGTCACGACGGACCGTCTGAATCTGGACATACGTATGCCCTGCAAGAAAACCCTCCCCTTAAAGAATTCTTAAAAACAGGGCGCAAGTGTAACCATGCGGTGTAGGACCTTTGACGGGTGCTTCACAACCAAGGGGGAAGTGGGTCTTTCGCACGCCGGACCGACACCGCCGCAGACGGCCACACCCCTGTGCTGGCACTGTCCGAGGATCACATCGTCCCCAGCCTCAGGCCAGGGCGCGCGTAGCCGGACGGCGGTCAGTAGGTGCGTGAGTCTTACGCGGCTAGCTGGTAGCGCTTGTGAATCGTTCGCGGGCCTTCCCGGCAGCGCCCAGACTCCTCCCGAGCGAGGACCGGTACCGCACTCGCTCCGAGCCGTGCACGCCCGGAACTCCGTCAGGCCCTTGGCCACCTTGGGCATTGGGTGATCGAACCGGACGGCCCGAGAGAACGACGCGTCGCCGGCGGCGTAGCCCACCGGTGGGGGCCAGGATCCAATCCCGACCACCACCCTCATGCCAAAGATCAGTTACGGGACAACCCTTAGCTAGAAGGCTGCCGCCGTACACAGGCCCTGGACAAACCGGCGAGGGCCGCTACCCGGCTATGGGTAGCGGCCCTCGCGGCGGGCTGTCTGGCATCAAGTCAGAGTATTGGCCGGCCGGTGCACACTCGGTGCACAAGGGGGCGGAAAGCAAGCGGTGACAGTGAGAACTACTGAGAAGAGTTTTCGCAGGTCACAGCCTGTTTCCAGGGCTTCAGCCCAGGTCGCCCGACCCCGACTCTTAGATGTCGAAGTACAGCTCGAACTCGTGCGGGTGCGGACGCAGCTGGATCGGGGCGATCTCGTTGGTGCGCTTGTAGTCGATCCACGTCTCGATCAGGTCGGACGTGAAGACACCGCCCGCCTGCAGGTACTCGTTGTCCTCCTCCAGGGCGTCCAGGACGGCCGGGAGGGAGGTCGGGACCTGCGGGACGCCCGCGTGCTCCTCGGGGGCGAGCTCGTAGAGGTCCTTGTCGATCGGCTCGGCCGGCTCGATCTTGTTCTTGACGCCGTCGAGGCCCGCGAGCAGCAGGGCCGAGAAGGCCAGGTACGGGTTCGAGGACGGGTCCGGGGCGCGGAACTCGACGCGCTTGGCCTTCGGGTTGGAGCCCGTGATCGGGATGCGCATCGCGGCGGAGCGGTTGCGCTGCGAGTAGACCAGGTTGACCGGGGCCTCGAAGCCGGGGACCAGGCGGTGGTAGGAGTTCACCGTCGGGTTGGTGAACGCCAGCAGCGACGGGGCGTGCTTCAGGATGCCGCCGATGTAGTAGCGGGCGGTGTCCGAGAGGCCGGCGTAGCCCTGCTCGTCGTAGAAGAGCGGGGAGCCGCCCTGCCACAGCGACTGGTGGACGTGCATGCCGGAGCCGTTGTCACCGAAGATCGGCTTGGGCATGAAGGTCGCGGTCTTGCCGTTGCGCCAGGCGACGTTCTTCACGATGTACTTGAAGAGCATCAGGTCGTCGGCCGCGGCCAGCAGCGTGTTGAACTTGTAGTTGATCTCGGCCTGGCCGGCGGTGCCGACCTCGTGGTGCTGGCGCTCGACCTGGAGGCCGACGTTCTCCAGCTCCAGGGAGATCTCGGCGCGCAGGTCGGCGAAGTGGTCGACCGGCGGGGCCGGGAAGTAGCCGCCCTTGTAGCGGACCTTGTAGCCGCGGTTGTCCTCGAGGGCGCCGGTGTTCCAGGCGCCGGCCTCGGAGTCGATGTGGTAGAAGCCCTCGTTCGCCGAGGTGTTGAAGCGGACCGAGTCGAAGACGTAGAACTCCGCCTCGGGGCCGAAGTACGCGGTGTCCGCGATGCCGGTGGACGCGAGGTAGGCCTCGGCCTTCTTGGCGATGTTGCGCGGGTCGCGGCTGTACTGCTCGCCCGTGATCGGGTCGTGGATGAAGAAGTTGATGTTCAGCGTCTTGTCGCGGCGGAACGGGTCCAGGCGCGCCGTCGACAGGTCCGCGCGCAGCGCCATGTCGGACTCGTGGATCGCCTGGAAGCCGCGGATCGACGAGCCGTCGAAGGCCAGCTCCTCGGACGGGTCGAACGCCGTGGCCGGAATCGTGAAGTGCTGCATCACGCCGGGAAGGTCGCAGAAGCGGACGTCGATCATCTTGACGTCGTTGTCCGCGATGTACTTCTTGACGTCGTCGGCGTTCTGGAACATCCAACTCCTCCTACTCCCACCCGGGGGAGGGCGGGGTTGTAGCTCGGTCGTGCGCCAGTGCGGTGGCACACGCTGGTTCTGACCCTAGGGACGCGGGATTTCTCAAGCGTGACCCATTTGTTTCGACCAAGTTAACCGGCGCGAGGGCTCGCGCGCCCGACCAGACCCGGGTCGAAGTGATCGAAAGCGGGCACAGTACGGTGGTCGGGTGGACAACAGGCAAGCAATCGGATCGTGGCTCTCCGGGCCGCGCGCGGCCGCCGAGGAGATGGGCGCCGACTTCGGTTACCGGGGTCAGCGGCTCGGCCTGCCGCAGGAGGGGCCGGGTTCCATCGCCCCCCTCGGACGGCGCTTCGGCGCCCTGTTCATCGACTGGATCCTGTGCATGGTGATCGCATACGGCCTGATCGCACCGGGTGACCAGGCGGCGGCGGGCAACTGGGCCGTGGTCGTTCTGTTCGTACTCAACGTGCTCACCGTGGGCACGGTCGGCAGTACGCCGGGTAAGCGGCTGCTCGGGCTGCGGGTGATCTCCGTCGACGGCGAGCGGCTGGGCTTCGGCCGCGTCGCGGTGCGCAGCGTGCTGCTGTGCCTGGCCATCCCCGCGCTCATCTGGGACCGCGACGGCCGTGGACTGCACGACCGTCTCGCGGGCGCCGTGCAGGTGCGCGGCTAGCGGTACGCGAAGAGGGGCGCCCCGCCACGACGGCGGGGCGCCCCTCTTCGTACGCGTACTCCTAGCGCATCTTTCCGCCGCGCGGCATCCGCATGCCCTTGGGCATCGGGCCCTTCGGCAGCGGCATATTGCTCATCAGGTCGCCCATCGCCCGAAGCCGGTCGTTGGCGGCCGTCACCTGCGGGCCGGAGAGCACCCGGGGCAGCTTCAGCATGGTCGTACGGACCTTCTTCAGCGGCACCTGGCCCTCGCCGTTGCCGACGATGATGTCGTGCACCGGCACGTCCACCACGATGCGGGCCATCTTCCTCTTCTCGGCCGCCAGCAGCGTCTTGAGCCGGTTCGGGTTGCCCTCGGCGACCAGCACGATGCCGGCCTTGCCGACGGCGCGGTGCACCACGTCCTGGTTGCGGTTCATCGCCACCGCGGGGGTGGTCGTCCAGCCGCGGCCCACGTTCTGCAGGACGGCGGCCGCCGCGCCCGGCTGGCCCTCCATCTGCCCGAAGGCCGCCCGCTCGGCGCGGCGCCCGAAGACGATCGCCATCGCGAGGAAGGCCAGCAGGAAGCCCAGGATGCCCAGGTAAACGGGGTGCCCGACCAGGAAGCCGATCGCGAGGAGGACGCCGAAGACGACGATTCCCACGCCCGCGACGACAAGACCGACCTTCGGATCGGCCTTTCGGGTCATCTTGTACGTCAGAGCGATCTGCTTCAGTCGCCCGGGGTTCGCAGCGGCGTCACCGCTGTCTGATTTTGCCTTCCTCGCCATGCTGTGAAGTTTACGTGGCCGAGGAAGTGCGGTCGGCCGCGGCCTCCAGTACGTGCTGTGCCTCGACCCTGTCCCTCGCCCGGCGCCGGTCCTCCAGGACGGACGTCCAGGCATTGCGGCGGGCGGTGCGCTGGCCACCGCTGAGGAGCAGGGACTCCACGGCGCGCAGGGCGTCGGTGACGGACGGGAAGGCGTTGGCCCGGACCTCACGGAGATCGGGTACGGCGTGTGTCCGGCGCGTCCGGTCTGCCTTGCGTACCTGCTGAGTGGCGGCCTGCATGTCGGGGTCCTCCCTGGGAGCGGGTTCGGCGGGAGTGGGGGAGTGACGCGCGCACGGCGCACGCGGCGGCGTGTGCGCGGGGCGTACAAGCATCGTCACTGATTGGTGTTACCAGGGCGTGACCGACCGGTCAAACGCCGATGAAACCCCGGTGCGGGCGCCGACATGCCGACGCGGCCCGTGCGCGCCCCTCACCTGGGCGCATGCACGGGCCGCGTCGTCACGCCCACCACCGCTTGTGCGGCGATTCACACAGTGGCCTGGCTCCGCCGCTCCATCGCCTGCTGGAACAGCCGGCCGGCCCGGTACGAGGAGCGGACCAGCGGGCCCGACATCACACCGGAGAAGCCGATCTCGTCGGCCTCCTCCTTCAGCTCCACGAACTCCTGCGGCTTCACCCACCGCTCCACCGGGTGGTGGCGCACCGAGGGGCGCAGGTACTGGGTGATCGTGATGAGCTCGCAGCCCGCGTCGTGCAGGTGCTGGAGCGCCTCGCTGACCTCCTCGCGGGTCTCGCCCATGCCGAGGATCAGGTTCGACTTGGTCACCAGACCGGCCTCGCGGGCCTTGGTGATGACCTCCAGGGAGCGCTCGTAACGGAAACCGGGGCGGATGCGCTTGAAGATCCGCGGGACGGTCTCGACGTTGTGCGCCAGCACCTCGGGGCGGGAGGAGAAGACCTCGGCCAGCTGCTCGGGCACCGCGTTGAAGTCGGGGATCAGCAGCTCGACCTTGGTGTGGCCGCCCTCGCGGTCCGCCGTCATCGCGTGGATCTGCCGCACGGTCTCCGCGTACAGCCAGGCGCCGCCGTCCTCCAGGTCGTCGCGCGCGACGCCGGTGATCGTGGCGTAGTTCAAATCCATCGTGACGACCGACTCGCCGACGCGGCGCGGCTCGTCACGGTCCAGCGCCTGCGGCTTGCCCGTGTCGATCTGGCAGAAGTCGCAGCGCCGGGTGCACTGGTCACCGCCGATGAGGAAGGTCGCCTCGCGGTCCTCCCAGCACTCGAAGATGTTGGGACAGCCCGCCTCCTGGCAGACCGTGTGCAGTCCCTCGCTCTTGACGAGCTGCTGGAGCTGGTTGTACTCGGGGCCCATCTTCGCCCGGGTCTTGATCCACTCGGGCTTGCGCTCGATGGGGGTCTGGCTGTTCCGGACCTCCAGGCGCAGCATCTTGCGTCCGTCGGGTGCGACTGCGGACACGGCTGGCTCCTACGGCTTCGATTCCTCGGCGAACACCAGGGTACGCCCGATAAAAGTGTGGCCTTCTCGGCGGCTGTCGTTACGCCTGGCAAACCTCTGGCCAGACGTACGCATTCCTAGGCGGACGCGACGGCTTCGGCCGGGGCGGCGGGGTCCGGTTCGCGCACGATCTCGCGGGGCTTGAGCTCCGCGTTCTCCAGTACGTCGCGCAGGTGCCGCTCCACCACCGGCAGCACCTCGGCGATGGTCACCTCCCGGCCCGCCTCCTCCGACAGCGACGTCACGCCCGCGTCCCGGATGCCGCACGGCACGATCCGGTCGAACCAGGTGTTGTCGGGGTTCACGTTCAGCGAGAAGCCGTGCATGGTGACGCCCTTGGCCACCCGGATACCGATCGCCGCCAGCTTGCGGTCCTCGCGGCGCTGGCCGGCGTTGGACGGCGCGTACTCGGGGCCGTTCAGGCGCGCGTCGAACTCCTCGTCGTGCAGGCGCGGGTCGAAGTCCAGCGACAGCCCGCCCAGCGACGGGCGCTGCTCCACCGGGTCGCCCAGCACCCACACCCCGCTGCGGCCCTCGACCCGCGTGGTCTCCACGCCGAACTCCGCCGCCGTACGGATCAGCGCCTCCTCCAGGCGGCGCACGTGCGCCACCACGTCCACCGGGCGCGGAAGCTTCATGATCGGGTAGCCGACGAGCTGGCCGGGACCGTGCCAGGTGATCTTGCCGCCGCGGTCCACGTCGATGACCGGCGTACCGTCCAGGGGCCGCTCGCTGTCCTCCGTGCGCCGCCCGGCCGTATACACGGGCGGGTGCTCCAGCAGCAGGCAGGTGTCGGGGACCTCGTCCGCGAACCGGGCGGCGTGGACCTCGCGCTGCATGTCCCACGCCCGCTGGTAGTCCACCGCATCCGCGCCGAAGCCCGCATGGACGAATCGCAGCTCACTCACGGCAACGCCTCCCTAGAACCTGTTCGCGCCCCACGCCACTGTACGGCGGCGCCGGGGATCCCGGACGGGCAGGTGCGTCCCCCGACGCACCCCGCCGACGCCCGTCAGCGGCGCCGCCAATCCTCACACGATCGGATGAATCTGGGGCGAAGGTGGCGGTCCGGGCGTCACGGGCGGTTAAATTCGCGCCGTTCCAAGGGGGTCTGCACCCCGGCCCAGAAGGCAAGGCAGGAGACCGCACAGCCGATGACGGATCGCCCCCCGCAGCGCACCCCCAACCGCCAGCTCGCCGCCCTCATCGCCGAAGCCGGGTTCTCCAACGCCGGCCTGGCCAGACGCGTCGACCAACTGGGTCTCGAACACGGCCTCGACCTCCGGTACGACAAGACATCGGTGACCCGCTGGCTGCGCGGGCAGCAGCCGCGCGGCACCACGCCCGCGCTGATCGCCGAGGTCTTCACCCGCCGCCTGGGGCGACGGCTGTCCGCCCAGGACCTGGGCCTGGACGCGTGCGCGCCGGTGTACGCCGGGCTCGAATTCGCGGCCACCCCCGAGGAGGCCGTCGACATCGTCAGCGGGCTGTGGCGCAAGGACTCCGGCAGCCACGCCGAGCTCCGCAAGATCGCCTTCACCCCGGCGGGGCTCGTCGTCCCCAGCCGCGACTGGCTGATCGGCCGCGCCGACGAACGCGTGGGCCGCGGTGAACCCCCGCCCTCGACCCCGGAGGCCCGCGTCCCCGCCCAGGGCCGGGCGACCGCCTCCACTCCCGCCTCCGTACCGCGCCAGCGCGCCACCGACCGCGGGCCCGGCCAGCGCGTCACCGGCGGCGACATCGCCGCCCTCCGCTCGGTCGGCGAGCTGTTCCGCACCCTCGACCACGCGTACGGCGGCGGGCACGCCCGCCAGGCCCTCGTCCGGTACCTGGAGCACGAGGCCGAGCCGATGCTGCGCGGCGTGTACGGCGAGACGGTCGGGCGCCGGCTGTTCGCCGCGGCCGCCGACCTGACCCGGCTGGCCGGCTGGACCTCGTACGACATCGCCGCCCACGGCCTCGCCCAGCGGTACTTCGTGCAGGCGCTGCGGCTCTCACAGGCCGCCGGTGACCGCGCCTACGGCTCCTACGTACTGATCACCATGAGCCGCCAGGCCGTCTACCTCGGGCACGGGCGTGAGGCCGTGCAGCTGGCGCGCGTCGCCCAGCAGGGCGTCGGCGCGTCCGCGCCACCCGTCGTCCAGGCGATGCTGCACTCCGTCGAGGCGCGCGGGCACGCCGTCCTCGGCGAAGTGCGGGCGTGCACCTCCTCCCTCGTACGGGCCGAGCGGGCACTGGACGCCGCCCGGCCCGGCGACGACGTGCCGTACTGGGCCCGGCTCTTCGACGAGGCGCAGCTCGCCGACGACTTCGGCCACTGCCACCGCGACCTGCAGCAGTACCGGGCCGCCGCGCAGCACGCGGAACGCTCCCTCCAACTGCGCGCGCCCGCCTTCGCGCGCAGCCGCCTCTTCTGCCGCATCGTGCTCGCCACCGCCCGCCTGGGCCTCGGCGAACTGGACCAGGCGTGCGCGCTGGGCGCGGAGGCCGCCCAGCAGGCCTCCGAAATGCGCTCGGCGCGCGCGGTGGACTACGTCCGGGACTTCGAGCGTCGACTGGAGCCCTACCGGGACGCGAGCGCGGTACGGAACTATCGGGACCGGGTCGGCGCCATCGGTTAGGCGGCGGCCCGCAGAGAGGGTGCCTCGCACACGGTCGGAACACCGAGGTCACGGAGAACCGCGTCCGCGGCGCGGCGGCCCGACCGGTACGCGCCCCGCACGGTGCTCGTGTCGCGGTGGTCACCGCACACGTACAGCCCGCCCAGCAGCCGTACCGGCCGCTGCGGGTCGTGCGGCGGCGGCATCGCCGGGACCGCCTCCGGGTCGTGGTGGACGGCCAGGAGCTCCCAGTCGTCGGTGCCCGTGCCGTACAGGGCGGCCAGCTGCGTCCTGACCCGCTGGTCGAGCCGGTCCGGCGGGGCGCCCAGGACCGTCGAGCTGATCAGTACGCGGCCGTGCGGAGCCCGCGACGGGTCGACCTGGCTCATCACGGCGGAGTGCGACACCGGGCCGGTGCGGTCGCCGTCCAGGACGAGCGCCGCGTCCGGCAGCGGGGCGGCGGGCGCGGTGTGGTGCAGGACCGTCACGGGGTGGAAGCCCGGTACGCGCAGCCCCGGCAGCAGCTCGGCGGCCGCGCGGGCGCCGGTCGCCACGACCAGGGAACGGCAGCTCAGCTCGCCGTGCTCGGCGGTGACGACCTTGTTGATCGACGCGTCCTTGACGTGGACGCCGGTCTTCACCGTGCCGGGCGGCAGCGTCGCCGCCAGCCGTTCCGGGAGCGTGGCCGCGCCGCCCGCCGGGACGCACAGCCGGCCGCGCGCGTAGTCGCGCAGCGCGAGGTCGGCGCAGCGGCTGGACGTGGTCAGGTCCGGGTCGCACAGCAGCGCCGACAGCAGCGGGCGGACGAACCCGCTGACGGTTCGCGCCGGCAGGCCGCGCCCCGCGAGCGCGTCCAGCGCCGGGCGCTCGGGGCGGGCCAGCAGCCGGGCGTCCCCGGTCGCGGCGAGCCGCGCCAGCGCGGCGCCGAGCCGGGCCTGGTCCAGCGGGCGCGGCGCGCTCGCCAGGGCGCGGGCCCTGGCCCACCGGGCGGCCCTGCCGACCTCACCGGTGCGGTGCAGCCGGCCGTCGCCGTACACCAGGACACCCGGCTGGAAGAGCCGCAGATCGGCGCCGCCGAGGCCGGGGTACGAGGTGCTGAGCAACTGCCCGATCCGGTCGAGCCGGAACCCGTCGATGTGCTCGGTGGCCATGCGGCCGCCGATGTGAGGGGCGGCTTCCAGGACGCTGACGGTCACTCCCGCACTGGTCAGCTGATGAGCCGCGGCAAGTCCCGCGATTCCGGCTCCTACGATGACGACGTCCGCGTGGCGTGCGTGCTTGAGCACGTGTCCTCCCCGGGGTGGCGGTTCGGTGCGTGGGGGTGCGTGGGGGGCTCATGCCCTTGAGAGGGCGGTGGAATACCCGAGTTCGGGCTCCGAGCGTATGAGCGAGTGGCGGGGCGGGTCAGACGCGCGTGCGGGGGGTCACCGAAGCACGGGGTCGCACGAACCCCCGTGGGCGGCTCCCCGACCCCGGCGGCTCCGCCCCGGCCCCCTGACGGAGGCTGACGCCCCCGCACCCCCGGGACGCGGCGGCTTCGCGCCGCGTAAGGGGCACGCCCCGGGTGCTCACCTCGCGGAGGCGATGGCCGTGTCGATCGTGGGGAAGGCGAAGCGGAAGCCGGAGTTCAGGAGGCGGGCCGGGAGGACGCGTTGGCTGCCCAGGACGTCGGAGGCGAAGTCGCCCAGCGCGATCCGCAGCGCCGGGGCCGGGACGTGCAGGAAGGCGGGGCGGCGCAGGACGCGGCCCATGGCGGCGGTGACCTCGCGGTTGGTGACCGGTTCGGGGGCGGTGAGGTTCACCGGGCCGGCCAGGGACTCGGTGTCGAGGATGTGGCGCAGTGCGGCCACCTCGTCGTGCAGGGAGATGAAGCTCCAGTACTGCTCGCCGTTGCCCAGGCGGCCGCCCAGCCCCGCGCGGAACAGCGGGAACAGCCGCCCCCACGCGCCGCCCTCGCGCGCCACGACCAGCCCGGTGCGGGCGTACGCGACACGGATGCCCGCCTCCTCCGCGGCCGCCGCGGCGTCCTCCCACTCGACGCACACCGACGGCAGGAAACCGTCCCCGGCCGGAGCCGTCTCGTCCACCGCGCGCGACCCGGTGTCACCGTAGTAGCCGAGCGCCGTCCCGCACAGCAGGACCTTCGGCGGGGTGTCCAGGGAGGCGACGGCCTCCGCGATCGCCGCCGTGCCGAGCACCCGGCTGTCCCGGATCTCCTTCTTGTACGCCTCGTTCCAGCGGCGCTCGCCGACGCCCGCGCCCGCGAGGTGGACGACGGCGTCGCAGCCGACGAGCCCCGCCACGTCCACGTACTGCCGCTTGGGGTCCCACTCGGCCTCGTCACCGGCCCGCGCCGGGCGCCGTACGAGCCGGACCACCTCGTGGCCGTCGGCCCGCAGCGAGCGGACCAGGGCCGTACCGATGAGGCCGGTGGAACCGGTGACCGCGATACGAGCGATGCCAGAACGTTTCATGAGCCCATCCTGCCCCGTGGCACAGTGTCGGGCATGACCACCCCGCTCATACGTCCGGCACGCCCCGAGGACGGCCCCGCCCTGGCGGAGATCGACCGCGACACCTGGTCGCCGCTGCACGCCGTCGTGCCGAAGCCGCAGCCGCCGTACGACCCGTTCTTCGACTCCACCCACGGCCCGCAGGACTACCTGGTGGCGGAAGACGGCGGCCGGCCGGCCGGATACATACGGCTCGTGCCTCCCACGCGCCTCGCCTGCAACGCACATGTGCGGCAGATCCAGGGCCTCGCCGTCGCCGACTGGGCGCGCGGCCGGGGTCTCGCGCGGGCCCTGCTGCGCGCGGCGTTCGACGAGGCCGCCCGCCAGGGCGCCACCCGCGTCACGCTGCGCGTGCTGGGCCACAACAAGCCCGCCCGCACGCTCTACGCGTCGGAGGGGTTCGTCGTCGAGGGCGTACTGCCGGGGGAGTTCTACCTGGACGGGCGGTACGTCGACGACGTCCTCATGGGGCGCAGCCTCCGGTACGCCTAGGTTCGCCTAGACCCCGAAACGGTCCCAGAGCCGCGGAAAGCGCTCCTCCAGCGCCGCGTCGTCGTCGAAGTCGAAGGGCGTGCCCTCCGGTTCCGGGGCCTGCGGCGGGATGCCGAGGTCCGGCGCGACGGTGCCGGTCAGCTGCTCGTACGCCTCGTCCGCCGCGTACCCCAGCTCCTCGCCGTCCCCGTCGATCTCCTCGTCGAAGTCCTCCAGCAGCTCCGCGAGCGAGTCCGGGTCGTGCACCGCCCCCTCGAACACCTCCCGCCCCTGCCCGATCAGCCAGCAGCGGAAGTAGTCGAACGCGTCGTCGCTCGCGCCGCCCAGCAGCACGGCGGCCGCGCCCCACAGGTCCCAGGTGTACGCACGGTTGTAGCGGGCCTCGAAGTGCCGGGCGAAGTCCAGCACGGAGTCCGGATCGAGCTGCAGCAGCCGCTCGACGAGTAGCTCGGCGTGGTCCTCGGGGTCGCCCTCGGCGGCCTCGCGGGTCGTGTCGATGATCTCCCAGAACTCCGTCTCGTCCATCACGGGACAAGCATCCTGGGTCAGGGGTGACAGTGCACGCGGAGCGGCCAAAATGAAACCGGACAGAGGATGTCTTATATGACGGGCATGGTGGTCGTATGACCAACGCCAAGACCCGCGTTATGCCCCTCGCCGGCACGACCGCCCTCGTCGCCGGCGCCACGCGCGGCGCGGGCCGCGCCATCGCCGTCCAGCTCGGCGCCGCCGGAGCCACCGTGTACGTCACCGGCCGCACCACCCGTACCCGCGTCAGCGAGGTCGGCCGACCGGCCGAGACCGTCGAGGAGACCGCCGAACTGGTCACCGCGGCGGGCGGCGAGGGGATCGCCGTACCGACCGACCATCTCGTACCCGACCAGGTCCGCGCGCTGGTCACCCGCATCGACGAGGAGCGGGGACGGCTCGACGTCCTCGTCAACAGCCTCTGGGGCGGCGACCACCTGCTGAAGTTCGGCGTCACGATGTGGGACACGGATCTGGAGGCCGGACTGCGCATGCTGGACCTCGGCATCCGCAGCCACGCCATCACCAGCAGCTGCGCACTGCCGCTGCTGGTGCGTCACCCGGGCGGGCTGGTCGTCGAGATGACCGACGGAACGGCCGAGTACAACACCGCCCACTTCCGCGAGAACTTCTTCTACGACCTCGCCAAGACCACTCCCATCCGCATGGCCTTCGCTCTCGCCGAGGACCTGAAGCACGTGGGAGGCACGGCGGTCGCGGTCACCCCGGGGTTCCTGCGCTCGGAGGAGATGCTCGACGCCTTCGGCGTACGGGAGGACAACTGGCGCGACGGGACGAAGAAGGACCCGCACTTCGCGATCGCCGAATCGCCGGTCTACGTCGGCCGGGCGGTCGCCGCGCTCGCCGCCGACCCCGACCGCCACCGCTGGAACGGCCGGTCCCTCTCCAGCGGACAGCTCGCCGAGGAGTACGGCTTCACCGACGCCGACGGCTCCCAGCCGGACGCCTGGGGCTACTTCCTCGACGTCGTCCACGGCGGGAAGAAGGCGACCGCCGACGACTACCGGTAGAGCCGGGCCATCCGGTCCGCCGCCTCCGCGAACAGCGCCCGCAGAGAATCCGGCTCCAGCACCTCCGCCTCCGGCCCGAGCTGGAGGAGCTGGCTGTACGCGACCTCGTCCGACTCCACCGGCAGGGTCACCGTCACCCGGCCCTCCGCGTCCGGCGGACCGGCCGCCCGAAGCGCCTCGCGGGCGGCGGACCGGTCCGTCACGTACGGCAGGCCGCGCGCGCCGGCCTCCGTCAGCCGGACCACCACCTCCGTACGCAGCAGGGAGCGGGCGAACTCGGCCGCCCGCTCCTCCCAGAACCCCGGCAGGTCGAAGTCCTCGTCCCGTACGAAACGCTCGTCGCCGAGTGCGACGGCGGTGAACCGGTCCACCCGGTACACGCGGAGCGACGTGCCGGCGCGGGCGCACACGTACCAAACGCCCGCCTTGAGGACGAGCCCGTACGGCGCCAGGTCCCGTTCCACCTCGCCGTCCCGGCGGCGGTAGCGCACCGACACCAGCCGGTCGTCCCACACCGCTTCCGCGATCGCCGGCAGCAGTTCCGGCGTCTCGGGCTCCTGGTACCAGCCCGGGGCGTCCAGGTGGAACCGCTGCGCCACCACCACCGGCGCGTCCCGCAGCGACGGCATCAGGGCGGCCGATACCTTCAGCCGGGCCGCCGATGCCGCGTCGTCCAGGCCCATCTCACGCAGCGCGCCCGGCACCCCGGACAGGAACAGCGCCTCGGCCTCACTGCGCGCGAGGCCCGTCAGCCGCGTCCGGTAGCCGCCGATGAGCCGGTAGCCGCCCGCGCGGCCCCGGTCCGCGTACACCGGCACTCCGGCCTCCGACAGGGCCAGCGCGTCCCGCGTGATGGTCCGCTCCGACACCTCCAGCTCACGCGCCAGCTCGGCGGCCGTCATGGACGGCCGGGACTGGAGCAGGAGCACCATCTTGATCAGCCGGGCAGCGCGCATCCCCACATGATGCAGGAGGCCCCCCCGCCGAAGCGGGGGGCCTCCCGACAACACCGGCCCTACAGGCCGTAGCGCTCGCGCGCGTCCTTCACCACGGAGGCCGGGACCTCACCGCGCTTGGCCAGCTGCGCCAGCGCCGCGACCACGACCGACTCGGCGTCCACGCCGAAGTGGCGGCGCGCCGCCTCACGCGTGTCCGACAGGCCGAAGCCGTCCGCGCCGAGCGAGCTGTAGTCCTGCTCGACCCACTGCGCGATCTGGTCCGGGACCTGGCGCATGTAGTCGGTGACCGCGAGCACCGGGCCGGGCGCGTCGGCCAGCACCTGGCGGACGTACGGCACCCGCTCCTCGCCGCGCAGCAGCGCCGCGTCGGCCTCCAGCGCGTCGCGCCGCAGCTCGGTCCACGAGGTCGCGGACCACACGTCGGCGGTCACGCCCCACTCGGCGGCCAGCAGCTCCTGGGCCTTCAGCGCCCAGTGGATCGCCGTACCGGAGGACAGCAGCTGGATGCGCGGGGCGTCGGCCGTGACCGGGGTGCCCTCCTTGAAGCGGTACAGGCCCTTGATGATGCCCTCGTCCACGCCCTCGGGCTTGGCCGGCTGCGGCATCGGCTCGTTGTAGACGGTCAGGTAGTAGAAGACGTTCGGGTCCTCGCCCGGGGCCGTCTCGCCGTACATCCGGCGCAGACCGTCCTTGACGATCGCCGCGACCTCGTACGCGAACGCCGGGTCGTACGTCAGCGCCGCCGGGTTGGTCGCCGCGATGACGGGGGAGTGGCCGTCGGCGTGCTGGAGGCCCTCACCGGTCAGGGTGGTGCGGCCGGCCGTCGCGCCGACGAGGAAGCCGCGGCCGAGCTGGTCGCCGAGCTGCCACATCTGGTCGGCCGTCCGCTGCCAGCCGAACATCGAGTAGAAGATGTAGAAGGGGATCATCTGCTCGCCGTGCGTCGAGTACGCGGTCGACGCGGCGATGAAGTCGGCCATCGAGCCGGCCTCGGTGATGCCCTCGTTGAGGATCTGGCCGTCCTTGGCCTCGCGGTAGTACATCAGCTGGTCGCGGTCGACCGGCTCGTACGTCTGGCCCTTCGGCGAGTAGATGCCGAGCGACGGGAACAGCGACTCCATACCGAAGGTGCGGGCCTCGTCCGGGACGATCGGCACCCAGCGCTTGCCGGTCTGCTTGTCGCGGATCAGGTCCTTCATCAGGCGTACGAAGGCCATGGTCGTCGCGACCGACTGCTGGCCGGAGCCCTTGTCGAACGCGGCGAACGTCTTGTCGGCCGGCGCCGGCAGCGGGTCCAGGGCGTGCATGCGGCGCGCCGGGGCGGGGCCGCCGAGGGCCGCGCGGCGCTCCTGGAGGTAGCGGACCTCGGGGGAGTCGGCGCCGGGGTGGCCGTAGGGCACCTGGCCGTCGACGAAGGCGGAGTCCGGGATCGGCAGGCCCAGCAGGTCCCGCATGTCCTTGAACTCGTCCACCGAGAGCTTCTTCATCTGGTGGTTGGCGTTCTTGGACTCGAAGCCCTTGCCGAGGGTGAAGCCCTTCACCGTCTGGGCGAGGATCACGGTCGGCGCGCCCTTGTGCTCCAGGGCCGCCTTGTACGCGGCGAAGACCTTGCGCGGCTCGTGGCCACCGCGCGAGTACTGGAAGCACTCGATGATCTTGTCGTCGGACAGCAGCTTGCCCATCTCGACGAGTGCGGGGTCCTTGCCGAAGAAGTCCTCGCGGATGTAGGCGGCGTCGCGGGTCTGGTACGTCTGGATCTGCGCGTCCGGTACCTCGCGCAGCCGGCGTACCAGCGCGCCCGTGGTGTCGAGCTGGAACAGCTCGTCCCAGGCGTTGCCCCACAGCGACTTCACGACGTTCCAGCCGGCGCCGCGGAACTGGGCCTCCAGCTCCTGCACGATCTTGAAGTTGGCGCGGACCGGGCCGTCGAGGCGCTGGAGGTTGCAGTTGATGACGAAGGTGAGGTTGTCGAGCTCCTCACGGGCGGCGAGCGCGAGGGCCGCCGTCGACTCGGGCTCGTCCATCTCGCCGTCGCCGAGGAACGCCCACACGTGGGAGTTGGAGACGTCCTTGATGTCGCGGTTGGTCAGGTAGCGGTTGAACCGCGCCTGGTAGATCGCGGAGAGCGGGCCGAGGCCCATCGACACCGTCGGGAACTCCCACAGCCAGGGCAGGCGGCGCGGGTGCGGGTAGGACGGCAGGCCGTTGCCGCCGGACTCCTGGCGGAAGTTGTCCAGCTGCTGCGCGTTCAGCCGTCCGTCGAGGAAGGCGCGGGCGTAGATGCCGGGGGAGGCGTGGCCCTGGATGTAGAGCTGGTCGCCGGAGCCGTCCTGCTCCTTGCCCCGGAAGAAGTGGTTGAAGCCGGTCTCGTAGAGCCAGGCGGCGGAGGCGAAGGTGGCGATGTGGCCGCCGACGCCGTACTTGGAGCCGCGGGAGACCATGGCGGCCGCGTTCCAGCGGTTCCAGGCGGTGATCTTCGCTTCCATCTCCTCGTCGCCGTCGAAGCCGAAGGCGGGCTCGGCGGCGGTGGGGATGGTGTTGACGTAGTCGGTTTCGAGCAGCTTGGGCAGCGCCAGACCGGCGCCCTCGGCGCGCTCCAGGGTGCGTCGCATCAGGTACGCGGCGCGGTGCGGCCCGGCGGCCTTGGCGACGGCGTCGAGGGACGCCTGCCACTCGGCGGTCTCCTCGGGGTCGCGGTCCGGCAGCTGGTCGAGCTCGCTCGGCTGGATGCGGGTGGGGTCGGTCATAGTCGCCGCCTTCCGGAGTCGAAGGGGTGTGGAGCCCTTGGTCTTGGCAGGACAGGGCGAGGGGACCTCTGTTGAAGTCCGCGGACGACTGTACGACCGTGATCGATGATCGATCAAAGTGTTGAGGCAAAAATCTTTCCCCAAAGGCCAAAGTCGGCATTCGGTGCCACAAAAATGGGCACCCGGTGCCTTGTTTTCGCAGGTGGGGACGCCGAATGAGCGCGCGTGGCGCCCGATGAGCGGGGGGGCGTGCGCGGGGGCGCGCAGTCAGGCGCGGGGGGCACAGCCGAGGACGTGCTCCTTCACCAGCACCCCGATCCGGGGGTCCCGGCGGCGGAAGGCCTGCACGAGCTCCTCGTGCTCCTCCGCGTACGACTTCTGTACGGTGCCGAGCCAGCGGATCGACAGTGCCGTGAAGACCTCGATACCGAGGCCCTCCCAGGTGTGCAGCAGCACGCTGTTGTGGGCGGCCCGCACCAGCTCCCGGTGGAAGCCCACCGTGTGCCGCACCTGCGCCGTACCGTCCGCCCGTGCGTCCGCCTCGTACAGCGCCGCCACGTGCGGCTCCAGGGCCGAGCAGTCCTCACCGAGCCGGTCCGCCGCCAGCTCGGCGGCGATCTGCTCCAGGCCGGCCCGCACCGGATAGCTCTCCTCCAGGTCCGCCGCGGTGAGGTTGCGCACCCGTACGCCCTTGTTGGGCGCCGACTCGATCAGCCGGAGGCTCTCCAGCTCGCGCAGCGCCTCGCGCACGGGCGTCTGGCTGACCGCCAGCTCGGTGGCGATGCGCCGCTCGACGATCCGCTCCCCCGGCTTCCAGCGGCCGCTGACGATGCCCTCCACGATGTGCTCGCGGATCTGCTCGCGCAGCGAGTGGACGACGGGCGGGGTCATGGGGGCTCCTTCGCTGCTGCGGCGGTCGATCGCCATTATTCCGCCCGGTCAGCCCGTACGGCTGCCCCGTGCGGGAGACGCCCGTCACGCGACGGCGCCCCCGGCCGGATGTGCTCCGGCCGGGGGCGCCGCTGTCGTACGCCTCAGAGGCTCACAGGCCGAGGTCGACCTCGAACTCGCCCGCCTCCAGGATCGCCTTGACGGCCGTCAGGTAGCGGGCCGCGTCGGCGCCGTCCACCAGACGGTGGTCGTAGGAGAGCGACAGGTACGTCATGTCGCGCACCGCGATGGTCTCGCCCAGGTCCGGGTGGTTGATGACCACCGGGCGCTTGACGGTGGCGCCGATGCCCAGGATGGCGACCTGGTTCGGCGGCACGATGACCGTGTCGAACAGCGCACCGCGCGAGCCGGTGTTGCTGATCGTGAAGGTGGCGCCGGACATGTCGTCCGGGGTGAGGCCGCCGCCACGGGCCTTGCCGGCCAGCTCCGCGGTCTTCTTGGCGATACCGGCGATGTTCAGGTCGCCCGCGCCCTTGATGACCGGGGTCATCAGACCCTTCTCGGCGTCCACGGCGATGCCGATGTTCTCCGAGTCGAAGTACGTGATCGTGCCCTCGTCCTCGTTGATCCGGGCGTTGATGACCGGGTGGGCCTTCAGCGCCTGGGCCGCCGCCTTCACGAAGAACGGCATCGGGGAGAGCTTGACGCCCTCGCGGGCGGCGAACGCGTCCTTGGCGCGGCCCCGCAGCTTCATCAGCTTGGTGATGTCGACCTCGACGACCGAGGTCAGCTGGGCCTGCGAGTGCAGCGCCTTCATCATGTTGTCGCCGATGACCTTGCGCATCCGGGTCATCTTGACCGTCTGGCCGCGCAGCGGGGACGCCTCCAGGGCCGGAGCCTTCGGCGCGGCGGCGGCCGGGGCGGCAGCGGCCGGAGCCGGGGCAGCGGCGGCGGCCTTCGCGGCCTCGGCGGCGGCGATGACGTCCTGCTTGCGGATACGGCCGCCGACGCCGGTGCCCTTGACGGACGCCAGGTCGACACCGTTCTCGGCGGCGAGCTTGCGGACCAGCGGGGTCACGTACGCGCCGTCCTCCGCAGGCTGTGCGGCAGCGGGGGCGGGGGCAGGCGTGACCGGAGCGGCCGGGGCGGGAGCCGGAGCGGCCGGAGCCGGAGCAGCGGCGGCGGGCGCGGGCTGCGCCGGAGCGGGCGCCGGAGCGGCGGGGGCGGCCTGGGCGGGCGCCGGGGCGGCCGGGGCCGGGGCCTCGGCGGCGGGGGCCGGGGCAGCGGCGGGAGCCGCGGCAGGGGCCGCACCCGGGGCGCCGATGACGGCCAGCTTGGCGCCGACCTCGGCGGTCTCGTCCTCGCCGACCACGATCTCCAGCAGCACACCGGAAGCCGGGGCCGGGATCTCGGTGTCGACCTTGTCCGTGGAGACCTCGAGCAGCGGCTCGTCCTCCGTGACCTCCTCGCCGACCTCCTTCAGCCAGCGGGTGACGGTGCCCTCGGTGACCGACTCGCCCAGCGCGGGCAGGACGACGTCGGTGCCCTCGGCACCACCGGCCGGGGCGGCGGCCGGAGCCGGAGCCTCGGCGGCCGGGGCCGGAGCGGGGGCCGCGGCCTCCTGAGCCGGGGCTTCCTGCGCCGGGGCCGGGGCGGCCTGGGCCTCGGCGGCCGGAGCCGGAGCCTCGGCCGGGGCGCCCGTGCCGTCGTCGATGACGGCCAGCTCGGCGCCGACCTCGACGGTCTCGTCCTCGGCGACCTTGATGGACGCCAGGACACCGGAGGCGGGGGCCGGGATCTCGGTGTCGACCTTGTCCGTCGACACCTCCAGCAGCGGCTCGTCGGCCTCGACGCGCTCGCCCTCGGCCTTCAGCCAGCGGGTGACAGTGCCCTCGGTGACGCTCTCGCCGAGCGCCGGCAGGGTTACGGAAACCGACATGGTTTCGGTTGCTCCTAACGAATTGCGGAAAGTGGTCGTCGCGCCCGGACTGAAGGCGTCAGTCGTGGGAGTGGAGGGGCTTGCCGGCCAGCGCCAGGTGGGCCTCGCCGAGCGCCTCGTTCTGCGTCGGGTGGGCGTGGATGAGCTGCGCGACCTCGGCCGGCAGCGCCTCCCAGTTGTAGATCAGCTGCGCTTCGCCGACCTGCTCGCCCATGCGGTCACCGACCATGTGGACGCCGACCACGGCACCGTCCTTGACCTGGACGAGCTTGATCTCGCCCGCGGTCTTGAGGATCTTGCTCTTGCCGTTGCCCGCGAGGTTGTACTTCAGGGCGACGACCTTGTCCGCGCCGTAGATCTCCTTGGCCTTGGCCTCGGTGATGCCGACGGAGGCGACCTCGGGGTGGCAGTACGTCACCCGGGGCACGCCGTCGTAGTCGATCGGAACGGTATTCAGACCGGCCAGACGCTCCGCCACCAGGATGCCCTCGGCGAAGCCGACGTGCGCGAGCTGGAGGGTCGGGACGAGGTCGCCGACGGCCGAGACGGTCGGCACGTTCGTGCGCATGTACTCGTCGACGAGGACGTAGCCGCGGTCCATCGCGACGCCCTGCTCCTCGTACCCGAGACCGGCCGAGACCGGGCCGCGGCCGATGGCGACGAGCAGCACCTCGGCCTCGAAGGTCTTGCCGTCCGCCAGGGTGACCTTGACCCCGTTGTCGGTGTACTCGGCGCTCTGGAAGAACGTACCGAGGTTGAACTTGATGCCGCGCTTGCGGAAGGCGCGCTCAAGAAGCTTCGAGCTGTTCTCGTCCTCGACCGGGACGAGGTGCTTCAGGCCCTCGATGACCGTGACGTCCGTGCCGAAGGACTTCCACGCGGAGGCGAACTCGACGCCGATGACGCCGCCGCCCAGGATGATCGCGGACTCCGGGACCCGGTCCAGGGTCAGCGCGTGGTCCGAGGAGATGATGCGGTTGCCGTCGATCTCCAGGCCCGGGAGGGACTTCGGTACGGAACCGGTGGCGAGGAGGACGTGGCGGCCCTCGACCCGCTGGCCGTTCACGTCGACGGAGGTGGGGGAGGACAGCCGGCCCTC
This sequence comes from Streptomyces sp. CB03238, assembly GCF_002099185.1. NCBI lineage: Bacteria > Bacillati > Actinomycetota > Actinomycetes > Kitasatosporales > Streptomycetaceae > Streptomyces > Streptomyces sp. CB03238. The sequence goes on along the minus strand of NZ_NBCN01000004.1, from coordinate 150,041 downwards.
ACCCTCGATGTAGGTCACCTTGCGGGAGGCGACCAGACCCTGCAGGCCCTTGTAGAGGCCCGAGATCACGTCGTCCTTGTACTTGTGGACGGCCTTGATGTCGATGCCCTCGAAGGAGGCGAGGACGCCGAACTGGTCCGCCTCGCGGGCCTGGTCCGCGATCTCACCGGCGTGGAGCAGGGCCTTGGTGGGGATGCATCCGTTGTGCAGGCAGGTGCCGCCGAGCTTGTTCTTCTCGATCAGTGCGACGTCCAGGCCCAGCTGCGCACCCCGCAGGGCCGCGGCGTACCCGCCACTGCCACCGCCGAGGATCACTAGGTCGAAAACGGTGCTGGCGTCGTTCGCCACGTCACGTCCTCCATGCATGTGCGCCGGTCGCCGGTCGTCGACGACCGGGCGGCGGCTGGTGTTCGGCCGCTGTTTTTTCGGCCCTGTGGTGGGGGCCCTGTCCTGCCGAGAACCCATCTTCGCACTTGTTGCCGGAGCGCGGGACGCGGGGCCGGGGTGTGAGACGGCCGAGCCGCCCTTTTTGTGGCTCGGTTCACCTCCGGGGCGCCTCAGCGTGCGTCGACGGTCGATCGTGCTCGGGTCGCTCGTTCCTCACGACCCTCCGCGCGTTCTCCCTTTCGACACCCGCGCGCCCCTTCGGCTCACTCGCCCGGGCGCACCACGGCCCCGGATCGTCCGTCCGGGGCCGTGGGTCTCACGCGTGGATCAGCCGAGATCCCCGGCCGCCGTGCGCTCCGCCAGCCTCACCAGGGTGCGGACCGCCGAGCCCGTGCCGCCCTTCGGGGTGTAGCCGAAGGGGCCGCCCTCGTTGTAGGCCGGGCCCGCGATGTCCAGGTGGGCCCAGGCGATGCCCTCACCCACGAACTCCTTCAGGAACAGGCCGGCCACCAGGCCGCCGCCCATCCGCTCGCCCATGTTGGCGATGTCGGCGGTCGGGGAGTCCATGCCCTTGCGGAGGTCGGCCGGGAGGGGCATCGGCCAGGACGCCTCGCCGACCTCCTCCGCGATCTCGTGGAGGGAGGTACGGAAAGCGTCGTCGTTGGCCATGATGCCGAACGTGCGGTTGCCCAGCGCCAGCACCATGGCGCCGGTCAGCGTCGCCACGTCGACGATCGCGTCCGGGTTCTCCTCCGACGCCCGGGTCAGGGCGTCGGCCAGGACCAGCCGGCCCTCGGCGTCGGTGTTCAGGACCTCCACCGTCTTGCCGCTGTACATGTGCAGCACGTCACCGGGGCGGACGGCGGAACCGGACGGCATGTTCTCGGCGAGCGCCAGCCAGCCGGTGACGTTCACCGCCAGGCCCAGGCGGGCGGCCGTGACGACGGCGGCGAACACCGCGGCCGCGCCGCTCATGTCGCACTTCATCGTCTCGTTGTGGCCGGCCGGCTTCAGGGAGATGCCGCCCGAGTCGTACGTGATGCCCTTGCCGACCAGGGCCAGGGTCTTCTCCGCCTTGGGGTGCGTGTAGGCGAGCTTCACCAGGCGCGGACCGTGCTCCGAGCCCTGGCCGACGCCCAGGATGCCGCCGTACCCGCCCTTGACGAGCGCCTTCTCGTCGAGGACCTGCACCTTGATGCCGTGTTCCTTGCCGGCCGCGGTGGCGATGGCAGCGAAGGACTCCGGGTAGAGGTCGTTCGGCGGGGTGTTGATCAGGTCGCGGGCGCGGTTGATCTCCTCGGCCAGCGCGATCGCGCGCTCGGCCCCCGCCTTGTACGCCTTGTCGCGCGGCTTGGCGCCCAGCAGCGCCACCTCGGCGAGCGGGGCCTTGGCGTCCCGGGCCGCCTTGCCGTTCTTGGCGGACCGGTACGCGGTGAAGGCGTACGCGCCCAGCAGCGCGCCCTCGGCGATCGCCTCGGCGTCCTCGACCGCCTCGATCGGCAGGGCGAACGCGGCCTTCTTCGTGCCGCTCAGCGCGCGGGCCGCGCAGCCCGCGGCACGGCGCAGCGCCTCGGCGTCGTACGCCTCGTCCTTCTCCGGTGCCGTGCCGAGCCCCACCGCGAGCACGACCGGGGCCTTCAGCCCGGACGGCGAGGGCACCTTGGTCACCTCACCCTCGGCGCCCGAGGCACCGAGGGTCTCCAGGACGGTGGCGAGCTTTCCGCCGAACGCCTTGTCCACGGCCTCGGCGCCCGCTGCGACAACGAGTCCCTTGCCGCCCCCCGGGCTCTTGGCGACGCCGACGACGAGAGCGTCGGCGCGCAGTGTCGCCGCGCCGGCGGTGCTGAGAGTGAGAGCAGTCACGGTGGTGAAATCTCGCTTCCGATTGAGTTCTGAGGCGGTCGAGGGGTGGGACGACCGGGTCCTGCGGCATCGTAAGTCGCGCCCGGGAAACACCGGGAACGAGCCTACGCGTGCCGCCCCGTTTCGCTCACGGCGGCGGCAATTCACTCATCCGTGGCGTCTCCTCAACGTTTGCTACGTCAACCGATGAGAGCTGCGTCACACTCCCTGCAATCGCACAAGGGAGCAACGTACCCCTTTGCATCATCTCCACAGACCCTCCCTGTGCCCGCACGCGCGCGGAGGACCCACAAGGGGGGAACGCATATGCACACATTCGGACTCCGGGGCGGCAGGGCGGCGGGGACGCTGCCGGTCGTGACGCTGCTGGCCACGGCCCTGCTCGCCACGGCCGTGCCGGCCGGTCCGGCCGTGGCGGCCCCACTCGCGCCGCGGATCGACCTGAGGGTGCTGGTCGTGGACGACGGCGGCAGCGCGGTCGGGGCGATCACCTCCGAACTGAACGGCTCCGGCGTCCCGTACCGCACGGTCCGCCTCACCGACCCGGCGCGCCCCGTCATCGACGCCGCGTTCCTCGCCGACACGGTCGACGGGCGGCCCCGCGCCAAGTACCAGGGCGTGGTGCTGCCGGACGAGGCGCCGGGGGGCCTGGCGGCGGCGGAGCGGGCCGCCCTCACCGCGTACGAGCGCACGTACGCCATCCCCCAGGTCGACGCCCACACCTGGGCCCACCCGGGCGTCGGCCTCGACTACACCAGTGAAGGCGGCCGCTCAGGCGTCATGGACGGGGTCCGCGCCGAGCTCACCCCCGCCGGGAAGGCGGGCCCCTTCCGGTACCTCGACGGGCCGGTCACCTTCGAGGACAACGACCCGGACATCGCCGAGAGTTACGGGTACGCCGGCCGGCCCCGCGAAGGCTTCACCAGCTACCTCGACGTCCCCACCGAGGACGGCGGACGCGCCGGCCTCATCGGGGAGTACGCCCGCGACGGCCGGCGCGAACTGGTCGTCACCTTCGCCTACAACCAGCACCAGCGGCAGTTCCGGGCCCTGGCCCGCGGCATCGTGGAGTGGCTGACGGGAGGCGTCCACCTCGGGCAGAACCGCAACTACCTGTCCGTCCACGTCGACGACGTCTTCGCCCCCGACGCCCGCTGGGACACCGAACGCAACTGCACGCCCGGCGACTTCGACTGCGCCGGCGGCGACGGTGAAGGCACCGAGCCGATCCGGATGACCGCGGCCGACGCCGAGTACGCCGCCCAGTGGCAGCGCTCCGCCGGCTTCACCCTCGACATGGTCTACAACGCCGGCTCCGGCGAGGAGTGGAAGGCCCAGAACGGCGGCAGTGACCCGCTCACCGCCCGGCTGGTGGCCGACCGCGCCCAGTACCGCTGGGTCAACCACACCTACACGCACCCGTTCCTCGGCTGCGTCCAGGACACCTCCACCGTCCCGTGGACCTGCGCCAAGGACGCGTACGGGAACACCCGCTGGATGAGCCGCGCCGAGATCGCCGCGCAGATCCGCGACAACCACACCTGGGCCGTGAACCGGGGCATCGCCGTCGACCGCACCGAACTGGTCACCGGCGAGCACTCCGGCCTCAAGACCCTCCCGCAGCAGCCCGCCGACAACCCGAACCTCGCCGGCGCCCTCGCCGACACCGGAGTGAAGTGGATCGCGAGCGACAACTCCCGCGAGCCCCGGCAGCGCCCCGTCGGCGCCGCGAACACCGTCCCGCGCCACCCGATGAACGTGTACTACAACGTCGGCACCGCCGCCGAGATGACCGACGAGTACAACTGGATCTACACGTCCAAGGAGGACGGCGGCAGCGGCGTCTGCGCGACCAACCCCGCCTCCACCTGCCTCGACGAGCCGCTCGACGTCACCACCGGCTACGCCTCGTACATCGTGCCGCAGGAGGCCCGTATCGCCCTGGGCCACGTCATCGCCAACGACCCCCGCCCGCACTACGTCCACCAGTCCAACCTCGCCGAGGACCGCCTCCTCTACCCCGTCCTCGACAAGGTCCTCGCCGACTACCGCAGCCTGTTCGCCGACAACACCCCGCTCATCAACCCCCGCCACCGCGACGCCGGTACGGAACTGGCCCGCCGCGCCGCCTGGGACAAGGCCCTCGCGGACGGCAAGGTCACCGCGTACCGCATCGGCACCACCGTCACCGTCAGGGCGCCTGCCGGAGTGACCACCCCCGTCACCGCACCCGAGGGGACCCGCAAACAGCAGCTGCTCGGTACGACGGCGTTCGGCACCCCGTACGCCGGAGCGCGCTCCGCCTGGACCGCGCCCGAGGTGCTCCAGACCGCCGTCACCCTCACGCTGCCGACCGCCTGACCCGCTCACTTCCGGGGGGAAACCGATGCCGCCGACCACAGGCCGCCATGTCACCATGCTCACCGAAGGCACCTATCCGCACGTCCACGGGGGCGTCAGCACCTGGTGCGACCAGCTCGTCCGCGGCATGCCCGAGGTCGACTTCCACGTCCTGGCGCTGACCGGCAGCGGCCGCGAACCGGTCACCTGGGAGCTGCCGCCCAACCTCTACCGGCACACCTCGTTCCCCCTGTGGGGCCCGGCCCAGGGGCGCTCCCGGCCCCTCATCGGCCGCGAGCGGCGCCGCTTCACCGACACCTGTGAACGCTTCCTGCTGTCGATACTCGACCCGTCCGCCGGCTGCGACTTCGCCGAGAACCTGTACACCCTCGCCTTACTCGCCCGGCGCGGCAGGCTCTCGGCGGCCCTCCGCTCCGAGTCCGTCCTCCGCTCGCTGATGTGGATATGGACCATGCCGCACCTCCAGACGGCGGCCGCCCGCCCCACCGTCCACGACGCCCTGACCGCCACCGACCTCCTCGAACACGCGCTGCGCCCGCTCGCCGCCCGCATACCCGACGACTGCGTCGCCCACGCCGTCTCCAGCGGCCTGGCCACCCTCCCCGCGCTCGCCGCCCAGCACTTCGACGGCGTACCGTTCCTGCTCACCGAACACGGCATCTACCTGCGCGAGCGCTACCTCGGCTACCGCAGCGCCGCCCAGCGCTGGCCCGTCAAGGCCCTGATGCTCGGGTTCTACCGGGAGCTCAACACGCTCGGCTACCGCAAGGCCGACCTCATCACCCCCTGCAACCAGTACAACCGGCGCTGGGAGGAGCGCGGCGGCGCCCCCACCGACCGCATCCGCACCGTCTACAACGGCGTCGACCCGCACGCCTTCCCCCTCGCCGGACCCGAACCCGCCCTGCCCACGCTCAGCTGGTGCGGCCGCATCGACCCCATCAAGGACCTGGAGACGCTCATCCGGGCGTACGCCATCGCCCGCGCCGAACTCCCCGAACTGCGGCTGCGGTTGTTCGGCCCCGTCCCGGCCGGCAACGAGGACTACCGGACGAAGCTGGAGAAGCTCGCCGCCGAACTCGGCGTCACCGACGGCATCAGCTACGAGGGCCGGGTCTCCGACGTGGCGAGCGCCTACGCGGCGGGCCACCTGGTGATGCTCTCCTCCATCAGCGAAGGGTTCCCCTTCTCGCTCATCGAGGCCATGTCGTGCGGCCGGGCCACCGTCTCCACCGACGTCGGCGGCGTCCGGGAGGCGGTCGGCGACACCGGACTCGTGGTGCCGCCCCGCGAACCGGCCGTCATGGCCGAGGCCGTGCTGACCCTGCTGCGCGACCACGAGCGGCGCGCCGGACTGGGACGGCGGGCCCGCCAGCGGGTCGTCGACCAGTTCACGCTGCGCCGCTCCGTCGACGGCTTCCGCCGCATCTACCTGGAGCTGGCCGGACACCCCCAGCCGGAGCCTCAGCGGATCGACGTCGACGACTGGACCCTCCAGCTCCGGATCACCGACCCCTGGCGCGACCTCGTCACCGAGGACGACCTCGTCACCGAGGAGGCGGCCTGATGAGCGGCTCCCTGTGGCTGAAGTCCGAGTCCGCCGGACTCGACACCCTGCCCGCCGTCCCCCGCCCCCGGCCCCGCTGGGCGGCCGCCGACCCCATCGACGAACTGACCACCCGGCTGGAGGAGGTGATCGCGGCCGCCGTCCACCCCGACGAGATAGCCGCCATCCTCGAATCCGACGGCATGACGGACGATCACATACGGCTCACCTACGGCCGGGAGGACTCCTTCGCCCTCGCCGAGGACCTCTACGCGCGCGTGGAGCGGCGTTTCACCGAACCCGACGGCCCGCCCACCGACCCTTGGCACACCGGCGTCGGCGGATGCCTCCTGCGCGGCCTCGTCTTCGCCCTGCCCGGCCTCGCCTATGTGCTCGGCGCCCCGCTCTTGGCCGGCCCGCCCGGCGCGCTCGGGCTGCCCGCCGGCACGGTCCCGCTGCTCGCCGGGGCGGTCGCCGGCTGGGTGTGGAACCAGGCCCTGTCCCACCGCGCCTACTCCTGGCTGGGCCTGGGCGACCGCCGCGCCGCCGCCCGCACGCTGCTGCGCGGCGCCTCGGCCGGCGCCCTGCTCGGCGCCCTGGTGGCGGTGGCCGCGGCCGGGCCGGGGGAGTGGGGCGGCGCCGTGTTCGCGGCCGGCCAGGCCGTGTACCTGGGCGCCGCGACCGTACTGCTGGTCCTGGACCGGGAGCGGGCGCTGCTGGGCGCGCTGGCGCCGCTGATCGCCGGCACGCCCGCCGCCTACTGGCTCGGTCTCCCCGACCCGGTGCGGGCGGCCCTGCTCGGCACCTCCCTGGCCGTGGCGGTCGCCCTCGCGTGGCGGGAGTTGCGGCCCGGGCGGGGACATGCCGTGGAGCGGGGGAGGGCCGCGCCCCGGCTCGCCGCGTCCGTGCCGTACGGGCTGTTCGGGCTCGGCACGGGCGGGCTCGTCCTGTACGCCGCGATCGGCGACGTCCTCGCGAAAGGCGCCGGGTCCCCGGTGGCGGGAGCCTCCGTCGCCGGGCCCACCGCCGTGGCGCTCACCCTGTCCATGGGGCCCGCCGAGTGGCTGCTGCACCGGTTCCGCAGCGAGAGCCTCGCCGGACTGCGGGCCTCCACCAGCTCCCGCGCCTTCCGCCGCGCCACGGCCAGCACGCTCGCGCTGTGCCTCACCGTCTACCTGGCGGTCCTGCTCGCTTTGGCCGTGACCGGCACGCTGCTGTGGCCGGGTGCGCCGGACATCGGCGGAATCCGGCTCGCGTCACTGCTCCTGATCGGTACGGTGCTGTGGGCGGCCCTGCTGCTCCAGTCGTTCGGGGCGGTGCTCAGCGCGGCGCTGGTGTGCGGGGCGGCGGCCGGGGCGCAGACGGTGGCACTGGCGACCGGGGCGGGTGACCCGCGGCTGGTCGGCGCGGGCGTCGCCGGGGCGGCCGCCGTGGTGCTGGCCGTGCTGGGCGGCGTCCTGCTCGGGCGGGCGACCGCACACCGTACGTAGACAGACGAAGGATGCGCACGTGGACCTGCTGGTGCCCTACTACGAGCACCCCGCCGCCCGCCCCGCCGAATGGGACGCGATCATCGCCTCCGCGCCGCTGCTGTACGGGGTGATCCTCAACCCCGCGAGCGGCGCCGGCCGGGCGCCCGACCCCGCGTTCGTGACCGTCGCGGACCGGCTGCGGGCGGCCGGGGTGTGCGTCCTCGGCTACACCGACACCGACTACGGCCGCCGCCCGCACGCCGACGTCCTCACCGACCTGGTCCGCCACCGCGACTGGTACGGCGCCGACGGCGCGTTCCTCGACCAGGTGCCGACCGAGCCCGGAGCCGCCCCGCACTACCAGCGCCTGGCGGTGGCCGCCCGCGCGGCGGGCGCCGCCACCGTCGTCCTCAACCACGGGGCCCACCCCCACCCCGCGTACGCCGAACTGGCCGAACTGCTCGTCACCTTCGAGGGCCCCTGGGACACCTACCGCGACCTGGACCTGCCGGTCGCCGACCACTACTGCCACCTGGTCTACGCGGCCCCGCCCGACGCCCGGGTCACCACCCGCGTGCGGTGCGCGGTCCCCGGCGCCGGGGCACACCCCTGGGGAACCCTGCCCCACGTACTGGAGTGCCGCTCGTGATCCGCCGCGTCCCCCTCCTCGTCGCCGCCCTGGTCCTGGTGCTGGCCGGCTGCACGAGCACCTCCGACGACGAACCGGGCCCCCGGCGGGACCGCTGGCAGCCCCGGCCCGGCCAGGCCTGGCAGTGGCAGCTCAGCGGCCGCCTCGATCCGGCCGTGGACGTACCGGTGTACGACATCGACGGCTTCGACCACCCGGCGTCCACCGTCGCCGACCTGCACCGGCGCGGCCGCAAGGTGATCTGCTACCTGTCCACCGGGGCGTGGGAGGACTGGCGCCCCGACGCCGCCGAGTTCCCCAAGTCCGTGATCGGGAAGGGCAACGGCTGGGAGGGCGAGCGGTGGCTGGACATCCGCCGCACGGACGTCCTCGAACCGCTGATGGCGGCCCGGCTCGACATGTGCCGCGACAAGGGCTTCGACGCGGTGGAGCCCGACAACATGGACGGCTACGCCAACCGCACCGGCTTCGCCCTGACGGCCGCGCACCAGCTGCGCTACAACCGCCTCATCGCCCGCCTCGCGCACGAGCGCGGCCTCGCCGTGGGCCTCAAGAACGACCTGGACCAGATCCCGCAGCTGGTGGACGACTTCGACTTCGCCGTCAACGAACAGTGCGCGGAGCACGATGAGTGCGCCGCCCTCAGCCCGTTCATCGAGGCGGGCAAGGCGGTGTTCCATGTGGAGTACGAGCTTGCGACGCCGGAGTTCTGCCCGGAGGCGGAGCGGCTGAGGATGAGCTCGATACTGAAGCGGTACGAGCTGGGCGCCTGGCGCGAGCCCTGCTGAGCCCTACGACGGGCTGACGTTCTCGGCCTGCGGGCCCTTGGGCCCCTGGGTGACGTCGAACTGCACCTTCTGGCCCTCGTGGAGCTCCCGGTAACCGGTGGAAGCGATGGCCGAATAGTGCACGAACACGTCGGGGCCGCCGCCGTCCTGCTCGATGAAACCGAAGCCCTTCTCCGGGTTGAACCACTTCACAGTGCCAGTAGCCATGGTGATCGATCTCCTTCTTCCTTCACCACGCCGACTACCGGGACCCGCGCCACTCAAACACCTTCAGCCGAAAGTCAGGAAGACGAGCGCCGCCGTCGCCGCCGTCTCCTCCACCGCCCCGAACACATCGCCCGTCACCCCGCCGAAACGGCGCACACAGCGGCCCAGCAGCCACTGCGCCGCCCCCAGGGCCGCCACCGCCGCCACGGCGTACCGCAGCGCGTCGTAGGGGCCGTCCAGCGCGCCGCCCGCCCCGGCCGCGCACACCAGGACCAGCGCCGCCACCGCCACCGCGGACCGCACCGGGACCGTGCCCGCCACCACCGCGCCCAGCCCCTCGGGGCGGGCCGCCGGGACGGGGGTGCGGGAGGCGAGGGTGAGCGCGAGGCGGGCGACCGTGCCGGCGACGGCCGCGCCGGTCATCCCGTGCGCCCAGCCCTCCGACCCGTACAGCTCGTACAACGCCGCCACCTGGGCGAACAGCACCAGCAGCAGCGTGATCACCCCGAACGGACCGATGTCCGACTGCTTCATGATCCGCAGCGCGTCCTCGGCGGGCTTCCCGCTGCCCAGCCCGTCCGCCGTGTCCGCGAGCCCGTCCAGGTGCAGGCCCCGGGTCAGTACGGCGGGTACGGCGGCCGACGCCACGGCGGCGAGCAGCGGGCCCGAGCCGAGCAGCAGGAGCAGCCCGCCGGCGGCCGCCGCGGCGAGGCCCACCACCAGGCCGGCGAGCGGCGCCCACAGCATTCCGGCGCGGGCCGCCTCCCGGTCCCAGCGGGTCACCCGCACGGGCAGCACGGTCAGGGTCCCGAAGGCGAAACGTATGCCGTCGACGCTCGTACGGGCGCGAGTACGGGTGCGGGAAGTGGTCACCGCGCGCAGGGTAGTCGGTAGAACGCACGAACCTGGAGCGGGTGGCATGGGGCACTGGTTTTACCGCAACATCGTCGAACCTGGGAAGCTGCCGCTGCTCGTCGCCCTCGCCTCCTTCGTGCTGACCTTCCTGGCCACCCGCACCGTCACCCGGCTGATCCGGGCGGGCAAGGGGCCCTTCCGCAACGTCAGGCCCGGCGGGATGCACATCCACCATGTGGTCCCCGGCGTCGTCCTCACCCTGATCGGTGGTTTCGGCTCCGTCGCGGTGGGACGGCACGAGGCCGGGGCCATCGTCTGCGCGGTGCTGCTGGGGATGGGCGCCGGGCTGGTGCTCGACGAGTTCGCGCTGATCCTCCATCTCGACGACGTCTACTGGACCGAGCAGGGCCGCAAGAGCGTGGAGGTCGTGGTCCTCACCACCGCGCTGCTGCTGCTGGTCCTCGGCGGCTTCTCGCCGCTGGGCGTCGACGAGGTCACCCCGGAGGAGCGGCAGGGCCGGGGCAGCCTCATCCTCACCATCGCCCTGAATTTCGTCTTCGTGCTCGTCGCCCTGTTCAAGGGCAAGTTCCGGATGGCGATCATCGGGCTGTTCGTGTGGCCCGTCGCCGTCTTCGGCGCGCTGCGCCTGGCCCGCCCCGGCTCGCTGTGGGCCCGCCGCCTCTACCGCAACAGGCCCAGGGCACGCGCCAAGGCCGGGCTGCGGGCGTTCCACCACGACCGGCGCTGGGACACGGCCAGACGCCGCTTTCAGGACCTGATCGCCGGCGCCCCCGACCGCGTACTGCCCTCGCGCCACCCGCCCGACGAAGGTCCACCGGACGACCGGCCCGACCGGCGCTGACGCCACGACACCACCGCGCACACCACCAGCACCCCGGCGATCGCCGCCAGATGCTCCTTGCCCGCGAGGTTGCACTTCACCAGCACCTCGACCACCATCGCCACGACCACCAGGGCGCCCGTGACCCACGCCCGGTGGCGCCAGCAGACGTACACCGCGAGCCCGACGACCGCGGCCGACGGGCCGGTGTCCACGACCTGCGCGTCCGAGGCCGGCAGCCCCAGCCCCAGCGGGGCGTCCGGGCCGAGCGCGATGCCGAGGCGCGCGTACAACGTCCCGGCGAGCGTCGCGGCGTACGCGATCAGCAGCGTACGCAGCCGGCCCAGGCAGATCTCCGCGATGCCGAACACCAGCAGGATCTGCGCCAGCGCGCCCCACACCGGCAGGTCGAGCGCCGGGACGAACAGCGACAGCGGGGTACGCAGCAGCGCCAGCCACAGCGGGTCCTCGGCCCGCACCGAGCCGATGTTCTGCACCGGCCCGTACCCCCAGGGCTGGTTCTGTACGAGCTGGAAGACGGCCGTCAGGCACACCGCGCCGAGCGTCATGGCGAGAGCCCGCCACTTGCGCGTCACCAGAGCCGTGCGTACGGCCGCGTACAGCGCCCCCCATTCGCGGCGCGCGAACCGCCTCAACGGCGTCTGCCTTCCAGGTGCCGGTGCATCCACTTGGGCAGGCCGGGTGCCTCCAGGAACCCCTCCGCGCGGCCCGCGGCCACGCCGATGCGCAGCAGGTCGGAACTCTTCTCGAAGAGCATGAATCGCGGCTCCCAGATCGGTCGGTACTTGGCGTTGGCGCGGTACAGCGACTCGATCTGCCACCAGCGGGAGAAGAAGCTCAGCAGGGAGCGCCACAGTCGCAGCACGGGGCCCGCCCCGAGCCTCGCGCCACGTTCGAAGACCGACCGGAACATCGCGAAGTTCAGTGAGACCTGCGTGATCCCGATCTCTCCGGCGCGCTGGAGCAGCTCGATGACCATGAACTCCACCAGGCCGTTGTCGGCGGTCCGGTCGCGGCGCATCAGGTCCAGCGACAGGCCCCGGGGCCCCCACGGCACGAAGGACAGCAGGGCCCGCGGTACGCCGTCGCCGTCGGTGCACTCCAGCATCACGCACCGCCCGTCGGCCGGGTCGCCGAGCCGTCCCAGCGCCATCGAGAAGCCCCGCTCGGTGGCGCCGTCGCGCCAGTCGTCGGCCAGCCGCAGCAGCTCCGTCATTTCGTCGGGCGGGATGTCCTCGTGGCGGCGGATCCGCACCCGGTAGCCGGCGCGCTTGACCCGGTTGTACGCCTGGCGGAGGGTCCGCATCGCCCGCCCCTCCAGGGTGAACTCGGCCGTGTCGACGATCGCCTCGTCGCCCAGCTCCAGGGCGTCCATGCCGTGCCGGGCGTAGACGGTGCCCGCCTCCTCGCTCGCGCCCATCACGGCCGGGATCCAGCCGTGCTCGCGCGCCTGGGCGAGCCACGGCTCGATCGCGCCCGGCCACGCCTCGGGGTCGCCGATCGGGTCGCCGGAGGCGAGCGAGACGCCGCCGACGACACGGTGGGCGACCGCGGCCTTGCGGCTGGGCGACCACACGACGCTCTTCTCGCGGCGCAGCGCGAAGTAGCCGAGCGAGTCGCGCTCACCGTGCCGTTCGAGCAGCGCCCGCAGCTCCTCCTCGTCCCGCTCGCTCAGCGGGTCGACGGCCCGGCGGGAGCGGAACGCGGCGTACAGCACGGCGATGAGCAGGAGCGTCGACATGATGTTGATGACGACGTCGACCCAGCCGGGCGTACGGATGTCCGGCGAGGTGTCGGTGGCCAGCGTGACCAGGCGCAGCACGCCGTACCGCCAGCGTTCGGGGAAGCCGGCGCGGGCGGTGTCGGTGGCGGTGACCAGCAGCGCGGCGAGCAGTGACGTGACCAGCAGCCCGCCGACGGCGACCGCCGTGGCCAGGGCCGGGTTGGAGCGGTCGCCCTTGGCGTAGAACTCCCGGCGGCCCAGCAGCAGCGCCAGGACGAAGGCGGCGGTCAGGATCAGGGAGATCCAGTTCTGCGCGTGCTGCCGGATCTCCGGGAAGGACATGGCGACGGCGAACAGCAGCAGGAACAGCCCGGCGAGGACGAGGTTGAGGATCCACGCGGCGCGCTTGCGGCGGCGCATGGTGATCGCCAGGAAGAGCGTGAACGCGCCGGAGAAGAAGCCGGCGGTGAGCAGGTACGGCGTGAAGTAGTCGTCCGTGTTGTGGCGCCGCAGGTCCTGGCCGAAGGAGACCCACACGGCGCCCAGGACGTTGAGGAACGCGACGACACGCAGGTACCAGACGGCGAACGCGGCGCTGCGGCGCGAACGGACGGTGCTGCCGGGGGCTTCGTCGGACAACCGGGCATCTCCCATGAAACGCGATCATATGGGGCATCGCGTGACATGGCGGGTCCAGCGGTGCGGCCACCGCCACCTCCCGGTGGCGGTGGCCGTACCCGTGGGTGCCTCAGTCCTTCTCCGGCAGCTCGGCCGCGAACGCCGCGGCCGCCTGGACGAGGGGAAGTGCCAGCAGTGCCCCGGTTCCTTCGCCCACAGTGACGCCATGGTCGAGCAGCGGGTTGAGCGCCATCCGGTCCAGCGCCTTCGACTGCGCCGGCTCGCCGCTCACCTGGCCGGCCAGCCACCAGTCCGGCGCCCGGAACGCCGCGCGCTGCGCGACCAGTGCGCACGCCGCCGACACCACGCCGTCCAGGATCACCGGCATCCGCCGCACCGCGCTCTGCAGCAGGAACCCGGTCGTCGCCGCCAGGTCCGCCCCGCCGACCGCCGCCAGCAGCTCCAGCTGGTCGCCCAGGACCGGCCGGGCGCGGCACAGCGCGTCGCGGATCGCCGCGCACTTGCGCATCCACGCCAGGTCGTCGATCCCGGCGCCGCCCCGGCCGGTCACCACCGAGGCGTCCGTGCCGCACAGGGCGGCGATCAGCGTGGCGGCGGATGTCGTACCGCCCACGCTGAGGTCGCCGAGCACGACCAGGTCGGTGCCCGAGTCGGCCTCCTCGTCGGCGATCGCCATACCGAGGCGTACGGCCTGCTCGGCCTCCTCGGGCGTCAGGGCGTCCTCGATGTCGATACGGCCGCTGCCGCGCCGCACCCGGTGGCGCACCACGTCGGCGGGCAGCAGCTCCGGGTCGCAGTCCACCCCCGCGTCCACGACACGCACCGGAACGCCCATCCGCCGCGCCAGCACCGCGACCGGACTCGCCCCGTCCAGCACGGCGCGCACCAGCTCGTGCGTGCCGCCGGCGGGCCGCCCGGACACGTCCAGCTTCGCCACCCCGTGGTCACCGGCGAACAGCACCACGCGCGGCTGCTCGATGGGCCGCACCGGAACGGCCCCCTGGGCGGCCGACAGCCACTCGCCCAGCTCGTCCAGACGCCCGAGCGCACCGGGCGGCACGGTGAGGCGCTCCCGGCGTTCCTCGGCGTCCTGCCGCGTACCACTGTCGGGGCGCTCGATCAGATCGGAGAAGTCGTCGAGATTCAGCCTGCTCATTCGAGGAACAGTACCGGTCATCCCCGCAGCACAAGAGCCTGCCCGGCGACCACCAGGAGCACGTGCTCGCACTCGTCGGCGAACGCCGCGTTCAGCCGCCCCAGCTCGTCGCGGAACCGCCTGCTCCCCGCGTCGGCGGGCACGATTCCCGCGCCCACCTCGTTGGTCACCGCGACGACCGTACGCGGTGTGGCGCGCACCGCCGCGACCAGTTCCGCCACCCGCTCGCGCAGCTCCCGCTCCCCTCTCTTGGCCCAGGTGTCGTCGTCCCAGGCACCGACCCGGTCCATGGCGTCGGTCAGCCACAGCGACAGGCAGTCGATGAGCAGCGGCGGCCCGTCCTGCCGCAGCAGCGGGGCGAGCTCGCACGTCTCCTCCGTACGCCACGACCCGGGCCGCCGGTCGCGGTGGGCGGTCACCCGGGCCGCCCACTCGGTGTCGCCGTCCCGGGCGCCGCTCGTCGCGACGTACTCCACGTCGGGGAACGCCTCCAGGCGCCGCTCGGCCTCCAGGGACTTGCCCGACCGCGCCCCGCCCGTGACCAGCGTGCGCCGGGGGACGTCCGGCACCTCGTGGTACTCGCCCACGATCAGCGTCGACCCGTCCGGCACGGCCCGCGCCCCCGCGGCGGCCAGGCGCCGGTCCAGCTCGCCGCAGGACGGCACGTCGTGGTCAAGGTGCACCGCGACCACGTCGGTCGCCGGCCCGACGCCTCCGGCGGCCCGCAGCCGGGCCAGCCCGTCGGGCCGGGCCACCACGTCGGCGACCACCATGTCGTAGGGCCGCCGCACCTCGGCGACCCCGGCCGGAGCGCCGCCCGGCGGCAGGTACAGCAGGCGCAGCCCCTCCGGCGACGTCACCTCGTACCCGGTGCCGGGGGAGTCCATCGGCACGGCCCGCACCCGGTGACCGCTGATCAGCGTCAGCTCCCGCCCGTCCGGTACCCGCCCCGCCGCCGGCAGCCCGGCCGGCAGTTCGAGCGCCGGCCCGTCGTGCGGATGCGTCAGCAGCACCTGCCGTACGCCGGTCAGCGAGTGCCCCGCCCGGGCGGCGGCCAGCGCGGCCCCGGGCGTCAGGTCGAGCAGCAGCGCCCCGTCCACCAGCAGCGCGGTGGCGGCGCGCGCCCGGGAGCCGCGGGCGGTCGCGCACGAGGCGCAGGGGCAGTCGGGGCGGGGCAGGCCGTCGGGGGCGCCGGTGCCGAGCAGAGTCACTTCCACGGGACGATCCTCCCGCGTCCCCGCGCGGGCTGCGCGCCCGGCTACGCTGCGGGCAGGAAACCGATCATCTGGAGGCCCACATGGCATGGACGTGGCGGTTCGAGCGGTCCGACGGCACGGAGGTCCAGCCGGCGGTCGAGCCGGAGGAGTTCACCACCCAGGGCGACGCGGAATCGTGGGTCGGCGAGTACTGGAAGGACCTCCTGGAGGGCGGTGCCGAACAGGTGACCCTCTTCGAGGACGGTACGGAGATCTACGTGATGAGCCTCCGCGCGGCGGGAGAGGCGTAACCGGGCCCGGCGGCCGGTCCTGACCGGCCGCCGCAGGCCGGTCAGATCTCGCCCAGCGTGACCCGCGCCGTCGCCGGGCGCCCGCCACGGGTGTACGTCACCGTCACCTCGTCGCCCGGCTTCAACGACGCCAGCGCCTCCAGCAGGGACGTCATGGTGGTGATCGCCGCGTCGTCCAGCTTGGTGATGATGTCGCCCGCCCTGAGGCCCGCGTCCGCCGCGGCGCCTTCCCGGGCCACCTCGACGATCGCGACGCCGCCCGGCTGGTAGTCGTCGGTCAGGACGGTACGGCCGGTGATGTTCAGCGCCGCCCGGCCCGAGTCGGTGACGCGGCCCGTCCTCACGATCTGGTCGGCGACCGTCCGCACCATGGAGGCGGGGATCGCGAAGCCGATGCCCGGCGCCTGGCTGCCGCCCAGGTCCGGGTCCGCCGCCGCGAGCGTCGGGATGCCGATGACCTCGCTGTCCAGGTTGACCAGCGCGCCGCCGCTGTTGCCCGGGTTGATCGCCGCGGACGTCTGGACCATGTTGCCGATCGTCGCGCCCGTGCCGCCGCCCGACCGGCTCTCGCTGACGGTGCGTCCGGTCGCGGAGACGATGCCCTGGGTGACGCTGCCGGACAGGCCGAGCGGTGAGCCCATGGCCAGGACGATCTGGCCCACCTCCACCTTGGACGAGTCGCCGAACGTCGCCGGCTTCAGCCCGTCCGGGGGGCGGTCCAGCTTGATGACGGCCAGGTCCTGCTCCGGATAGCTGGAGACCAGCTTGGCGGAGAGGGGCTCCTCGCCCGTCGCCACGGTGACCCGGAAGGTCCTCTCCCGGCCGATGACGTGCGCGTTGGTGACGATGTGGCCCCGGTCGTCGTAGACGACGCCGGAGCCGAGGCTCGCCCGCGCGTCGATCTGCACGACCGACGGCAGGACGTTCCTGATGGCGGTCCGGTAGTCGTCCTCCAACTCGGCCGCCCGCGCGTTTCCGGCCACCCGGGGCTCCTGCGGCTCGGCCGCGGCCCTTCCGGTGGGCGGCGAACCGGCCGTACAGCCGCCCACCAGGGCGGCCGCGCAGACCACGGAAGTCAGGGGCGCGAGCACACGAAGGGCATCCATGTCCGGAGTATCCCTTTCGCCCCCGGGTGCGGCGCCCGCTGCGCACCCGATCAGGGGGTCGCTCCGGGCTTCAGCCCCGCACGCCGCACAGGTGCAGCAGCGCCGCCACCCGGCGGTACGGCTCCGTACGCCCGGCCCGGTCCTCCGCCGCCAGCAGTCGCTCCAGCTCCTCCGCGGCGGGCAGCCCTTCCTCGTTCGGTACGTTGTCGGTGAAGACCCGCACCCCGTACCAGGCCTGGAGCGGCGCCGCGATCCCCGCGAGCGTCGCCGTCAGCGTCTCCAGCCGGTCGGCCCGCACCGGCAGCCCCAGCCGGTTGACATAGGCGTCCGACTCGAACGCCGCCAGCGCCCCCGACCAGTCCCCGGCCAGCCCCGGCCGCATGGCCAGCGCGTCCCCGTTCCGTACGAGCAGGGACAGCAGACCGCCCGGCGCGAGCATCCGGGCGAGCCCCGCCAGCATGGCGTCCGGCTCCTCCACGTACATCAGCACGCCATGGCAGAGCACCACGTCGAAGCTGCCCGGCAGGAAGTGCACGCCGGTCTCCCGGCCGTCCCCCTCGATCAGCCGGACCCGCTCGCGGATGCCGGCGGGCTCGGACGCCAGCGCCTCGCGGGCCACCTTCAGCATCTCGGGGTCGGACTCCAGGCCCGTGATGGTGTGCCCGGCACGGGCCAGGCGCAGCGCCTGCGTGCCCTGCCCCATACCGACGTCGAGTATCCGCAGCCGCTGTCCCACCGGGTAGCGGGCGGCTATCTGCTCGTCCAGCTGGCGGGCGACGAGCTCCTGGCGGACCATGTTGCGCAGTCCGCCGAGCCCGTCCAGCCAGTCCCCCGACGCGCCTCCGAAACCGGAGACCAGGGTGCTCAGGGCCGCTCTCCGCGCTTGACCTGCGGCTTGGGCAGCCGCAGCCGGCGCAGCTGGAGCGTACGCATCAGGCCGTACGCCACGGCTCCGCGCTTCGGCTCGTTCGGGAAGCGGGTGGCGAGCTGCTTCTTCAGCCGGATCCAGATGCCGACGGAGTCCACGACGATCAGGGCGATCACGGCGAGCCACAGCAGCAGGGCGATGTTCTTCAGCTGCGTGTTGGGCAGGCTGGACAGGACCAGGATCACGACCGCCAGCGGCAGGAAGAACTCGGCGACGCAGAAGCGGGAGTCGACGAAGTCGCGCACGAAACGGCGGACCGGGCCCTTGTCCCGGGCCGGCAGGTAACGCTCGTCGCCGCTGGCGAGGGCCTGGCGCTGCCTGGCCAGGTCCGCGCGGCGGGCCTCGCGCTGGCGGCGCATGGCCTCCTTGCGGTCGGTCGGCACGGTCTGCGCACGGCGGCGATGGGTCTGGGCCTCACTCCGCTTCGGGGTCGGGCGGCCCTTGGGGGCCTCGGGGTCGCGGGGCTGCTTGGAGAGGTCCGCCGTCACCTTGTCGGTGGGGGCCTTCTCATCCTTCGAACGGCTACGGAACACAAAGCCCAAGGGTACGGGGTACGCCGCATGGACCACACCCCCGCGGGGAACGATCCGGCAACAGCATGCGTCCACCCCGGCAAGGGCCCCTACTCCTTGCGCCGGATCGGAGGCGTACGCAGTCGTCCTTGGGGATGAGCGCATCCGCGCTCGAACAGTGCGGTAATGGATGCAGGGCCCGTACTGTGGGTTCTGTTGGAGTGCTGCAGCCGAGTTCCGTCAGAAGGGGGCGCGCGAAGCCCATGAGCGGTGTCATGAAGCGTATGGGGATGATCTTCCGCGCGAAGGCAAACAAGGCCCTTGACCGGGCCGAGGATCCGCGCGAGACCCTCGATTACTCGTACCAGAAGCAGCTGGAGCTGCTCCAGAAGGTGCGCCGTGGCGTCGCGGACGTGGCGACCTCCCGCAAGCGCCTGGAGTTGCAGCTGAACCAGCTCCAGGGCCAGTCCGCCAAGCTGGAGGACCAGGGCCGCAAGGCGCTCGCGCTGGGCCGTGAGGACCTGGCGCGCGAGGCACTGTCCCGCCGGGCCGCGCTCCAGCAGCAGGTCACCGACCTGGAGACGCAGCACCAGACCCTCCAGGGCGAGGAGGAGAAGCTGACGCTCGCCGCGCAGCGCCTCCAGGCCAAGGTCGATGCCTTCCGTACGAAGAAGGAGACGATCAAGGCCACGTACACCGCCGCCCAGGCGCAGACCCGGATCGCCGAGTCGTTCTCGGGCATCTCGGAGGAGATGAGCGACGTCGGCGTCGCCATCCAGCGGGCCGAGGACAAGACCGCGCAGCTCCAGGCGCGGGCCGGCGCGATCGACGAGCTGCTCGCCTCCGGTGCGCTGGACGACCAGTCGGGCCTCCAGAAGGACGACATCCAGGCCGAGCTCGACCGCCTCTCTGGCGGTACGGACGTCGAGCTGGAGCTCCAGCGCATGAAGGCCGAGCTGGCCGGGGGCACCACCCCGCAGCAGGCCATCGAGGGCGGCGGCGCCACGCCGCAGGACCAGTCCCAGCAGCAGTCCCAGACCCGGTTCGACAAGAGCTAAGGACGGCGCGTCATGATCGTCAGGATCATGGGGGAGGGCCAGGTGAGGCTGGCGGACAGCCACTTCGCCGAACTCAACAAGCTGGACGACGAACTGCTCGCGGAGATGGAGGGCGGCGACGGCGAAGGCTTCCGCCGCACGCTCCACGCCCTGCTGGACACGGTGCGCCAGCTGGGCGAGCCGCTGCCGGACGACTCGCTCGAACCCTCGGAACTGATCCTGCCGGCGCCGGACGCGACGCTCGAAGAGGTCCGCGACATGCTCTCCGACGACGGCCTCATCCCCGGCTGACGCCCCGGGGCCGCCGCCTCCAACAACCCCCGTGCCCCGCCCGCCCCCGGCGCGGGGCACGCCCGCACTCGGACCGCCCCAGCACGTGACCCGCCTCCGCAGGCGGCAACCGGCCCCGGTCGGCACGCATGCCGGCCGCGCGCCGCGCCGTGTCTCCGTGGGTACGGACACCGGGGGGCCGGTGTGCCCTGCCACGCCGTACCGTTTCCTCCCGTGACCACCCTCGGAACCCCGCTCGCGCGCGGGCGGTGCTGGCTGCGCGAGCACCCCCTGGCGTTCGACGGCGCCCTGGCCCTCGCGGTGCTGGTGTGCATGGTCGCCGGTTCGTTCGTCGACCGGCACGGCGGCCCGCACGGCGGCCCCGACTTCGGCGGGCGCACCCCCGGGGTGAGCAGCGTGCTGCTCATGCTGATCGGCGCGGCGGCCCTGGTCCCGCGGCGCCGCAACCCGCTCGGCGTCCTGCTGTTCACCGGCGCGGTCACGCTCGTGGAGCACATCGCCGAGGACCCGCCGGCCCCGGTCGCGATGAGCGCCGTCGTCGCCCTCTACACCGTCGCCTCGCGCACCGACCGCCCCACCACCTGGCGGGTCGGTCTGCTGACGATGACGGTACTGACGGGCGCCGCGATGCTGTTCGGCTCCGCGCCCTGGTACAGCCAGGAGAACCTGGGCGTCTTCGCGTGGACCGGCATGGCCGCCGCCGCAGGCGACGCCGTCCGCAGCCGCCGCGCCTTCGTCGACGCCATCCGCGAGCGCGCCGAACGCGCCGAACGCACCCGCGAGGAGGAGGCCCGCCGCCGGGTCGCCGAGGAGCGGCTGCGCATCGCCCGTGACCTGCACGACGTCGTCGCCCACCACATCGCCCTGGTCAACGTCCAGGCCGGCGTCGCCGCCCACGTCATGGACAAGCGCCCCGACCAGGCCAAGGAAGCCCTCGCCCACGTCCGCGAGGCCAGCCGCTCCGCCCTCAACGAGCTGCGCGCCACCGTCGGCCTGCTCCGCCAGTCCGGCGACCCCGAGGCGCCCACCGAACCGGCCCCCGGCCTCGCCGTCCTCGACGCGCTGCTGGACACCTTCCGCCACGCCGGCCTCCCCGTGGAACTGGCCCGCACCGACCAGGGCACCCCACTCCCGGCGGCCGTCGACCTCGCCGCGTACCGGATCATCCAGGAGGCGCTCACCAACGTGCGCAAGCACGCCGGTCCCGACGCCAAGGCCGAGGTGAGCGTCGTCCGGGTGGGCCGGACCGTCGAGGTGACGGTCCTCGACAACGGCGTACCCACCCCCCAGAGCGACAGCGGCGGCCACGGCCTCATCGGCATGCGCGAGCGCGTCGCCGCCCTCGGCGGCACCCTCACCGCCGCCCCCCGCTACGGCGGCGGCTTCCGCGTCCAGGCGATACTGCCGGTCAACACCCGTACAGAGGGGGACACATGACCATCAGAGTGCTGCTCGCCGACGACCAGGCCCTGCTGCGCAGCGCGTTCAAGGTCCTGGTGGACTCCGAGCCGGACATGGAGGTCGTCGGGGAGGCGGCGGACGGCGCCGAGGCCGTCGCGCTCGCCCGCTCCCAGCGGGCCGACGTCGTCCTGATGGACATCCGTATGCCCGGTACGGACGGCCTCGCCGCCACCCGCATGATCAGCGCGGACCCGGACCTCGCGGGCGTCCGCGTGGTCATGCTCACGACCTTCGAGGTGGACGAGTACGTGGTCCAGTCGCTGCGCGCCGGGGCCTCCGGCTTCCTCGGCAAGGGCGCGGAACCGGAGGAACTGCTCAACGCCATCCGGATCGCCGCCGCCGGCGAGGCGCTGCTGTCGCCCGTCGCCACCAAGGGCCTGATCGCCACGTTCCTCGCCCAGGGCGGCCATACGGACTCCGCCCCCGGGGACGGCCAGGCCTACTCGGAGCGGCTCGCGGCCCTCACCGTACGCGAACGGGAGGTCCTCGTCCTCGTCGCCGGAGGCCACTCCAACGACGAGATCGCCGAGCGCCTGGAGGTCAGCCCGCTCACCATCAAGACCCACGTCAACCGGGCCATGGCCAAGCTCGGCGCCCGGGACCGCGCCCAACTGGTCGTGACGGCCTACGAATCCGGTCTGGTACGCCCCAGGGCGGAGTGACCGAGTACTCCATTCGGTGTATGCCGGCCATAAGCAAACGGGACCTGGGGGCGACGGAACCCTCCCCTCCGTGGCTGATCGTATGAATACCTGCCGATCCGCCACAGAAGAGAGACCCCATGTCCTGGCTGTCCAGATTCAGCCTCGCGCAACGGGCCCTGATAGGGCTGATGTCGATCGTGGCGATCGTCTTCGGAGCGATCGCCATCCCGCAGCTCAAGCAACAGCTGCTGCCCTCCATCGAACTTCCGATGGTGTCGGTCCTCGCCCCCTACCAGGGCGCTTCCCCCGACGTGGTCGAGAAGCAGGTCGTCGAACCGCTCGAAAGCAGCCTCAAGGCCGTCGACGGCATCAAGGGCGTCACCTCCACGGCGAGCGAGGGCAACGCCCTCGTCATGGCCACCTTCGACTACGGCGACGAGGGCACCAAGCAGCTCGTCGCCGACGTCCAGCAGGCCGTCAACCGCGCCCGCGCGCAGCTGCCCGAGGACGTCGACCCGCAGGTCGTCGCCGGCTCGACCGACGACATCCCCACCGTCGTCCTCGCCGTCACGTCCGACAAGGACCAGCAGGCCCTCGCCGACCAGCTGGAGCGGACCGTCGTCCCGGCCATCGAGGACATCGACGGCGTCGGCCAGGTCTCCATCGACGGCGTCCAGGACCTCCAGGTCTCCGTCACACCCGACGAGCGCAAGCTCGCCGCGGCCGGCCTGAACCCCATGACCCTGTCCGAGGCACTGAAGGCAGGCGGCGCGACCGTCCCGGCCGGCTCCTTCTCCGAGGCCGGCAAGAGCCGCACGGTCCAGGTCGGCGGCGGCTTCACCTCGCTGAAGCAGATCGAGGACCTGACGATCAAGCCCGAGAAGGGCGACGCGGTACGCCTCGGCGACATCGCCACCGTGAAGCAGGAGGAGTCCCGGCGGGTCTCCCTCACCCGTACGAACGGCAGGCCCAGCCTCGCCGTCATGGCCACCATGGACAACGACGGCAGCGCCGTCGCCATCTCCGAAGCCGTCCGGCAGAAGCTCCCGGACCTGCGCAAGGACCTCGGCGCCGGTGCCGAGCTGACGATCGTCTCCGACCAGGGCCCGGCGGTCTCCAAGTCGATCTCCGGCCTCACCACCGAGGGCGCGCTGGGCCTCGTCTTCGCCGTCCTCGTCATCCTGGTCTTCCTGGCCTCCCTCCGCTCCACCCTGGTCACCGCGGTCTCCATCCCGCTCTCCGTGGTCCTCGCCCTGATCGTCCTGTGGACCCGCGACCTCTCGCTCAACATGCTCACCCTCGGCGCCCTCACGATCGCCATCGGCCGGGTCGTCGACGACTCGATCGTGGTCCTGGAGAACATCAAGCGGCACCTCGGCTACGGCGAGGAGCGCCAGGCGGCCATCCTCACCGCCGTACGCGAGGTGGCCGGAGCGGTCACCTCCTCCACCCTCACCACCGTCGCGGTCTTCCTCCCCATCGGCCTGGTCGGCGGTATGGTCGGCGAGCTGTTCGGCTCCTTCAGCCTCACCGTCACGGCGGCGCTCCTCGCCTCCCTTCTGGTCTCGCTGACCGTCGTCCCCGTCCTCTCCTTCTGGTTCCTGCGCGCCCCCAAGGGCACGTCCACCGACCCCGACGAGGCCCGCCGCGAGGCCGAGGCCAAGGAGTCCCGCAGCCGCCTCCAGCGCCTGTACGTCCCCGTCCTCCGCTTCGCCACCCGCCGCCGCCTCACCAGCGTGGCCATCGCCCTCGTCGTCCTCGTGGGCACCTTCGGCATGGCCCCGCTGCTCAAGACCAACTTCTTCGACCAGGGCGAGCAGGAAGTCCTCTCCATCAGGCAGGAGCTGCCTGCCGGCACCAGCCTGGAGGCGGCGGACGCCGCGGCGAAGAAGGTCGAAAAGGTCCTGGCCTCCACGGACGAGGTGAAGGACTACCAGGTCACCGTCGGCTCCTCCGGCTTCATGGCGGCCTTCGGCGGCGGTACGGGCGCCAATCAGGCCTCGTACCAGGTCACGCTCACCGACTCGGCCTCGTACGAGAAGGCCCGCGACCGCATCGACGAGGCCCTCGGCACGCTCGACGGCATCGGCGACACGACGATCGCGGCGGGCGACGGCTTCGGCAACCAGGACCTGAGCGTCATCGTGAAGGCGTCCGACGCGACCACCCTCAAGCAGGCCTCCGAGCAGGTACGGGCGGAGGTCGCCGAACTCAAGGACGTCACCGACGTCCAGAGCGACCTGTCGCAGTCCGTCCCGCGCATCTCGGTCAAGGCCAACGCGAAGGCGGCGGAGGCGGGCTTCACCGACGCCACCCTCGGCATGGCGGTCGCCCAGGCCGTACGCGGCACCCCGGCCGGCAAGGCGATCCTGGACGACACCGAGCGCGACGTCGTCATCACCTCCACCACACCCGCCAGGACGATGGCCCAGCTCCAACAACTCCCCCTCGGCCCCCTGAAGCTGGGCGCCATCGCCGACGTGAAGCTGGTCCCCGGCCCGGTATCGATGACCCGCATCGACGGCTCGCGCGCCGCGACCATCACGGCCAAGCCGACCGGTGACAACACGGGCGCGGTCAGCGCCGCGCTCCAGTCGAAGATCAACGCGCTGGACCTCCCCGACGGCGCCACCGCCGCCATCGGCGGCGTCTCCGAGGACCAGGAGGAGGCCTTCGCCAGCCTGGGCCTGGCCATGCTGGCGGCGATCGCGATCGTCTTCATGCTCCTCGTGGCCACCTTCAGGTCACTGGTCCAGCCGCTGATCCTGCTGGTCTCCATCCCCTTCGCGGCCACCGGCGCCATCGGCCTCCTGGTGGCCACGGGAACAGCCATGGGTGTCCCGGCGATGATCGGCATGCTGATGCTGATCGGCATCGTGGTCACCAACGCGATCGTGCTGATCGACCTGATCAACCAGTACCGGGCGCAGGGCCTCGGGGTCGTCGAATCGGTCATCGAGGGCGGTCGCCACCGCCTCCGCCCGATCCTGATGACGGCCCTGGCGACGATCTTCGCCCTGCTCCCCATGGCCCTGGGCATCACGGGCGAGGGCGGCTTCATCGCCCAGCCGCTCGCGGTCGTGGTGATCGGCGGCCTGGTGACCTCCACCCTGCTGACCCTGCTGCTGGTCCCGACGCTCTACGCGACGGTGGAACTCCGCAAGGAACGCCGCCGCGCCAAGCGCGCCGCCAAGCGCGCGGCAAAGGCGTCCCCCACACCGGAGAAGACCCCGACCCCGGCCAACGCCTAGCAGCAACGCCGCCCACGGCGCGGTGAGCCGTCCCCATCCAGGGGGGCCACCGCGCCGCACGCGTCGGCAGGCCGAACTGCGCGACCCCCGGCCAACGCCTGGCCGCACCCGGCGTACAGCCGGGGCGGGGCCGTGCAGGGTCAGGTGAGCCCGGAGGGGCCACGCCCCCACTCACCGGAGGTGGCCACCCCCGGCACGGCACCGCACACGAGCCCGGACCCAACGAGAGGGGCGCCCCGCAACAAGCGGGGCGCCCCTCACCTACGTACCGGAAAAGCCCTACGGCAGTGCCAGCATCCGCTCGAGCGCCAGCTTCGCGAAGCTCTCCGTCTCGCGGTCGACCTGGATCTGGTTGACCAGGTTGCCCTCGGCCAGTGACTCCAGCGCCCACACCAGGTGCGGCAGGTCGATGCGGTTCATGGTCGAGCAGAAGCAGACCGTCTTGTCGAGGAAAACGATCTCCTTGCCCTCACCGGCGAAACGGTTCGCCAGCCGCCGGACCAGGTTCAGCTCCGTACCGATGGCCCACTTCGACCCAGCCGGCGCGGCCTCCAGCGTCTTGATGATGTACTCCGTGGAGCCCACGTAGTCCGCCGCCGCCACGACCTCGTGCTTGCACTCGGGGTGCACCAGCACGTTCACGCCCGGGATCCGCTCCCGCACGTCGTTGACGGAATCGACCGAGAACCGGCCGTGCACCGAGCAGTGCCCCCGCCACAGGATCATCTTGGCGCCGCGCAGTTCCTCGGCCGTCAGCCCGCCGTTCGGCTTGTGCGGGTTGTAGACGACGCAGTCGTCCAGGGACATGCCCATGTCCCGTACGGCGGTGTTGCGGCCCAGGTGCTGGTCCGGCAGGAAGAGGACCTTCTCGCCCTGCTCGAAGGCCCAGTCCAGCGCGCGCTTGGCGTTCGACGAGGTGCAGATCGTGCCGCCGTGCTTGCCGGTGAAGGCCTTGATGTCGGCGGAGGAGTTCATGTACGAGACGGGCACGACCTGCTCCGCGATGCCCGCCTCCGTCAGCACGTCCCAGCACTCCGCGACCTGCTCGGCCGTCGCCATGTCGGCCATGGAGCAGCCGGCCGCCAGGTCCGGCAGCACGACCTTCTGGTCGTCGCCGGTCAGGATGTCCGCCGACTCGGCCATGAAGTGCACGCCGCAGAAGACGATGTACTCGGCCTCCGGCCGCGCCGCCGCGTCCCGGGCGAGCTTGAAGGAGTCGCCGGTGACGTCCGCGAACTGGATGACCTCGTCGCGCTGGTAGTGGTGCCCCAGGACGAAGACCTTGTCGCCCAGCTTCTCCTTGGCGGCGCGGGCGCGCTCGACCAGGTCGGGATCCGAGGGCGAGGGCAGGTCACCGGGGCACTCCACTCCCCGCTCGCTCTTCGGGTCCGCTTCGCGGCCGAGCAGCAGCAGGGCGAGGGGCGACGGCTGGACGTCCAGGGGCTGGGCGGTGGTCACGTCACGCACCCTTTCTTTTCTGCGGAGAGCCTTTTCGTCTAAATGACGCTATCTATCATAACCGCTTCACGTCACTTTGACGATGGCCATAGTGTCGATGTGACACATCCCCTCTCCACAGGCCGGTGCTTGCCCGGGGCCCGGTGTGCGAGCATGAAAGCGAAAGAGAAGTGCTGTGCCCCGGAATGAATCCGCGGCACCGCCGGTTGCAACCATCGGCAAGCAGTCTCCGTACAACCCGGGAGAGAAGCAGATGTCCGTATCGGACGAGAAGACCACTGTCAGCGACGGCATCCTCCTGTCGGACGCCGCCGCGGCCAAGGTCAAGGCCCTGCTCGACCAGGAAGGCCGCGACGACCTGGCACTGCGCGTCGCCGTTCAGCCCGGCGGCTGCTCCGGCCTGCGTTACCAGCTCTTCTTCGACGAGCGTTCGCTCGACGGCGACGTCGTCAAGGACTTCAACGGCGTCAAGGTCGTCACCGACCGCATGAGCGCCCCGTACCTGGGCGGCGCCTCCATCGACTTCGTCGACACGATCGAGAAGCAGGGCTTCACCATCGACAACCCCAACGCCAGCGGCTCCTGCGCCTGCGGCGACTCGTTCAGCTGAAGCAGCGGCTGGACACGCAAGGCGGCGGCCCCGGACCATCCCCGGGGCCGCCGCCTTTTTCCGCGTCCGCGTCCAGGACCTACCGCCGCGTCCAGGACCTACCTCCGCGGCACCCGCTCACCGCTCGCCGCGTCCACGACCTGCCGGTCGCCCAGTGGCTCGTCCAGCGTCACCGTCCCGGTCAGCTCCTTCGCGATGAGGATGCACACCCGGCCCGGCTCGATCGGCGTCTCCACCACCTTCAGCTTCACCTGGGTACCGCTCTGCTCGGCCTCGACGGTGTACTTGCTGCACACCCCGCCCCAGAAGCGCGCCGTCAGGATCTTCCCGTCCAGGCTGTACGACTCGACCTGCCGCGGAGCCTTCCCGGTCCCGGGCGTCTCCGGGACCCCCGGCGTCGTCGGAGCCGGCGTCGGCGTCGCAGGGGCCGGTGCGGGCGCCAGGTGCTTGGGCGCCACCGCCGGGTACGTGATCGTGAACGGCCGCGCGTCGCCCTTCGGGGCCACCTCGAACAGCCACGACGGTACGAGCGCCGGGCGCCCCGCCGTGTAGTGGGCCGCCAGCCCGAAGACCGCCCTGGAGACGGTCACGGTCTCCTTCGCCGTGGAGCCGGGCTCCGGCTTGCACGGGGCGGCCGGCTTCGTCCCGGAGTCCTCCAGCGGCGCGGGCGTGGCGCACCCGCCGATGCCCCCGCCGATGCCGACCCGGCCGTCACCGGCCCCGGCGTTCAGCAGCTTCAGCGCCTCCGCCGCGCCGATCACCGGATACTCGTGGCTCTCCGCCGGCGCCTTCAGCCGCCCGCTGCCGCCGCTGACCGAGCCGTCCGCGTCCACCTGGATGCCGGTCGACCAGCCGTACGTCGGCAGCCCGCCCACGACCGGGTCCGCGTTGACCACCCGTACCGCACCCATCAGCTGCGTGGCGTCCAGCTCGGCGCCCTGCTGGTCCAGCGCCTCCAGGACCGGGGCCGCCGCCTTCTTCGCGGCCGCCTCGCTCACCGGCTGCCCGCCGCCCTGGGGCTGCCCGCCCGTGGGGCACTCCTTGCCCTTCAGGCAGTTGTCCCCGACCGGCGCCGTCCCGAACGTCCACACGCCCGGCGCCTGCCGCTCCACCTGGAGGGTCGCACCCGAGCCGTCCTTGTCCGGCCCCACCTTCCACGCCGAACCGGCCGCCTTGGGCGTGCCCTCGACGCCCAGCGCCTTGGCCAGCCGGGCCACCTCGGCCGCGCCGACCGCGCCCTCCGGCCGGTACACGTGCGCCGACTCCGGGCCCTTCGGCAGCGTGCCGGCGGCCCGGTAGACCACCCCGTTCGGGTCCGGTTCACCGGGCGCGATCCCCGGCCCCGCACCGCTCTCGGTGTGACCGTCCAGGGCCAGCGGCGGCGGCTGCTTGCCGTCGGCCGCGGGAACACCGCCGGGCCGGTCGTCACCGTCCGACGCCACCGTGGCGAAGTACGCGCCGCCGCCCCCGGCGAGCAGCACCGCTGCCGCCACCGAGGCGACGACGAGCGGCGAACGCCTCCGGCGAGGGCTGTCCTGTGTCGGCTCTTTGGCCGGCTCCGTACTGCTCACCGCAATGCTCCTTCGTACGCCGTGGTCCCTTTACGGGAGACACCCGTGGGACGGAGCGGGGGAGCGCACGGTTCCCTCAGACGCCGTACTCCGGGGTGGCGTCGATCAGCCGGGCGGAGGCGGGTGGAACGACCACGCCATGGATCAGGGCCGGCGACACGGGCGCGGGCGCCGCCTCCGCCGGAGCCACCCAGTGCGGAACCATGCGCGCGCTGTCCCCGCGCAGCTGGACCAGGCTCAACTCGGACTCGTGCTGCTCACGTGGAACGCTGTACTTCGCCATGAGCGCACCGTACGCACGCGAGAGCCGACCGAAAAAGACCTACTATCGGGTAGTTTTCGCATGTGGAGGGGCCCTCGACCGGGTAGCGTGAACTGTCAACTCCACCTTCCCGCAGGAGCGCCCAGCCGTGCGTATCGCAGTCACCGGCTCCATCGCCACCGACCACCTCATGACCTTCCCCGGCCGATTCGCCGACCAGTTGGTCGCGGATCAGCTGCACACGGTCTCCCTCTCCTTCCTGGTCGACAACCTCGATGTACGCAGGGGAGGGGTGGCGGCCAACATCTGCTTCGGCATGGGGCAGCTCGGCACCCGCCCCGTCCTGGTCGGTGCGGCGGGCTCCGACTTCGACGAGTACCGCGCCTGGCTCGACCGCCACGGTGTGGACACCGGCTCCGTACGGATCTCCGAGGTCCTGCACACCGCGCGCTTCGTCTGCACCACGGACGCCGACCACAACCAGATCGGCTCCTTCTACACCGGCGCCATGAGCGAGGCCCGCCTGATCGAGCTGCAGGCCGTGGCCGACCGGGTCGGCGGCCTCGACCTGGTCCTGATCGGCGCGGACGACCCGGAGGCGATGCTCCGCCACACCGAGGAGTGCAAGACCCGCGCCATCCCGTTCGCCGCCGACTTCTCGCAGCAGATCGCCCGCATGGGCGGCGACGAGATCCGTACGCTCCTGGAGGGGGCGACGTACCTCTTCTCCAACGAGTACGAGAAGGGGCTCATCGAGTCCAAGACCGGCTGGACCGAGGCGGAGATCCTCTCCAAGGTGGGCCACCGCGTCACCACCCTGGGCTCGCGCGGGGTACGCATCGAGAGCGTCGGCGGGCCGGTCATCGAGGTGGGCTGCCCGGAGGAGGAGGCCAAGGTCGACCCGACGGGTGTCGGCGACGCGTTCCGCGCCGGCTTCCTGTCCGGCCTGTCCTGGGGCGTCGGCCTGGAGCGCGCCGCGCAGGTCGGCTGCATGCTGGCCACGCTCGTCATCGAGACGCTCGGCACCCAGGAGTACACCCTGAGCCGGGCCCACTTCATGGACCGCTTCACCAAGGCGTACGGGCACGAGGCCGCGGCCGAGGTCCAGGCGCACCTGGCGTAACCGGCCACCGGCCACCGGCCCGGCCCCCCGTCGCGGCCCACCGCCCCGCTGGGCCCACCCTCCGTTGTGGGCAATCGTCCCGCAGGGCGTGGGGGTCCCCCCTGTTCGAGCGAAGCCGAGAGCTTGGGGGAGGGTGGGCACAACGGGACAGGGGCGGTGCCTGTTCTCGGCGAGCCCGGGTGCGGGTCGGTGGGCCGGGCGGCGACCCCGGCTGGGTGGGGCCGGACGCCGGGTCGGGTCGTGTCAGGTCAGGCGGCGTACCACGTAGGCCGTGCCCTGGTCCACCGGGTGCTCGCCGATGTACTCCTGGCCGCGCATCTCGCACCACGCCGGGATGTCGAGGCGGGCCGCCTCGTCGTCGGAGAGGACGGTCACGGTGCCGCCGACCGGGACGTCGCCGAAGATCTTGGCCAGCTCGATCACCGGGATCGGGCACCGCCTGCCGAGCGCGTCCACCACCAGCGACTCCCCGCCCCCGGTCGTGGGCGTGGCGGCCGGCGCGCCGAACCGCTCGCGGATCCCGGCCACCACGCCCGGCAGCACCTCCAGGAACCGGTCCACGTCCGCCTCCGCCGTGCCGAACGGCAGCGACACCCGGACGTTGCCCTCCGACAGCACGCCCATGGCGCGCAGGACATGGCTGGGCGTCAGCGTGGAACTCGTACACGACGAACCGGAGGAAACGGAGAAACCGGACCGGTCCAACTCGTGCAGCAGAGCCTCCCCGTCGACATAGAGACACGAGAACGTCACCAGATGGGGCAGCCGTCGCACCGGATCGCCGACCACCTCCACGTCCGGCACCAGCTGCGGCACCCGCATCCGGATCCGCTCCACCAGCTCGCGCAGCCGCCCGGCCTCCGCCTCGGCCTCGGCGCGCACCGCCCGCAGCGAGGCGGCCGCGGCCACAATCCCCGGGATGTTCTCGAACCCGGCCGCCCGGCCCGACTCGCGCTCGTCCGCCGGGCCTTGGGGTGCGAACCGCACACCCTTGCGTACCACCAGCAGCCCGACCCCCGCGGGGCCGCCCCATTTATGGGCACTTGCCGTGAGCAGTGACCAATCGCCCGCCACCGGCGCCCAGGGCAGCGACTGCGCGGCGTCCACCAGCAGCGGCACCCCCGCCTCCCGGCACGCCCGGGCCACCTCGGCCACCGGCTGCTCGGTGCCCACCTCGTGGTTGGCCGACTGGAGGCAGGCGAGCGCAGTATCGTCCCGCAGCGCGGCGGCGTACGCGTCCGGCGCCACCCGCCCGGCGCGGTCCACCGGCACCTCGGTCACCGCCCCGCCGTCCGCCTCGTGCGCGGCCGCCGCGTGGAGCACGGACGAGTGTTCCACCGCCGACACGGCCAGATGCCGCCCCACCCGCCGGCGCCCGGCGAGCGCCCCGGCAACCCCGGTGTGAACCGCCCGCGTCCCCGAGGGGGTGAACACGAGCTCGTCGGGACGGCACCCCACCGCCTCCGCGGCCGCCTCCCGCGCCGCGTCCAGCAGCAACCGCGCCCGCCTCCCCTCCCGGTACAGCCGGGCGGGATCGGCCCACCCCTCGTCCAGCGAGGCCTGCAGGGCCTGGCGGGCGACCGGGTGGAGGGGGGCGGACGAAGCGGCATCGAAGTAGGGCACGCCTCCACGCTAACTCCGCGGCGCCCCGCCAACGCCGGGGCACCCCGCCCATTCCGCGGCGCCCCGCCAACTCCGGGACATCCCGCCGACTCCACGGCGCCCCGCCAACTCCCGAACCTCTCGCCGACTCCAGGGCTCCCCGCCCCGGAGGCCCATCCGCCCCCGGAGCGCGCGGCGGCCGGCGGCCGCCGACACGTCGAACAGGCGCCCGGGAACCGGGCCCGCTTCCCCGAAAGAGGGGCCCTGCGGCGCGTTGGGCACCCTCCCCGCGCGACCCCAAATAGCGTCCAGTAGGGTTTGGTCCGCATAAACATCCAAACCCCTGCCCGCGTCAGGGCCGGCGACCGACCAGCGTGACGGCCGCAGCCGACCGCGCGGGCGAGACTCTCGGGAAGGCGCTACGTGAGTCCCAACGGCTCCGACCGCTCGTCGCGGCGCCCGATGCGGCGGAAGCTGCCGCAGGTGCTGACTGCGGGCCTGATCCTGGCGACCGCCACCGGTTGCACATACAAGGACTTTCCCCGCCTTGGAATGCCCACCCCAGTGACGGAGGAGGCTCCCCGGATCCTCTCCCTGTGGCAGGGCTCGTGGGCGGCTGCGCTCGTCACGGGCGTCCTCGTCTGGGGCCTGATCCTGTGGAGCGTCATCTTCCACCGGCGCAGCCGCACCAAGGTCGAGGTTCCTCCGCAGACCCGGTACAACATGCCCATCGAGGCGCTGTACACGGTGACCCCGCTCATCATCGTCTCGGTGCTCTTCTACTTCACCGCGCGCGACGAGTCGAAGCTCCTGGCTCTCTCCAACAAGCCGGCCCACACCATCAGCGTGGTCGGCTACCAGTGGAGCTGGGGCTTCAACTACATCGAGAACGTCGACGGCAAGGCCGACACGGGCACCGCGCCCGCCAAGGAACTCGCCGTCATTCCTGACAAGTACCAGAAGCAGTTCCCGCAGGGGGCCGAGGGCGTCTACGACTACGGCATCCCGGGCACGCGGAATCCGCAGAACGGCAACCCCGGCCCGACCCTGTGGCTGCCGAAGGGCGAGAAGGTCCGGTTCATCCTGACCTCCCGTGACGTCATCCACTCGTTCTGGGTCGTCCCCTTCCTGTTCAAGCAGGACGTCTTCCCCGGTCACAACGTGAACGTCTTCGAGGTGACCGCGACGGAGGAGGGCACCTTCAAGGGCAAGTGCGCCGAGCTGTGCGGCGTCGACCACTCCCGGATGCTCTTCAACGTCAAGGTCGTCTCGCCGGAGCGCTACCAGCAGCACCTGAAGGAGCTGGCCGAGAAGGGTCAGACGGGTTACATCCCGGCGGGCATGGAGATCACCGACTCGGCCAGGAACTCGGAGAGCAACCAACTGTGAGCATCCTCAACGAACCTCAGGGTGCCGCCACGGCAGCCGACGGCTCGCGTGAGCCGTACGAGAACGAACTGCCCGTGCGGCGCAGGCACCCCGGTGGTGTGGTCGTGAAGTGGCTGACCACCACCGACCACAAGACGATCGGCACGCTCTACCTGGTCACGTCGTTCGCCTTCTTCTGCATCGGCGGTCTGCTGGCGCTCTTCATGCGCGCCGAGCTGGCCCGTCCGGGTACGCAGATCATGTCGAACGAGCAGTTCAACCAGGCGTTCACGATGCACGGCACGATCATGCTGCTGATGTTCGCGACGCCGCTGTTCGCCGGATTCGCCAACTGGATCATGCCGCTGCAGATCGGCGCGCCCGATGTGGCGTTCCCGCGGCTGAACATGTTCGCGTACTGGCTGTACCTCTTCGGCTCGATCATCGCGGTGGCCGGCTTCCTCACCCCCCAGGGTGCGGCCGACTTCGGCTGGTTCGCCTACGCCCCGCTGTCGGACGCCGTCCGCTCGCCGGGTATCGGCGCCGACATGTGGATCATGGGTCTGGCCTTCTCCGGCTTCGGCACGATCCTCGGCTCGGTCAACTTCATCACCACGATCATCTGCATGCGCGCGCCCGGCATGACGATGTTCCGGATGCCGATCTTCACGTGGAACGTGCTGCTGACCGGTGTGCTGGTCCTGCTCGCCTTCCCGGTGCTGGCCGCCGCGCTCTTCGCGCTGGAGGCCGACCGCAAGTTCGGCGCCCATGTGTTCGACGCGGCCAATGGTGGCCCGCTGCTGTGGCAGCACCTCTTCTGGTTCTTCGGCCACCCAGAGGTGTACATCATCGCCCTGCCGTTCTTCGGCATCGTCTCGGAGATCATCCCGGTCTTCAGCCGCAAGCCGATGTTCGGCTACATCGGTCTGATCGCGGCGACCATCGCGATCGCCGGTCTGTCCGTGACGGTGTGGGCGCACCACATGTACGTCACAGGCGGTGTGCTGCTGCCGTTCTTCTCCTTCATGACCTTCCTGATCGCGGTACCGACCGGTGTGAAGTTCTTCAACTGGATCGGCACCATGTGGAAGGGCTCACTGTCCTTCGAGACACCGATGCTCTGGACGATCGGCTTCCTGGTCACCTTCACCTTCGGTGGTCTGACCGGCGTCATCCTGGCCTCGCCCCCGATGGACTTCCACGTCTCCGACTCGTACTTCGTCGTCGCGCACTTCCACTACGTCGTCTTCGGCACCGTGGTCTTCGCGATGTTCGCCGGATTCCACTTCTGGTGGCCGAAGTTCACGGGCAAGATGCTGGACGAGCGCCTCGGCAAGATCACGTTCTGGACGCTGTTCATCGGCTTCCACGGCACGTTCCTGGTGCAGCACTGGCTCGGTGCCGAGGGCATGCCGCGCCGTTACGCGGACTACCTCGCCGCCGACGGCTTCACCCTGCTGAACACGATCTCCACGATCGCCTCGTTCCTGCTGGGCCTGTCGATCCTGCCGTTCTTCTACAACGTCTGGAAGACCGCCAAGTACGGCAAGAAGGTCGAGGTCGACGACCCGTGGGGCTACGGCCGTTCGCTGGAGTGGGCGACCTCCTGCCCGCCGCCGCGGCACAACTTCCTCACGCTGCCGCGCATCCGCTCGGAATCCCCGGCCTTCGACCTGCATCACCCTGAGATCGCCGCTGTCGGCCAGCTCGAGAACCACGGGCAGAAGGACACCGCGCTGTTCGGTGGCAAGGAGGTCGGCAAGTGAAGATCCAGGGCAAGATGTTCATCTGGCTGGGCATCTTCATCCTCGCCATGGCGATCCTCTATGGCGTGTGGTCGAAGGAGCCGGCCGGTACGACGGCGCTGTTCCTGGCCTTCGGCCTGGCGATCATGATCGGCTACTACCTGGCCTTCACGGCCCGGCGAGTGGACGCCATGGCCCAGGACGACAAGGAGGCCGACGTCGCGGACGAGGCCGGTGAGGTCGGCTTCTTCTCGCCGCACAGCTGGCAGCCGCTCTCCCTGGCGATCGGTGGTGCGTTCGCCTTCCTGGCCATCGCGCTGGGCTGGTGGCTCCTGTACTTCTCCGCCCCGCTGATCCTGATCGGTCTGTGGGGATGGGTCTTCGAGTACTACCGGGGCGAGAACCAGAACCAGTAGGTCCGTCGCTCGGACGCAGGGGCCCGGCAACCTCCGTACGGAGGTTGCCGGGCCCCCGTTTGTGGTCATCCGTTCGGAGTCATCCCGCGTGCCACTGTGGGCATACCTTCCTACGGTGTGGTTATGAGCAACACGCCCCGCATGCGCACCGCCATAAGCTGCATCCTGCTGGTCGCCGTCACCGGCGCGAGCGCGACCGCGTGCGGCGGCCCGGACGGCCACCCCCTGTCGGCGGAGCCGTACGACGCGGCCCGCCAGGTGGGGTTCAACACCCCGTCCGGCACCGCCAAGGCGGCTCTCGACAAGCCCCTCGAAGTCACCGCCAAGGGCAAGGACGGCCGCATCACGGACGTCACAGCCGTCGACACGGCCGGCCACTACCTCGCGGGCGAACTCTCCGCCGACGGCAGCCGCTGGCGCTCCACGGCTCCTCTGGTGGCCGGCACCCGCTACACCGTCAGGGTCGCCACGGAGGACCGCAAGGGCGCTCCTGGCGCCCGTACGCTGACTTTCGAGACCGCGCCCGCCAAACGGCTCCTGAACGTGAAATTCGGCCCGGAGGCGGGCAAGTACGGCGTCGGGCAGCCCCTCACGGCGGAACTCAGCGCCCCGGTCACCACCAGGGAGGGCCGCGCCGCCGTCGAACGCTCCCTCAAGGTCCGCTCCACGCCCGCCGTCACGGGCTCCTGGTACTGGGTCGACGACAAGAAGCTGCACTATCGCCCGAAGGAGTACTGGCCCGTCGGCGCGTCCGTCACCGTCACGGGCAACCTCGCGGGCGTGAAGGTCACGGGCGACCTCTACGGCGGCTCCGCCAAGCCCCTGAACCTCAGCATCGGCGACCGCGTCGAGGCCATCACCGACGCGGCCGGCCACCACATGGTGGTCAAGCGCAACGGAAAGGTGATCAACACCATTCCGGTGACCACCGGAAAGCCGGGCTTCTCCACCCGTAACGGCATCAAAGTGGTGCTCGGCAAGGAGTACTTCGTACGGATGCGCAGCACCACCGTCGGCATCGCGGCGGGCAGCAGTGAGTCGTACGACCTGCCGGTCTACTACGCCACCCGGGTGACATGGAGCGGCGAATACGTCCACGCCGCGCCCTGGTCCGTCGGCTCACAGGGGTACGCCAACGTCAGCCACGGCTGCACCGGCATGTCCACCAGCAACGCCGCCTGGTTCTACGAGAACGTCCGCCCCGGCGACCTCGTCCGGGTCATCAACAGCGCCGGCAAGGAGATGGACCACTTCGGCAATGGCTTCGGCGACTGGAACCTGCCCTGGGACAAGTGGCAGGCGGGCAGCGCCGCCCGCGCCGACGCCCCCCGCACCGATGCCCTACGGCTCCGCCCGGCTCTTTGAGGCGAGTGTGCCGAAATGGGGTTCCCCCCGCCGAAGGCAGGGGGGAGAACCGAGCCCTGAAAGAGTCACGCCTCCACAGCCAGGCGGCTGCGCAGCAGGGCCGCCAGGGAGTCCGCGAGCTCCACCGGGTCGACCGGGAGGGTCACCGCGGCGTCCGCGCGGCTCCAGGTGGCCAGCCAGGCGTCCTGGGGGCGGCCGATGAGCAGCAGCACGGGCGGGCAGTGGAAGACCTCGTCCTTGATCTGCCGGCACACCCCCATGCCGCCCGCCGGCACCGCCTCGCCGTCCAGTACGCAGACGTCGATGCCGCCCTTGTCCAGCTGGTCCAGCACGGCCGGGAGCGTCGCGCACTCGATGTACTCGACCGGCGGAACGTCGGGCGCGGGCCTGCGGCCGGCCGCCAGCCGCACCTGCGCACGGGTGTTGGCGTCGTCGCTGTAGACCAGGACGGTGGCGCTCGACTGCATTGTTCCTCCGAGTACGTCGGCGGCATGGGCAGGAAGGCAGGTACCGATGGGCCGGATGCTACTCCTGTCCACCCCCGCTCCACACCGGTTCGGACATGCCTTCGACGGTCGCCGCGATGGGCCGTTCGGGCTGGACAGAGCGCACCAACACACCGAACGGCACCCCCCGGAGTGAGGGCGGGATAAGCGACCGACATAATGTCGGTCGTGGCGACAGCAACGACAGTAGAAACCGGGCACGCGCACCCGTCGGTCAATCGGCCGAACCTCACCAGCGTCGGAACCATCATCTGGCTGAGTTCCGAGCTGATGTTCTTCGCGGCCCTCTTCGCGATGTACTTCACCCTGCGATCGGTGACGGGTGCCGAGTTCTGGTCAGAGAAAGCCGACCTGCTGAACTTCCCGTTCTCGGCGACCAACACCACGATCCTGGTGCTCTCCTCACTCACCTGCCAGCTCGGCGTGTTCGCCGCCGAGCGGGGCGATGTGAAGAAGCTCCGGGCGTGGTTCATCATCACGTTCGTGATGGGTGCGATCTTCATCGGAGGCCAGGTCTTCGAGTACACCGAGCTGGTCAAGCACGAGGGCCTCTCGCTCTCGTCCGACCCGTACGGCTCCGTGTTCTACCTGACGACCGGCTTCCACGGCCTGCACGTGACGGGCGGTCTCATCGCCTTCCTGCTGGTCCTCGGCCGTACGTACGCGGCCAGGAGATTCACTCACGAGCAGGCAACCGCCGCCATCGTCGTGTCCTACTACTGGCACTTCGTCGATGTCGTCTGGATCGGCCTCTTCGCCACGATCTACATGATCAAGTAATCGGGGCCGTACCTCGACAGGTACACCCGACACATCCAGCAAGCATCGACGCAGAAGATCCTGACACCGGGGTAATCCGTGAAAAAGCTCTCCGCACGACGACGCCATCCGCTGGCGGCGGTCGTCGTCCTACTCCTCGCGCTGGCGGCCACTGGGGGGCTGTACGCCGCGTTCGCGCCCGCGGGCAAGGCGCAGGCAGACGAAACCGCCCAGTCCCTCGCCATCGAGGAGGGCAAGAAGCTCTACTCCGTCGGCTGCGCCAGCTGCCACGGAACCGGCGGTCAGGGAACCACTGACGGCCCGAGCCTGGTCGGCGTCGGCTCCGCAGCCGTGGACTTCCAGGTCGGCACCGGTCGTATGCCGGCGCAGCAGCCCGGCGCCCAGGTGCCGGAGAAGAGGAACATCTACACGCAGGCCGAGATCGACCAGCTCGCCGCGTACGTCGCGTCCCTCGGCGCCGGTCCGATCACGCCGACCGAGAAGCAGTACAGCCCCGAAGGCGCGGACATCGCCCGTGGTGGCGACCTGTTCCGCACCAACTGCGCCCAGTGCCACAACTTCACCGGTGCGGGGGGCGCCCTGACGCACGGCAAGTTCGCGCCGCCCCTCGACGACGTGAGCCCGAAGCACCTCTACGAGGCCATGCAGACCGGCCCGCAGAACATGCCGTCCTTCCCCGACACCACGATGCCGGAGCAGGAGAAGAAGGACATCATCGCGTACGTCCGGGCCGTGAACGACGACAGGACCGCGACTCCCGGCGGCTTCGCGCTGGGCGGCGTCGGCCCCGTCAGCGAGGGTCTCTTCGGGTGGATCTTCGGTCTGGGTTCGCTGATCGCTGTCGCCGTCTGGGTCGCGGCCCACACCGCTAAGGCCAAGAAGTCATGAGTAGCCAAGAGATTTCCAAGGAGAGCCTGCCGAGCGAGCAGGACACCGCGCACGGCACGGCGGTAGCCGAGAACCCGTTCGCCGACCCGGGGCTGCCGCCCCACAAGCCGCGTATCCAGGACATCGACGAGCGGGCCGCCAAGCGGTCCGAGCGCACGGTCGCCCTGCTGTTCACGGTGTCGATGCTGGCCACGATCGGCTTCATCGCCTCGTTCGTGATCTTCCCGGTCGACAAGATCGTCTATGTCTGGCCGCTGGGTCACGTCAGCGCGACCAACCTGTCGCTCGGCCTGACGCTGGGCCTCGCGCTCTTCTGCATCGGCGCGGGAGCGGTCCACTGGGCCCGCACCCTGATGTCCGACGAGGAGATGGCCGACGACCGGCACGCCATCGAGGCGACGCCCGAGGTCAAGGCCAAGGTCATGGCGGACTTCGCGGACGGCGCACGCGAGTCGGCGCTCGGCCGGCGCAAGCTGATCCGCAACACCATGTTCGGCGCGCTGGCCATGGTGCCGCTCTCCGGTGTGGTGCTGCTGCGCGAGCTGGGCCCGCTGCCCGAGAAGAAGCTGTTCCACACGGCGTGGTCCAGGGGCAAGCAGCTCATCAACATGAACACGCACGAGCCGCTGCGTCCCGAGGACGTCGCGGTGGGCTCGCTCACCTTCGCCATGCCCGAGGGCCTGGAGGAGAGCGACCACGAGTTCAACAACGAGATCGCCAAGGCCGCCTTGATGATCGTCCGGATCCAGCCGGAGGACATCAAGGACAAGCGCGAGCTCGAGTGGTCGCACGAGGGCATCGTGGCCTTCTCCAAGATCTGCACCCACGTGGGCTGCCCGATCTCCCTGTACGAGCAGCAGACGCACCACGTCCTCTGCCCGTGCCACCAGTCCACCTTCGACCTCTCCGACGGCGCCCGCGTCATCTTCGGCCCCGCCGGTCACGCCCTCCCGCAGCTGCGGATCGGCGTGAACGACAAGGGCTTCCTCGAGGCGCTCGGCGACTTCGACGAGCCCGTCGGCCCTGCATTCTGGGAGCGCGGATGAGTACCACGACCGCAACGGACAGCAAGCGGAAGGCGCCCGCCGGCGAGCGGGTGGCCGACTGGGCCGACGGCCGGCTGGGCATCTACGGCCTGGCCAAGGCCAACATGCGGAAGATCTTCCCGGACCACTGGTCCTTCATGCTGGGTGAGATCTGCCTCTACAGCTTCCTGATCATCATCCTCACGGGTGTGTATCTGACGCTGTTCTTCCACCCGAGCATGAACGAGATCGAGTACCACGGCTCGTACGTGCCGCTCCAGGGCATCCGGATGACCGAGGCGTACGCCTCGACCCTGGACATCAGCTTCGACGTCCGCGGTGGGCTGCTCATCCGGCAGATCCACCACTGGGCCGCGCTGATCTTCATCGCCGGCATGTTCGTGCACATGATGCGCGTCTTCTTCACCGGCGCGTTCCGCAAGCCGCGTGAGGTCAACTGGCTGTTCGGCTTCCTGCTGTTCGTCCTCGGCATGTTCACCGGCTTCACCGGTTACTCGCTGCCGGACGACCTGCTCTCCGGCACCGGTGTCCGCTTCACGCAGGGCGCGATCCTGGCCACGCCGATCGTCGGCACGTACATCTCGATGTTCCTGTTCGGTGGGGAGTTCCCCGGCCACGACATGGTGGCCCGGTTCTACTCGATCCACATCCTGCTGCTGCCGGGCATCATGCTCGGCCTCGTGGTGGCACACCTGATCCTGGTCTTCTACCACAAGCACACGCAGTTCCCCGGCCCCGGCCGGACGAACAAGAACGTCGTCGGCATGCCGCTGCTGCCGGTCTACATGGCCAAGGCCGGAGGCTTCTTCTTCCTGGTCTTCGGTGTCATCGCGGTCATCTCCGCCCTGTTCACCATCAACCCGATCTGGACCATGGGCCCCTATCGCCCGGACCAGGTGTCCACCGGCGCCCAGCCCGACTGGTACATGGGCTTCGCCGAGGGCCTGATCCGTGTGATGCCGGGCTGGGAGATCAACCTGTGGGGCCACACGCTCGTCCTGGGTGTGTTCATCCCGCTGGTCCTCTTCGGCGTCATGCTCGTGGCGATCGCGGTCTACCCGTTCATCGAGGCGTGGATCACCGGTGACAAGCGGGAGCACCACCTGCTGGACCGGCCGCGCAACGCGCCGACCCGGACCGCTCTCGGGGTCGCCTGGATCACCGCCTACATGATCATGCTGGTCGGTGGTGGCAATGACATCTTCGCCACCCACTTCCACCTGTCGATCAACGCGATCACGTGGTTCGTCCGGATCTTCTTCTTCGTCGGCCCGGTCATCGCGTTCATCGTCACCAAGCGGATCTGCCTGGGTCTCCAGCGGCGCGACCGCGACAAGGTGCTGCACGGCCGTGAGTCCGGCATCATCAAGCGCCTGCCGCACGGCGAGTTCGTCGAGATCCACGAGCCCCTCAGCCAGGCCCAGCTGCACGCGCTCACCACGCACGAGCAGTACACGCCGGCCGAGATCGGCCCGACGGTCGACGAGAACGGCGTCGAGCGCAAGCCGTCGCGCATGCAGCAGCTCCGCGCCAAGCTCAGCAAGGGCTACTTCGCCGAGGGGAACCAGATCCCCAAGGCCACCGTCGAGGAGTACAAGGAGATCACGAGCGGCCACGGCCACCACTGATCACCTTCCCCCTGGGGCTTCGCCCCGGGGGGCCCCAGAAGGTCGCCACACCGCATCGAGCCCCGTCCATTCACCGGACGGGGCTCTTTGCCGTCCCTGCGTCTCGATAGGCTGTGGTCATCCCTGTACGTACGGACACCAGGAGCGACCATGAGCGCTGTGCAACCCGCTGGAGGACCGAGCTCGGCGGGTCGTTCCTGGCCCGAGGTGCTGAACGCCCTGCTGGAGGGCCGCGACCGTAGCGCCGACGACACGGCGTGGGCGATGGACCACATCATGCGCGGCGAGGCCACCGACGCCCAGATCGCCGGCTTCGCGGTCGCGCTGCGGGCGAAGGGCGAGACCGTCGAGGAGATCTCCGGCCTCGTCCGCGCCATGTACGCGCACGCCAACCTCATCGAGGTGCCCGGCCCGTCCGTCGACCTCGTCGGCACGGGCGGCGACGGTGCCAAGACCGTCAACATCTCCACCATGTCGGCGATCGTCGTCGCCGGTACGGGCGCCAAGGTCGTCAAGCACGGCAACCGCGCCGCGTCCTCCGCCTCCGGCTCCTCCGACGTGCTGGAGAAGCTCGGCGTCAACCTGGACCTCACCCCCCGGCGGGTCGCCGAGGTCGCTGAGGAGGCGGGCATCACCTTCTGCTTCGCGGTGAGGTTCCACCCGGCGCTGCGCCATGTGGCGGCGGCCCGCAAGGAGCTCGGCATCCGCACCACGTTCAACTTCCTCGGGCCGCTGACCAACCCCGCGCGGGTGAAGGCCCAGGCGACCGGCGTCGCCGACGCGCGGATGGCGCCGATCATGGCCGGGGTGCTCGCCGAGCGCGGCTCCTCCGCCCTGGTGTTCCGCGGCGACGACGGACTGGACGAGCTGACCACCACGGCCACCTCGAAGGTGTGGGTCGTCCGGGACGGCGCGGTGCGCGAGGAGGCGTTCGACCCCCGCGACGTGGGCATCGACCTGGTGCCGGTGGAAGCGCTGCGCGGCGCGGACGCCTCGTACAACGCGGACGTGGCGCGCCGGCTGCTGGCCGGCGAGACCGGGCCGGTACGGGACGCGGTGCTGCTCAACGCGGCGGCGGCGCTGGTGGCCCTGGAACCGTCGGACGCGCCGCTGGCCGAGCAGATCCGGGCGGGCATGGCGAAGGCGGCCGAGGCGATCGACTCCGGCGCGGCGCGGGCGGTGCTGGAGCGGTGGGTGGCGGCCAGCCACCGCTGAGTGTGACGCCAGGCGTGTGACGCAAGGCGCAGTCCCGGATGCCGGACTGCGCCTTGCGCATGTCGAGACGTATGGCAAGATGCCTTTCAAGGTCATGAGTGACAGCGACTACGGCCCCGGCCCGCTGTCCGGCAACCCTCCGTCCGTGGCGGGGTGCCCCGGGTGAAGACCAGGTCGCAGGCAGCGAGGTCTGCGGCAAGCGCGGACCCCTGCACACCCTGGGGTCCTGGTCCTCAAGGGAGCAGTCTCGTGAGCAAGCGAATGCGATAGGGCGTATCGCCCCTTCTTCGGTACCCCCTTTTTCCCCCTTTTCCGGTGTTCGCGCACCGCACCGTGACGTCTCCGACGCGTCCGCGCACCCGGAATTCGCCTGCTTCGTACGGGAGTTCGCCATGTCCGTCACCACCATCGCCGCCGACCGGTCCGTTTGTGCCCCGCTGCCCGTCCTGGGACGGGACGTCACCGTGCCGCTCGTCACCGGGGGCGAGGTCACGTACGCCGCGCTCGACTACGCCGCCAGCGCGCCGGCCCTCCAGCGGGTCTGGGACGACGTGGCCGCGTACGCGCCGTACTACGGCAGCGTGCACCGGGGTGCCGGGTACCTGTCGCAGCTGTCGACCGACCTGTTCGAGAACAGCCGCGCCGCGGTGTCGGAGTTCCTGGACTGCCGCGAGAGCGACCAGGTGGTCTTCACCCGGTCGACGACCGACTCGCTGAACCTGCTGGCCGGGGCCCTGCCCGCCGGCTGCCAGGTGTTCGTCTTCGAGACCGAGCACCACGCCTCGCTGCTGCCCTGGAGGGACGCGCGGGTCACCTACCTCAACGCGCCCCGTACGCCCGGTCAGGCGGTCGAGACGCTGGAACGGGCGCTCGCCGACCGGGAGCCCTACGGCCCCGCCCTGGTCTGCGTCACCGGCGCGTCCAACGTCACCGGTGAGCTGTGGCCCGTGCGGGAGCTGGCCGCCGCCGCCCACGCCCACGGCGCCCGCATCGTCCTGGACGCCGCGCAGCTCGCCCCCCACCACCCCCTCTCCGTACGGGAGCTGGACGTCGACTGGGTGGCGTTCTCCGGGCACAAGCTGTACGCCCCGTTCGGCTCCGGCGTCCTCGCCGGACGCGCCGACTGGCTGAAGGACGCCGAGCCGTACCTGGCCGGCGGCGGCGCCTCCCGCAAGGTGGCGCGGCGCGCCGACGGCGGGGTGGACGTCGAGTGGCACACCACCGCCGCCCGCCACGAGGCCGGCTCGCCGAACGTCATCGGCGTGTACGCCATCGCCTCCGCCTGCAAGGCGCTCACCGAGGCCGGGTTCGACGCCCTCGTGGCGCGCGAGCAGCACTTGATCGGCAAGGTCCACGAAGGGCTCGCCGAGGTGCCCGAGGTGAAGGTGCTGTCGCTGTTCGGCGACGAGGCTCCCCGCGTGGGCGTCATCTCGTTCGTCGTGAAGGGCTGGAACAGCTCGCACTTCGCGGCGGCGCTGTCCGCCGAGTACGGCATCGGGGTGCGCGACGGGCTGTTCTGCGCCCACCCGCTGGTGCGCACCCTGCTCGGCGGCGAGCGCGAGGACGTCGGCGAGTGCGGCGCGCCCGACGGCGGGACCACCGCGCTCAACGCCATCCGGGTCAGCTTCGGGGCGGGGACGCCGGACGAGCACGTCGACCGGTTCGTTCGGGCCGTGAAGGAGCTCGTCCGGGACGGGGCGCGCTGGAACTACCGTACGGAGGACGGGCGTTGTGTGCCC
Source organism: Streptomyces sp. CB03238 (assembly GCF_002099185.1). Lineage (NCBI taxonomy): Bacteria > Bacillati > Actinomycetota > Actinomycetes > Kitasatosporales > Streptomycetaceae > Streptomyces > Streptomyces sp. CB03238. The sequence goes on along the minus strand of NZ_NBCN01000004.1, from coordinate 105,453 downwards.
GACCGCGGCTAGGGCCCGTCTCCCGGGCCAGGCCGGATCAGGGAGCGGGGTCTGGTGCGTGTGATCGCAAGGCGGAGGAGGGAGTCATGGCGGAGCCATGCCGACCGACGACAACGCCGCGAGCGCGCGTGCCAGGGCACGCGAGCCCGGCCGGGTCCGGGAGACGGGCCCTGAGCCGGGTGCCCACCAGGACCGTGCGCAGCGCCCGCTCGGCGGCGTCCGCGAGCAGCTCGGCGGCACGGTCCAGGGCCTCTGACAGAGGTACGGGTCCGGGCGCGATCGACTCGTAGGCGTCGAGCCCCGCGTCCTGCGCCCCGGGCCCCAGCGTGCCGGCCAGCGCGAGGACCGGGACGCCCGCCTCCCGGGCCCGCCGGGCCACCTCGCCCGGGACCTTGCCGCGCACGGTCTGGGCGTCCAGGGCGCCCTCGCCGGTGATCACCAGGTCGGCGTGACCCAGCCGGGCACCCAGGTCCAGCCCGTCGAGGAGCACCTCGAAGCGCGGGAGCAGCCGGGCGCCCACCGCCGCGAGCCCCGCGCCCAGCCCGCCCGACGCCCCGGTGCCGGGCGCTCCGCGCAGGTCCACGCCCGGGGCGAACGCCGCCGTCAGCGCGGCCGCCCACCGCTCCAGGGCGGCCGACAGCTCCTCGCACTGCGCCGGGGTGGCGCCCTTCTGGGGGCCGAAGACCCGGGCCACGCCCCGCTCGCCGCACAGCACGTTGTACGGGTTGCACGCCACCAGCAGCTCGGCCTCCGCCAGCCGCGCATCGAGCCCGCTCGCGTCGATGACCGCCAGCCGGGACAAGGCCCGCCCCCCGTACGGCAGTTCGCCCCCGCCCGCGTCCAGCAGCCGGACGCCCAGCGCCTGGAGCGCGCCGGCGCCCCCGTCCGACGTCCCCGAGTCGCCGCAGCCGACCAGGACGCGCCGGGCGCCCGCGTCCAGGGCGGCGCGGATCAGCTCGCCGACGCCGTACGTGGTCGTGGCGCCCGGGTCCCGGCGGCCCCGCGGCACCAGGGCCAGCCCCGCCACGGCGGCCATCTCCACCACCGCCGAGCCGTCCCCGAGGAGCGCGAAGTGGGTGTCGACCGGATCGCCCAGCGGGCCGGTGGCCACCCGGGACACCAGCCGCCCGCCCGTCGCGGCGGCCAGCGCCTCCGCCGTACCCTCACCCCCGTCGACCAGCGGGATCAGGTCCAGCTCGGCGTCCGGCAGGACCCGCAGCACCCCTTCGGCGATGGCCTCGGCGGCCTGCCGCGCGGACAGGGACTCCTTGAAGCCGCTGGGCGCGACGGCGATGCGGTACGAGGGGGACGAGTGGCTCATGGGCGGGTCTCCAGGAGGACGGGCACGCCGAGCAGCGGCCAGACGGTCAGGGCGAACAGCAGGACCAGGCCCGCCGTGAGCGGCGCGAGCACCGCCGACAGCCGCAGCAGGTCACGCGGGGTGTAGGTGGGCACGCCGTCGGGGACGTCGGAGAAGAGGGCGACCGGCTTCGCCGACGCGGGCAGTGTGTGGCAGAAGCCCGCCGCAGCCGTCGAGGCGAGCGCGGCGGCGACCGGGTTGACGCCCGCCGCGGCCGCCGCCACGACCACCAGCGGCACGAGCACCGACGAGCGGGCCGAGCGGGACTGGAGCACCAGGTGCGCCGCCGTGCTGACCACCACGACGACGGTGAGGAACAGCCATGGCGGCGCGTGCACCGGCAGCCCGGCCACCAGCCACTTCGCGGCGCCCGAATCGGCGAGGGCCACGCCCATCGCCATCGTCGCCGCCATGAACAGCAGCAGCGGCCACGGCACGGTCTTCAGCCCGTCCTTGAGCCGTACCGTCCCCAGCGCCGGCGACGCCGCCACGATCGCGCCGATCAGCGCGACCACGGCCGGTGACACCCGGTGCAGCGGCTCGCTGCACCACAGCACCACCACGGTGGCCAGCAGCAGCGCGCAGCGCGCCTCTGCGGTGGAGAGCGGGCCCGTGACGGGTGTGGCGGAGTGCGCCTCGATGTCGGCGGGGGTGATGTGCACCGGGCCGCGACGGTCGGCCCGCGAGGTGGTGGTGAGCAGCACGGCCTCGGCGGCCAGATGGGACGACACGATCGCGAGCGGCAGGCCGAGCAGCAGCCACTGCACAAAGCCCAGCCGCTGCCCGGTCTGCTCCCACAGCACATTGACGGTGATCAGATGCGCGCCCGCGCCGATCAGCGTGGCCACGGCGGACAGCAGCACCACCGTCGGGAACAGCAGCGCCAGCATCACCACCAGTCGCTCACGGCCGGCCAGAACCTTGGCCAGTGCCAGGAACACCGGCAGCGCGAGCGCGGCCCGCCCCGAGGTGGCCGGGACGGCGAACGACGTGACGACGAGCGCGGCGGTGGTCAGGTGCACCAGCTGGCGGACCGTCCGGGCTCCGCTGACCAGGAAGGCCGCCGCCCGGCCCGCGAGCCCGGTCCGGGTGACCGCGGCCGCCAGGACGAACGCGCAGATCAGCAGCCAGATCGTCTCGTCGCCGAGCGTGGCGAACAGGGTCTCACTGCTGATCACCCCCGTCGCGGTGAGCGCGAGGCCCGCGCCGAGTGCGATGTACGTGTCGTCGACGGGGGTGGCGATCCAGGCGACGGTGGCGAGCACGAACACGGCCAGGGTCAGCCGCGCCTCGCCACCGAGGCCGGGGAACCGGGACGGCAGGGCCAGCAGCGCGCACACCCCGAGCGCACCGCCGAGCCATGCCGCCCGGCTGAGGGAGAGGGTCACGATGATCAGTCTGGGTACGGGCCGTGAGTCCCCCATGAGCGCTCTGTGAAGGAAAACTCATCTACGGCAGGCGGTAACCCATACCCCGCACCGTCTCAAGTCGCCGCGCGCCCAGCTTCTTCCGCAGATTCCGTACGTACACGTCCACGATGTTCGAGCCGGGGTCGAAGTCGTACCCCCATACGTGGGACAGGATCTGCTCCCGCGACAGCACCTGCCCGGGATGCCGCAGGAAGAGCTCCAGCAGCACGAACTCACGAGCCGTCAGGTCCACCGTGCGCTGCTCCGCCCGGGCCCGGCGCGTACGCAGGTCCAGGCTCAGGTCGCCGCTGCGCAGCACCGTCACCTCGGGCGCGCGGGCGGCGGTGCGCAGCCGGAGCCGTACCCGCGCCAGCAGCTCCTCGAAGCGGAACGGCTTGGTCATCCAGTCGTCCGCGCCGCCCTCCAGGCCGGCCACCGTGTCCCGTACCGAATCGCGTGCCGTCAGCACGATCACCGGCAGCGTCACCCGGGCCTCGCGCAGCTCCCGCAGCACGGTGAAACCGTCCCGACCCGGCAGGCCGATGTCCAGCACCATCAGGTCGAAGCCGCCGGTGACGGCGTAGTCGAGGGCGCTGTCGCCGTCGGCCGCGACAGTGGTGGTGAAGGCGTTGGCGCGCAGCCCCTTCTCGACGAAGGAGGCGATCCGCTCCTCGTCCTCGGCGATCAGAATCCGGTTCACCCGTCCTCCTCCAGTACGAGTACGAAGGTGGCGCCGCCACCCTCGGTCGCGCGCAGTTCCACGCGGCCGCGGTGGCCCTCGGCGATGGCCTTCACGATGGACAGCCCGAGCCCGGCGCCGCCGCCCGCACGGGTGCCCCGCCGGGCCGTGCCCCGCCGGAACCGCTCGAAGATCACGGCGGCTTCCTCGGCCCGCACGCCGGGCCCGGTGTCGGCGACGTACAACTCGATCCGCCCGTCGAGCTCGCGGGAACCGATCCTTATGCGCTGGCCCGGGACGGTGTGCTGGACGGCGTTCTGCGCCAGCTGGACCATCGCCTGCGTGATGCGCTGCGGGTCCAGCTCGGCCTCCCGGTCGGCCACCCCGTCCAGGACCCACTCGCGCTCGCCCAGCGCCCGCGCCTTCACGAACACGTCGGCGGTCAGCTCGCCGAGCTGGACCGGCTCGGGCGTGACGAAGTCGGGGCGCTCCGCCTTGGCGAGGAGCAGCAGATCCTCGACGATCCGGCTCATCCGGTCCAGCTCGTCGGTGACCAGCCGGATCGTCTCCGCCTGCTCGGCCGGGTCGTCGCCCATCAGCTCCAGGTGGCCGCGCACGATCGTGATGGGCGTACGCAGCTCGTGGCCGGCGTCGTCGACGAACTGGCGCTGCGCCGCGAACGCCCGCTCCAGCCGGTCCAGCATCGCGTTGAACGTCTCGGCGAGCAGGGCGATGTCGTCCCGCCCCTGCACCGGGATGCGACGGGTCAGATCCTGCTCGGTGAGCTGCGCGGCGGCCCGGCGTACCAGGCGTACGGGGGCGAGGATGCGGCCCGCGACCGCCCAGCCGATGCCGGTCGTCATCAGCAGCGCCACCCCCGAGATGGCGAGCTGGGTACGGAACGCCTCGGCGGCGATGGCCTGCTCGTTGTCCGCGTGGAACGCCACGACGAACGCGCCCGGCACGGCGCGCCCCGCCGGCTGGATGGGCACCTTGGCCCACCGCACCTCGCCCTGCGGGCGGTCCAGGGTGCCGGAGCGGGCGGGTGAGGCGAAGATCCGGGCGAGCGCGTCCCGGTCGCGGTGCAGGGCGGCACCACTGGTGTCCCGCGGCTGCCGCAGCACGGCGGGGACGCCTTTGGGCCCCTGGGTCAGGCCGAGCAACTCCTCGTCGGGGTCGGAGTACTGGCGCTGGAGGAACACCTCCAGCAGGCGGCGCGGCTCGGTGAACTCGGCGCCCGTGTCGGGATCCACGCCCTGCTCGACGAAGTTGGCGAACTCGCGGGTCTCCTGGGTCAGCAGCTGGCTGATCCGGTGGTCCACGTCGCGCAGCAGGATGGACCGGGTCGTCATCGCGACGGCGACCAGCGCCACGGCCATCACCAGCAGCAGCCACAGCAGGATCCGTACGCGGGCCGAGACGCGGCGGTCAGTTCTCGTCACCGGCGTCGTCACCGAGGTCGTCATCGTCGTCGTCCCCCGCGGTGGCCGGCGGCCCCGGCACGACGGTGTCGGTGGGCATGGTCCGCGGCGCGGGCGGCGTCCCGCTCGGCGCACGCTGCTGCGTCGCACTCGGCACCGGAACGCCGGTGGGAGTCCTGCCGGGGCCTGCGCTTGTGCCCGCGCCCGTGCTCGGGCCCGGCGTCCGGCTCGGCTCCGCGCTCGACCCCGTACTCCCGGCCGGCCGGGGCGTGGTCGTGCCCAGCTCCACCTCGGGCGGCACCATGGGCGCCTCTGGCGTATCGGTCAGCGTGTAGCTGGTCGCGGCGATGCCGAGCGGGATGGCGACGACCGCGGCGAGCGTCACCATGCGTTGGGAGAAGGCCATGCCCCCATCCTGGTCGCGGCGCGCGCACCCGTGAATGAGCGCCGGATGAAGGCTCCTTCATAAACCGCCCGGGTTCCTCACGGGGCCGCCCATGCGCGTCCGCGCACCGTTGGGTCCGCTCCGTGGCCGTGTCCGCCCAGGCCCCCTGGGCGGGACCGCTCGCGACGTCATCCGTCCGGGTGACGCCCCGCCCCTGGGCGTGGCCGCCAACGGATCGTGGCCCCGCCGGGAGGCGTTACGCGTCGAGGCCGATCGCGAACGCGGCTTCCAGGTCGTGCTGGGAGTACGTGCGGAACGCCACGTGCGTGTCCGTCGCCTCGACGCCCGGGATCTTGCTGATCCGGCCGGGGATGACGTCCGCCAGGTCGTCGTGCCGGGCCACGCGGACCATGGCGATCAGATCGTACGTACCCGTGACGGAGAAGACCTCGCTGACGTTCTCCAGCGCGGCGATCGACTCGGCGATCTCGGGGATGCGGTCCACGCTGGTCTTGATGAGCACGATCGCGGTGATCACGGCTGTCCTTCTCCCTCGGTGGCCGCTGGGTGGGCCTTCACTCTAGCCCCCCGGCCGAAGCGCACCCACGCGTACAGGAACCCCAGGCAGAAGCCCACCACGTGCGCCAGGTACGCGACGCCGGGGCCGCTGTCGGCGCCCCGGGCGGCCAGCCACTGCAGGACGAACCAGAAGATCAGCACGATCCAGGCGGGAAAGCGCAGCGGCAGGAAGAAGAGGAACGGGAAGAGGCTGGTGACCCGTGCCCTCGGGAAGAGGTAGAGGAACGCGCCGAGCACCCCCGAGATCGCCCCCGACGCCCCCACCAGGGTCTGGTCCGAGTGCGCGTGCGCCGCCGCGTACGCGAGGAGGGCGAGGCAGCCGGAGCCCGTGTAGAAGAGGGCGAACTCCAGGTGCCCCAGCCGCTCCTCGGCCATCGCGCCGAACACGTACAGAAAGAGCATGTTGCCGAGCAGGTGCAGCCAACTGCCGCTCACGAACAGGGCGGTCAGCGGGGTGAGCAGCGCGTGCGGGGAGCCGCTCAGCAATTCGGTGGGGACGATGCCCCAGCGGCGGAAGTACGCGCTCTGGGCGGCGAGCAGCGTGTCACCCGTGCCGTACGAGGGGTTCAGCCCGGACACCGGACTGATCAGGAAGATCAGGAAACAGGCGCCGATCACGGCGTACGTCACGGTCGGTCCGCGCCAGGCGATCATGGACAGATCATGACGTAAACGGAGGGAGCGGGACAGGGTGCCTCGCCGCGCACGGGGGTACCCGCGAGGCCGTAGGGTTACGGGACGTACACCCGCAGTTCGACGGCGCACCGCGGCTCCCGCACCCGGCACCATGGAAGAGGACGGAACGATGACGACGGTTCCCCTGCCGACCGCGACGACCCGCTGGCGCTGCACGCTCTGCGGCAATCTGACGCGTTTCGACGTCACACGGTCGTCGAAGGTCGTGGAGTACGTCCATCTGGACCTCGCGGGCGAGCCCACGGTGGAGGAGCGCGAGGTGGTCAGTGAGACCATCGAGTCGGTCCGCTGCCGCTGGTGCAACGCGGTGGACCAGATCGAGCTGGTGGACAGGCCGGGCACCGCTTCCTGAGGAACCGGGAGCGGCCCGGCGGGCCAAGACGGACGGGTAGTGGGGTGACGAATCGTGGAGCAGCCCGCCAGCGGCGCTGAGCCGGCCGGTGCGGCCGGTGGCGCCGCCGAGGCGCTCGACCGCCCGCTGCCCGAAGGGGTACGGCGCCGGGTCGTCGCGCTCGTCTCGGACGCCTTCGGCGGCCTGACGGTCGCGGAACTGCCCGCGCAGCTGCGCCAGTACGCCCGGTTCACCCCGTCCCGCCGGGCCAGGTTCGCGGGCAACGCGATGGCGGCCGCGCTGGAGGGCGACGCGCTGTTCCGGCAGCGGATCGGCGAGCGCCTCAAGGAGCGGCAACCGGAGCTGGCCGGCGCGGTCGAGTCCGGTTCGCCCCCGGCCGCCGCCGACCCGGTGGACGTGGCCGCGGCGGCCTATGTGCTGCGCCCCGCCGGCTGGGTCAAGCTGGTCGCCGCCGCCGGCGAGGAGGCCCAGCGCGCCGACGCCGAACGCGCCGACGAGGCCGGCCGGCGGGAGCTGGAGCGGCTGCGCGCCGATCTGGCCGAGGCCCGCGCGCAGACCAAGGCCGAGACCGAGCGGCTGCGTACGGAGCTGGACGTGGCGCGCAAGGAAGCCGAATCGCTTCAGCGCAAGCTGCGCAGCGCCCAGAGCGATGTGAAGCGCGGCGAGGCGGCCCTGCGCCGCAGCCAGGCGGACATCGACACCGTCCGCGCCGAGGCGGCCGCCCAGGTCTCCGCCGCGGAGAGCGAGACCCGGCGCCTCAAGGCCCGCCTCAGTGAGGCGGAGGCCGCACTGGAGGCCAGCCGCCGGGCCGCCCGCGAGGGCCGCTCCGTGGAGGACATGCGGCTGCGGCTGCTGCTGGACACCGTCCTGGAGTCGGCGCAGGGGCTGCGCCGCGAGCTGGCCCTGCCGCCCGTCTCCGTACACCCGGCGGACACCGTCGACGCGGTGGAGCCGGGCCGGATGTCGCCCAAGGACATCGCGGCCCGTGCCCTGTCGGAGACCGACCCGGCGCTGCTCGACCAGTTGCTGGCGCTGCCGCAGGCGCATCTGGTCGTGGACGGCTACAACGTCACCAAGACCGGCTATCCGACCATGCCGCTGGAGAAGCAGCGGCTGCGGCTGCTCGGCGGCCTGTCGGCGCTGGCGGCCCGCACGGGCGCCGAGGTCACCTGTGTCTTCGACGGCGCGGAGCTGGCCGCTCCGGTGCTGCTCGCGCCGCCGCGCGGGGTGCGGGTGCTGTTCTCCAAGCCGGGCGTGACGGCGGACGAGCTGATCCGCCAGCTGGTACGGGCGGAGCCGCCGGGCCGGCCGGTCGTCGTGGTCTCCACCGACCGGGAAGTCGCCGACGGCGTCGCGAAGTCGGGCGCCAGGCCCGTCGCGTCCGCCTTGCTGCTGAAGCGGCTTTCGCGCATCTCATAACTCCTGGGCGTAATGCCCGATTTCGGGAAACGTACCGTCAAGTGCCCATGACGCAGCGTGGACTGTGTGCAAAGAATGTGGCTCCTGAGCGAGATTTTTCGCATGAGGATTTGAACTGATCACAAGATGGTCACTAGGGTCTGGCCTCGAACCTCCGCGCGGTTGATCACTCATCGGGAGTGGCAGCGGAGGAACCGCCTAATTCCGTGCGGTTCGGCCTGTTTCGCGGGGGAGCCGGACATCACGCGCGGAGCCGGGGCCCCGACCCCAAGCCCGGCAGGCGGCAGCATGAGGAAGAAGGAGCTCGCCTCCGTGGCGTCCCACCGTCGTCCCAAGCAGCCCAGCCGCGCCCGCGTGACCGTGCTCACCGCGACCGCCGCCGCTGCCGTCGCCCTGTCCTCCCAGGCCGCTCAGGCAGACCCCAAGCCGAGCAAGAGCGAGGTCAAGGCCAAGGTCGACAAGCTCCACCACGAGGCCGAGGCCGCCACCGAGCAGTACAACCTCGCCGACGAGCAGCGCGGCAAGCTCCAGAAGGAGGTCGACGCCCTCCAGGACAAGGTCGCGCGCGGCCAGCAGGAGCTCAACGAACTGCGCGACAGCCTCGGTTCGGTGGCCACCGCCCAGTACCGCTCCGGTGGCATGGACCCCTCCCTCCAGCTCCTGCTCTCCTCCGACCCGGACAGCTACCTCGAGAAGGCGTCCGCCGTGGACGCCATCAGCGCCAAGCAGGCCGAGACCCTGGAGACCATCCAGGCCAAGCAGCGGGCCCTGGCGCAGGAGCGGGCCGAGGCGACCGCGAAGCTCGCCGGCCTCGAGGACGTACGCAAGACCCTCGCCGAGAAGAAGAAGGCCTACCAGGGCAAGCTCGCCGAGGCGCAGAAGCTGCTCAACACCCTGACCGCCGAAGAGCGGGCGAAGATGCAGGAGGAGGAGCAGCGCGCCAGCCGCGCCGCCAGTGAGCGCGTCGACCTCGGCAACGAGGTCCCCGCCTCCCAGCGCGGCGCCGCAGCCCTCGCCGCCGCCGACACCCAGGTCGGCAAGCCGTACATCTCCGGCGCCGAGGGCCCCAACGCCTACGACTGCTCGGGCCTGACCCAGTGGGCCTACCGCCAGGCGGGCGTGAGCATCACCCGCACCACCTTCACCCAGCACAACGACGGTGTGAAGATCGGCCGCAGCCAGCTCAAGCCCGGCGACCTGGTCTTCTTCAACAACCTCGCGCACGTGGGCCTGTACGCGGGCAACGGCCAGGTGCTGCACGCCCCGAAGCCCGGCACCTTCGTCCGTTACGAGTCGATGGAATGGCTGGGCGACTTCCAGTTCGGCGTACGTATCTGATGCTGCGCGTGCGCGGCTGACGCGCCCGAACCGCGCGCCCGATCGGGTGGTTTACCGCCCTCCAAGCTGACGCTCCGCCCCGCCGGTGACCTTGTGGTCTCCGGCGGGGCGCCGTTGTTCGACGCCCGTACGGTCGCTGGCCGCCGCGTAGTCGCCCGGCTACTGTCTGGCGCGCAACAGCCCGCACAGCCTTACGTCAGCGGAAGGGAGCGCGGTACGTGGCGTCCCATCGCCGGTCCTCGTCATCCTCGTCCTCGGGTCTCTCCCGGAGCGCGAAGGTCACTGTCCTCTCCGCCGCGGCGGCCACCGCCGCCGCCGCGTTCGGCGCCGCCCCGGCGAGCGCCGACCCCGGCACCCCGGTGGAAGTGACCCGCGCCAAGGTCGACCGGCTCTACGAGGAGGCCGAGAAGGCCACCGAGGGGTTCAACAAGGCCGACGAGCGCGCGGACGCCCTGCGCGAGCAGGTGGACCGCGTGCAGGACAGCGTGGCGCGCGGCCAGGAACGGATCAACCGGATGCGCGGCGCGCTGGGCGCCGTGGCGGGCGCGCAGTACCGGTCCGGCGGCATGGACCCCGCCCTCGCGCTGCTCCTCTCCGAGGACCCGGACAGCTACCTCGACAAGGCCGCCGCCCTCGACCGCATCAGCGAGCGGCAGGCGAGCGCCCTCACCGAACTCCGGCGCGCCCAGCGCGGCCTGGCCCAGCAGCGCGCCGAAGCCGGCCGGATGCTCACCGAACTGGAGCGCAGCCGGGCCGCCGTGGCCCTCCACAAGCGCACCGTCGAGCGCAAGCTCGCCCAGGCGCGTGCGCTGCTCAACTCCCTCCCGTCCGACGAGCGCGACGCCTACGACCGGGCCTCCCGCTCCGGCCGCGACGACCTCCCGCCGCCGGGCGACGGGACCGTGTCCGGCCGGGCGGCCGCCGCGGTGGCCGCGGCCCGCTCAGCCGTCGGCAAGCCGTACGTGTGGGGCGCCAACGGCCCCTCCGGCTTCGACTGCTCGGGCCTGATGCAGTGGTCGTACGCGCAGGCGGGCGTCGGCCTCCCCCGCACCTCCCAGGCCCAGCGCAACGCCGGGCGGCACGTCCCGCTGTCCGAGGCGCGCCCCGGCGACCTGGTGACCTACCGGGACGACGCCAGCCACGTCGGGATGTACATGGGCAACGGCCAGGTGGTGCACGCCCCGTACCCGGGCGCGCCGGTGCGCTACGACCCGGTCGGCATGATGCCCGTCTCGGCGGTCACGCGGGTCTGACCTACCATCGGGAGAATGTCGGTCCGGAGGCGTGCGGCAGTGGCGGCACTCGGCCTGTCGCTGCTCGTCGGCGGCTGCACGGCCCGGGAACCGGCGCCCGACACGGCCGGCGTCCGGGCGGCGGTGGACCGGCGGGCCGCCGAGGTCCTGGCCGGGGAGCTGGCCGACGTACCGCTCGGAGCCTGGTCGTACCGGGTGACGGAGGTACGGCGGGACGGCGACGACCGGGCCACCGCACGCGCCGAGCTGAGCTACCGCATCGCCGGGTACGACAACGGCGCGGTCACCGGCGAGCGGGCGCTGCGGCTCGCGCGGCGGGACGGGCGCTGGTACGTGACGTCCGACCGGCCCGCGAAGGGCGCCGCCCAGCAGCTGTGGGAGCAGGGCGACATCGACGTCGTACGGGGGAAGCGGAGCCTGGTCCTCGGCGTCGGCCAGGACGCGGCGCGGCTCCGGTCCGTCGCGGCGGCCGCCGACCGCGCGGTGCCGGCCGTGTCGGACGCCTGGCCGGAGCGGTGGGCGGGGCGCGTGGTGGTCCTCGTGCCGGGCTCGCTGACGGCGATGGGCGCGCTGCTGGGGGAGCCGGCGGCGGGGTACCGGGGGATCGCGGCGGTCACGACGGGACGGGTCGGCGGTGGGCAGGACGCCCCGGCGGACCGGGTGGTCGTCAACCCGGAGGCGTACGCGGTGCTCGGCGAGTTCGGGCAGCGCTTCGTACTCGCCCACGAGACCACGCACGTGGCCACCCGGACGCACACCTCGGCGGCCACGCCGCTGTGGCTCTCCGAGGGCTTCGCCGACTGGGTCGCCTACCGGGGGACGGGGCGCTCGGCGGAGCAGGCGGCGCCCGAGCTGCGTGACGGGGTCCGAGCGGGCGCCACCCCGGCCGTCCTGCCGACGGACGGCGACTTCTCCTTCGCCGCCGACGCGGCGGGCCTGGCCCGTGCGTACGAGGGCGGCTGGCTGGCCTGCGAGCTGATCGCCGACCGGTGGGGCGAGGCGAAGCTGCGGGCCTTCTACCGGGCGGCGGGGGCGCGGGGCTGGGAGGCCGCCTTGGGCGACGTGCTGGCGACGACCCCGGAGGCGTTCACGGACCAGTGGCGGGGGTACCTGCGGGAGCGGCTGGGGTGACGGCTCAGGTGGTGCTTGCCAGGGCGTGCTGTGTCAGGGCGTGAGCAGGCCCTGCCTGTCCCGGGTGGCCTGTGCCGGCACCGTGGCGTGCTGCTCGCGCAGGCGCGGCTCGGTGACCGTCTGCCGCCACAGGTGCCGGCACGCGATGAAGGTGGCGGCGACGAGCAGCCCGTTGCGTACGCCCAGAAGCACGATGCCCCACAGGTCGCTGTGCACGACGTGGGTGAACCAGATCGGGAACTCCAGCATCGTCACGCCCGTCGCGACCAGCACCATCCGCGCCGGCCGGCGCATCCGGCTGTCGCGGAAGACCAGGCACACGGCCGCCAGCCCGACCAGCCAGACCATGTACTGCGGGCTGATCACCCGGCTCGTGGTGGTGAACAGCAGCACGGCCGCGAACGCCGCGTCGGCGAGCGTCGTCGTACCGAACGCGCGCGCCCGCACCCGCCACACCAGCAGCCAGCCGAACGCCGCCACCGTCAGCGCCAGCGCGGCGGTGGAGACCACCGGCACGTACGGGCCGAGGAACTCGACGGAGCCGTAGTTCAGCAGCACCTGCCCCTCCCAGCCGAAGTTCCGCGCCACGTGGAAGACCAGCGAGCCCAGCGACTCCACCTCCGTGCCCCGGTCCCGCTGGAAGGTGAGGAACGCCAGCGCCCCCGGCATCGCCGCCGTGCAGGCCAGCAGCACGGCCGCACCCGTGACCGCCGCGGCCGTCCAGGAGCGGACGGTCACCCGGCCGCGCCGGGCGCCCGCCAGCAGCAGCGCCGGCCACACCTTCAACAGCGCGCCGAACCCGGCCAGCGCGCCCAGCACGCGCGGGTGCCGGACGCCGGCCAGCAGCGCGGCGACGGCGACGGCGGTGACCATCAGGTCGTAGCGCGCGTACGCGGTCGGGCCGAGCAGCGGTACGCCCGCGACCCACACCCAGGCGCCCGACAGACACTTTCCGGGGCGCCGCCCCGCGTACAGGAGCAGGCCGAGGACCAGCGCGTCGCAGACGAAGACGAGGAGGAAGAACGCGGAGGCGTAGTCCAGGAAGGGCAGCAGGCCGGGGGAGAGGATGGCGAGCGCGGCGGCCGGGGGGTACTGCCAGGTGACGTCGTTCAGGGGGTACGTGCCCGTGCGCAGCACGTCGTACCAGCCCTGGTAGATCACCGAGACGTCGGTCGTGATGTCGGGCCCGGGGAGGACGAAGACCTTGAAGACGAGGAGCAGCAGGAGAGTCCTGGTCAGGAGCCATATGCCGATGACTTTGAGCGGGAGCCGGGTGCCGCTGGGGCCCTTCATGCATACCTCTTCGGTCTCGGTGCCGGGCGGGACTGTGCTGAGCGGTGGAGCGGCGCCGTTCGGTACTGTCGGCATGCGATGCACAAGACCTTGATCGTAACCAACGACTTTCCGCCCAGACCCGGCGGGATTCAGGCGTTTCTGCACAACATGGCGCTCAGACTCGATCCGGAACGGATCGTCGTCTACGCCTCCACGTGGAAGCGCGGCCGGGAGGGCGCCGAGGCGACCGCCTTGTTCGACGCCGAACAGCCCTTCCAGGTTGTCCGGGACCGCACGACAATGCTGTTGCCCACACCACGTGTGACCGCGCGGGCGGCCGGGCTGCTGCGCGAGCACGGCTGCGAGTCGGTGTGGTTCGGGGCGGCGGCGCCGCTGGGCCTGATGGGCCCCGCGCTGCGCCGGGCCGGAGCGAAGCGGCTGGTCGCGACGACGCACGGGCACGAGGCGGGGTGGGCGCAGCTGCCGGGGGCGCGGCATCTGCTGCGGCGGATCGGCGAGGGTACGGACACGATCACGTACCTCGGCGAGTACACGCGCTCGCGCATCGCGGCGGCGCTGACGCCCGGGGCGGCCGGGCGGATGGCGCAGATGCCGCCGGGGGTCGACGAGAAGACCTTCCACCCCGGGTCGGGCGGGGACGCGGTACGGGAACGGCTCGGGCTCACGGACCGGCCGGTCGTCGTGTGCGTCTCGCGGCTGGTGCCGAGGAAGGGGCAGGACACGCTGATCAAGGCCATGCCCGCGATCCTCTCGCGAGTACCGGACGCGGTGCTCCTGATCGTCGGCGGCGGCCCGTACGAGAACGATCTGCGGCGCCTCGCCGCCGAGACGGGCGTGGCCGGATCGGTGCGTTTCACGGGCGCGGTGCCGTGGGAGGAGCTCCCGGCGCACTACGGGGCCGGTGACGTGTTCGCCATGCCGTGCCGGACGCGGCGGGGCGGGCTGGACGTGGAGGGTCTCGGCATCGTCTACCTGGAGGCCTCCGCGACCGGCCTCCCGGTCGTCGCGGGCGACTCGGGCGGCGCGCCGGACGCCGTCCTGGACGGCGAGACGGGCTGGGTGGTGCGGGGCTCCTCCTCGGCGGAGTCCGCCGACCGGATCGTCACGCTGCTGGAGGACCCGGAGCTGCGGCGGAGGATGGGCGAGCGGGGCCGGGCGTGGGTCGAGGAGAAGTGGCGCTGGGACCTCCTGGCGGAAACCCTCAAAACCCTACTCTGACCCCCCGCCCCGGCGGGCTCCCCCCGTTGCGGGCAGTCGCCCCGCCGGGGTCCCCCCCCGTTGTGGGCAGTCGTCCCGGTGCGGTCCCCCCCGTTGTGGGCAGTCGTCCCCACCGGCCCCGCCCCCCGTTGTGGGCAGTCGTCCCGCAGGGCGGGACGGGTGGGCACAACGGGACGGGGCGGCGCCCTTTCTCGGTTCCCCCCGGGGCGGTGCCGTTCCCGGTGCCCGGCCGGAAACCGGCGGCCACCCCCGGTGCGTGGGGGGCGTGCCCCCTCCGGGCTCGTCTCTCCCCCAGAGGGGGCACCCCCACGAGGCCGGCGGCCTCAGGTACGGGTAAGGGAGCCGTTACGGCGCCGCCAACCTCTGCGGGGACGACCCTGCACGGCCCCACCCCGGTCGTCGGCCGGCTGCGGGCCGGTGGGGGGGCAGGGGCACGGCTCCGCCCGGCCGGGGGCGTAGAAACGGCCGCCCGGATTTGGGCTCGCGCCCCCCATGGGCGGAGCCCAGGATTCCGCCCATGCTGCGGCCATGACACCAAACCTGACGCGCCGTCACCTCCTCGGCCTCGGCGCTCTCCAGACCGCCGCCGCCCTCGGGCTCACCCGGATCGGCCGGGCCACCGCCACCGGTCACAGCACCGCAGTCGTCATCGGGTCCGGCTACGGAGGCGCCGTCGCGGCGCTCCGACTCGGCGAGGCCGGCATCCGGACCACCGTTCTCGAGATGGGCGCCCTGTGGAAGAGCGCCGGCCCCGACGGGCGGGTCTTCTGCTCCACCGGCACGCCCGACCACCGGTCCATGTGGTTCCGTACCCGCACCGAGGCGCCGCTCGCCACGTTCCTCTGGCTGGACGTCGTCAACAAGGACATCAGCCCGTACCCGGGGGTCCTCGACCGGGTGCGGTACAGCGACATGTCGGTGTACGTCGGGCGGGGCGTGGGCGGCGGGTCCCTCGTCAATGGCGGCATGGCCGTCACCCCGCGACGCGCCTACTTCTCCGAGGTGTTGCCTCACGTGGACGCCGACGAGATGTACGGCACGTACTTCCCGCGGGCCCGCGCCATGCTGGGCGTCAACACCGTCGACCCCGCCTGGTTCGAGTCCACCGAGTGGTACCGCTTCAGCCGGGTGTCGCGGAAGCACGCGGCGAACGCGGGGCTGAGGACGACCTTCGTGCCGAATGTGTACGACTTCGGCTACATGCGGCGCGAGGCGGAGGGGGCGGCCCCGAGGTCCGCGCTGGCCGGCGAGGTCATCTACGGCAACAACCACGGCAAGCGCAGCCTCGACCGGACGTATCTCGCCGCCGCGCTGGGGACCGGGAACGTCACCATCGAGACGCTCCACCGCGCCAGAGCCGTACGAAGAGAGGCGGACGGCACGTACGTGGTGACGGCCGACCGGCTCGACGTCGGCGGGAAGGTGGTCGAGACGCGGGAGTTCGGCTGTGAGCGGCTCTTCCTGGGCGCGGGAAGCCTCGGGACCACGGAGTTGCTGCTGCGCGCCCGGGAGACCGGTGCCCTGCCCGGGCTGAGCGCCGACATCGGCAAGGGGTGGGGGCCCAACGGCAACGTCATGACCGGCCGGGCCAACCACGTCTGGGACACCGTCGGAGCCAACCAGTCGACCATGCCGGTGATGGGCATCGATGACCCGGAGAACGCGGTGTTCGCGGAGATCGCCCCGCTTCCGGCGGGGTTGGAGCACTGGGTGAGCCTGTATCTGGCGATCACCAGGAACCCGGAGCGGGGGACGTTCACGTACGACCCGGTGACGGATTCGGCGCGGCTGGACTGGAGCCGGGCGCAGAGCGCGGTGTCGGTTGCTTCGGCCAAGAAGCTCTTCGACCGGGTCAACGCGAAGAACGGCACTATCTATCGGTACGACCTCTTCGGCGGCAACAAGACCTTCGCCGACGACTTCACGTACCACCCGTTGGGTGGGTGTGTGCTCGGGAAGGCGACCGACGACTATGGGCGGGTGCGGGGTGCTCCGGGGGTGTACGTGACCGATGGAGCCCTGGTGCCGGGCTCCATCGGGGTCAATCCGTTCGTGACGATCACGGCTCTGGCCGAGCGGACCATGAGCCGGGTGCTCGCAGAGGATTACGCGCGGTAGATCGCTTCGATCTCGTCCGCGAAGTCCTTCGCCACCACATTGCGCTTCAGCTTCAGCGACGGCGTGATGTGACCGGCCTCCTCCGTGAACTGGGAGGTGAGAATGCGGAATTTCCGCACCGATTCCGCCTTGGAGACCGCCGCGTTGCCGTCGTCCACGGCCCGCTGCACCTCCGCCAGCAGGTCCGGGTCCTCGCGCAGCGACGCCGCCGTCGAACCGGCCGGCTTGCCGTGCTCGGTGGCCCAGCGGCCCAGGAACTCCTCGTCGATGGTGACCAGCGCGCCCACGAACGGGCGGCCGTCGCCCACCACCATGCACTCCGCGACCAGCGCGTGGCCGCGGATGCGGTCCTCGATCACCGCGGGAGCGACGTTCTTGCCGCCCGCGGTGACCAGGATCTCCTTCTTCCGGCCCGTGATGGCCAGGTAGCCGTCCTCGTCGAGGGTGCCGATGTCGCCGGTGTGGAACCAGCCGTCGGCCAGCGCCTCGGCGGTCGCCGACTCGTTCTGCCAGTAACCGGAGAAGACGTGCTCGCCGTGGATCAGCACCTCGCCGTCGTCGGCGATGCGGACGACCGAGCCCGGCAGGGGCTGCCCGACGGTGCCGATCTTGGGCCGGTCGTACGGGTTGAACGCCGTCGCCGCGCAGGTCTCCGTCAGGCCGTAGCCCTCCAGGACGGTGAGGCCGATGCCCCGGTAGAAGTGCCCGAGCCGCTCGCCCAGCGGCGCGCCGCCCGAGACGGCCGCCTGGCAGCGCCCGCCCAGGACCGTGCGGAGCTTGCTGTAGACCAGCTTGTCGAAGACGAAGTGCTTCAGCTTCAGACCGAGGGAGGGACCCTGCGGGGAGGACGTGGCGCGGCTGTACTCGATGGCCGTCTGTGCGGCCTTGTCGAAGATCTTGCCCTTGCCCTCCGCCTGCGCCTTGGCGCGCGCCGAGTTGTAGACCTTCTCGAAGACGCGCGGGACGCCCAGGATCAGGGTGGGCTTGAAGGCGGCGAGCTCGTCGGTGAGTTCCTTGATGTCCGGTACGCAGCCGAGGCGGATCGGCGCCAGCACGGAGCCGACCTCGATGAGCCGTCCGAAGACGTGCGCGGCCGGGAGGAAGAGCAGCGCCGAGCACTCCCCGGTGCGGAACAGCGGCTTGAGCCGCTCGACGACGTTGCCGCACTCGGCGAAGAAGTTGCGGTGCGTCAGAACACAGCCCTTGGGGCGGCCCGTGGTGCCCGAGGTGTAGACGATCGTCGCGATGTCGTCGGCCTTGGCGGCGGACGTCGCCTCGTCGACGGCTTCGTCCGTGACGTCGGCGCCGAGGGTGTTCAGCTCCTCGACGGCGCCCTGGTCGAGGCGCCACACGTGCCGCAGCGCCGGGAGGTTCCCGCGTACGGACTCCACCGCGGCCGCGTGCGCCCCGGTCTCCACGATCACCGCGACCGCGCCCGAGTCGCCGAGGATCCACTGCACCTGCTCGGCGGAACTGGTCTCGTACACCGGCACCGTCACCGCGCCGGCGCTCCAGATCGCGAAGTCCAGCTGCACCCACTCGTAGCGGGTGCGGGAGATGAGGCCGACCCGGTCACCGGGGCGTACGCCCTGGGCGATCAGGCCCTTGGCGGCGGCGCGGACCTCGGTGAGGAACTGGGTGGCGGTGACGTCCGTCCAGACGCCGGCCACCTTGCGCCCCATCACGGCGACATCTGGGTGCTGAGCGGCATTGCGGCGGATGAGATCCGTCAGGTTGCCGTCCGTGGGGACCTCGTACAGGGCCGGAAGGCTGAACTCGCGCAAAACTGCTGCTCCTCATCGGGCGCCGGCGCCACGGCTCTGTGTGATGCACCGGTTGCGGTCCAAGATCGGGCAGGTGCTCGGTGGGGGTGAGCACGACTGGACTGCCCGGACGTTACCCACCAGTACTCGGTTCCCGATAGGGGCGTAGGCCAGATGTTCGCTGCGTCACACGTAATTGCTGGTGCTTCGCGCACAGTAGTCCACACCTGTGACGACTCGGAAGTAACCGCAGGTCCGACCGCCTAAGGTGGGTTGTCATGCGAGTCCATGTGGTCAGTGACGTGCACGGGAACGCCGAGGGCCTGGCCACGGCGGGGGATGGCGCCGACGCCCTGATATGCCTGGGTGACCTGGTGCTCTTCCTGGACTACCACGATCACGCGCGGGGCATCTTCCCGGATCTGTTCGGCGTGGAGAACGCCGACCGGATCGTCGCACTGCGCACGGCCCGGCGCTTCGAAGAGGCCCGGGAGTTCGGCCGCCGGCTGTGGGCGGCGCTCGACGTCGACCGGGAGACCGCCATCGAGTCGGCGGTGCGCCGCCAGTACGCGGCGATGTTCGCGGCCTTCCCGACGCCGACGTACGCCACGTACGGGAATGTCGACATCCCGGCCCTGTGGCACGAGTACGCCGGCCCCGGCACCACCGTCCTGGACGGGCAGCGGATCGAGCTCGACGGCCGCGTCTTCGGCTTCGTGGGCGGCGGGCTGCGCACCCCGATGCGTACGCCGTACGAGATCTCCGACGAGGAGTACGCGGCCAAGGTGGAGGCGCTCGGGGAGGTGGACGTGCTGTGCTCGCACATCCCGCCGGAGGTACCGGAGCTGACGTACGACACGGTCGCCCGCCGCTTCGAGCGCGGCAGTGCGGCCCTGCTGTCGGCGATCCGCCGGACGAAGCCCCGGTACGCCCTGTTCGGCCACGTCCACCAGCCGCTGGCGCGGCGGATGCGGGTGGGGACGACGGAGTGCGTCAACGTGGGACATTTCGCGGCGACGGGAAGGCCCTGGGCCCTGGAATGGTGAGGCCCCGCCCACGCGATAGCCTTCACCCCACACCCTTGACACCCTTGGGACCGGACCGCACTGGAGGAGCCACAGCGATGGCCGAACACACCAGCTCGAGCATCGAGATCGAGGCGGCGCCGGCCGACGTTATGGGAGTGATCGCCGACTTCGCGCGCTACCCGGAGTGGACGGGTGAGGTGAAGGAGGCGGAGGTCCTGGAGAAGGACGCCGCCGGCCGCGCCGAGAAGGTCCGCCTGCTGCTGGACGCCGGCGCGATCAAGGACGACCACACCCTGGCGTACACCTGGACCGGGGACAACGAGGTCAGCTGGACGCTGGTCAAGTCCCAGATGCTCCGCGCCCTGGACGGCTCCTACCGCCTGGCGCCGCTCGCCGGCGGCACCCGCACCGAGGTGACGTACCAGCTGACGGTGGACGTCAAGATCCCGATGCTGGGCATGATCAAGCGCAAGGCCGAGAAGGTCATCATCGACCGCGCCCTGGCGGGCCTGAAGAAGCGCGTCGAGTCCACCCCCGGCGCCTGACGGCGGGGGCCTTGGGCGCCTGACTGTCGGGTCCTGACGGCCGGGTCCTGACGGCCGGGGGCCAGGCGCCCTGGCCCAGACCCTGCGCCCTCTGCGCCACTCCTCCGGAGGGGCGGGCACCCCGCCCCGGAGTCGGGCGCTGCTCATCCGGACGTCCCGCCCTGTGTCCGGGTTCTTGTGTTGGGCGCTGCCCTGGCCTGGCGCCCTCGTGCCGGTGGCGTGCGCAGGTCTGCGGTGACGGGGGGCCCGCGGCGCGAAGCTGCCGCGTGGGGGCGACAGCCCCCACGAGAACCGCGCCCCCGTCGGGGCTGCTCTACGGGCGGTGCTCCGGGGGCGCGCCGGTGCTGTGCCCGGGCGCATCCCGTGCGGGCGTGGCAGCCGCCGACGGCCGCGGCGCGAAGCTGCCGTGTGGGGGCGTCGGCCCCCACACGAGCCCCGCCCCGTCAGGGCTGCTCCGCGGGCGCTGCGCCCCGGGCGTTCCCGCGCCGGGGTGTGGGGCGGCAGCCTCCACAGGAACCCCTTCCCCGGCAGGGGGAACGCCCCGGTAGCGTGGGGGTCCATGCGAAGCATCCTGGTCACCGGACCCGGCGGCGCCGGGCGTACGACCGTCGCCGCCGCGACCGCGCTCGGCGGGGCCCGGCGCGGGCAGCGGGTCCTGTTCCTCACCGGCGACCGGGCGGTGCCCGACGGGTGGTTCGAGGGCGGCGGCCGGCCGGTCGTGCGCCGTATCGACTCCGGCGCCCACTTCCGCGCCGAGATCCTCGCCTTCCAGGAGCGCGCCGCCACCGCCCTCGGGCTGCTGGGCGCCACACCGCTCGCCGAGGAGGAGCTCACCGAGCTGCCCGGCAGCGACCGGTTCGCGCTGCTGCGCGCCCTCAGGGACGCCGCGGCCGGCGACTGGGACCTCGTCGTCGTCGACCTGCCGCCCCTCCACGACGCCGTCGCCGTACTCGCCCTGCCCGCACAGCTGCGCCGCTACCTGCGCCGCCTGCTGCCCGCCGAGCGGCAGGCCGCCCGCGCGCTGCGCCCGATGCTCGCCCAGCTCGCCGGCGTACCGATGCCCGCGGAGTGGCTGTACGAGACCGCCGCCCGCTGGGACGTCGAACTCGCCGCCGTCCAGGCCATGATCGAGGACCCGGCCACCACCGTCCGGCTGGTCGCCGAACCCGGCCCGGCCGCCGCGGACGCCCTGCGTACCGCCCGCGCGGGGCTGGCCCTGCACCGCCTCGCCCTGGAGCCGGTCGTCGCCAACCGGATGCTGCCCACCGAGTCCCCCGACCCCTGGCTCTCGGGCCTGGCCGCCCAGCAGCAGGACCACCTCAAGGCCCTCGGAGACGTGCACGAGCTGCCCCACCTCGGGCGCGACCCCCGTACTGCCGACGACCTCGCCCCGCTGGAGCCGCCCGCCGCCCCGGCCCCGGCGGCCCCCGCGCCGGAGTGGACCGTCGAGGACCGGCGCGACCCCGACGGCGTCCTGGTCTGGCGCATCCCGCTGCCCGGCGCCGCCAAGCCGGACCTCCGGCTCGTACGCCGCGGCGACGAACTCGTGCTCACGGTCGGACCGTTCCGCCGCGCCGTGCCGCTGCCGTCCGCGCTGCGCCGCTGCACCGTCTCCGGGGCGGGCCTCGACGACGGGGTGCTGAGCGTCCGCTTCACACCCGACCCGGATTTGTGGCCCCGTACGCGGTAACGTCGGGGGTATCACGCCACGCTGCCGCAGGAGTACGCCATGAGCGATGCCACCCAGCATCCCGACGCCGACGCCTGGGCGAAGGCCTGCGCCGAGGATCTCGCGGCCGAGAAGGCCCGCCGCCGCGGCACCGAGGGCCCGCCCCCCGGCGCCGCCGCCGAGGAGCTGCGCAAGCTCGTCGACGCGGTCGCCGACAAGGTCGCCTCGCTGCGCACCCCGCTGCTCGGCGCGGGTGCCCAGAACGCCGTACAGCAGCTCGTCAGCCAGGCGAAGGCCGCCGTCGAGCCGGTCATCGAGCGCAACCCGCAGGTCTTCGACCACCTCGCGGCCGCCGGCAACGAACTGCTGGCCGCCTACCGCTCCGCCGTCGAGGGCCAGGAGCGCCGCTGGACCCGCGGGCCGGACGCTCCCGGGCCGGGCGGGAAGCGGGACGACGGCGGCCCGGACCCCACCGAGCACATCGACCTGGACTGACACCGGGTACGGTTGGCCGTAGCGGGGCTCGACCGAAAACTGAGGGACACATGGGACTCACCATCGGCGTCGACATCGGCGGCACGAAGATCGCGGCCGGAGTGGTCGACGAGGAGGGCACGATCCTCGACACCCACAAGGTGCCCACCCCGCCGACCGCCGAAGGCATCGTCGACGCGATCTGCGCGGCCGTCTCCGAGGCCGGCAAGGGCCACGACATCGAGGCGGTCGGCATCGGTGCCGCCGGGTACGTCGACGACAAGCGCGCCACGGTCCTCTTCGCGCCGAACATCGACTGGCGCCACGAGCCGCTGAAGGACAAGGTCGAACAGCGCGTCGGCCTGCCGGTGGTCGTGGAGAACGACGCGAACGCCGCGGCCTGGGGCGAGTACAAGTTCGGTGCGGGCAAGGGCCACGAGGACGTCATCTGCATCACCCTCGGTACCGGTCTCGGCGGCGGCATCATCATCGGCAACAAGCTGCGCCGCGGCCGCTTCGGCGTGGCCGCCGAGTTCGGCCACATCCGGGTCGTCCCGGACGGTCTGCTGTGCGGGTGCGGCAGCCAGGGCTGCTGGGAGCAGTACGCGTCGGGCCGGGCCCTGGTGCGGTACGCCAAGCAGCGCGCCAACGCCACCCCGGAGAACGCCACGATCCTGCTGGGTCTCGGCGACGGCACCCCCGAGGGCATCGAGGGCAAGCACGTCTCCGAGGCCGCCCGCCAGGGCTGCCCCGTCGCCGTCGACTCGTTCCGGGAGCTGGCCCGCTGGGCCGGTGCGGGCCTGGCCGACCTGGCCTCGCTGTTCGACCCCTCGGCGTTCATCGTGGGCGGCGGCGTATCGGACGAGGGCGAGCTGGTCCTCGATCCGATCCGCAAGTCGTTCCGGCGCTGGCTGATCGGCGGCCAGTGGCGGCCGCACGCCCAGGTGCTCGCCGCCCAGCTGGGCGGCAAGGCCGGCCTGGTCGGCGCGGCGGACCTGGCCCGCCAGGGCTGACAGCCACGTATGTGTGAACGGTGCCCGCCGCGTCCTCGCCCGGATGCGGCGGGCACCGTCATATCGTGCTCGTATGCCGATCGCCGAACTGCCCAACTCGCGCACCGAGCCGGACGGTTCGGCCGTGATCCGGGTGCTCAGCTACAACATCCGCTCCATGCGGGACGACGAGGACGCGCTGGCGCGCGTGATCCGGGCCTGCGCGCCCGACCTCGTCTTCGTCCAGGAGGCGCCCCGCTTCTTCCGCTGGCGCAAGCACGCGGCGCGGCTGGCCGCGAAGAGTGAGCTGGTGACGCTGAGCGGTGGCGCGACCGCGTCCGGGCCGCTGCTGCTGTGCTCGCTGCGGGTGACCGCCGAGCGCACGGAGGACGTGCTGCTGCCGCTCACCCCCGGCCTGCACCGGCGCGGCTTCGCGACCGCGGTCGTACGGATCGGGGGCGCCCGGCTCGGCCTGCTCAGCTGCCACCTGAGCCTGCAGGCCCGCGAGCGGTACGCCCAGGCCGGGATGCTCCTCGACCGGCTGGCCGCCCTCGACGTGCCGCACGCGATCGCGGCCGGTGACATCAACGAGCGGCCCGACGGGCGCTCGTTCCGGCGGCTGGCGGCCGAGCTGCAGGACTGCTGGACCGTACGGCCCTGGGGCGGCGAGCACACCTCGACCCCCGGGGATCCGCATCAGCGGATCGACGCGGTCTTCGCCACCAAGGGGATCGAGGTGCTGGGCTGCGGCGTCCCGCGCCCGCAGGACCTGCCGGGCCTGGACGACGCGGACCTCAGGGCGGCCACGGACCACCTTCCGGTGCTCGCGGCGCTCCGCGTTCCGGCCCAGTGACCCCGGCGGGAGACGGCCGTCGCCGGACGGAGTCCGGCGCAGCCGTCCGAAGCCGGGGAGGCGCCCCGGCGCCGAGCCGTGCGAGGGCGGCCGTGAAGATCAGACGACCGCCCCGCGGCCCGGGTCGTCGTCGTCCTCGTCGTCGCCGCGCATCCGGGCCACCAGGGTGGCGAAGCCGCCCAGGAAGCCGCCGATGCACAGCGTCGTGAGCCACCAGGTCATGTCCCACCGCAGTATCACGGCGACCAGCATCAGGACCGGGCCGCCGATGACCCCGAGCCAGGCGAACTTGGCGGTCGCGTCGGCCTCCGGCAGCGGCGGCGGCTCCGGCGGTACGAAATGGCCCTCGTCGGTGTCGTCGAGGTCGTCGTCCTTCGGCTCGGCCACCTCGTAGTCGCGCGGGCCGCCCGTGCCGACGCCCGGGGCGAACACCACGGAGCTGCCGAGCGGCTTGTCCGGCTTCGCGGGCTCCGCCGAGGTGCTTTCCGGTACGTCGTTGACGTCGTCCTCCAGCAGGGCCAGGTCCTCGATGGACTTGAACGGCTTGGCGCCCGGTGGGTCCGCCGGCTCCTCGCCGTACCCGGCGACGATCGCCGCCCAGGCTGCCTCCTCGTCGAACGGCTGCTCGTCTCTTTTGTCCGAGTCGTGCTGTTCAGCCACCGGTCGTGCTCCCTCCCCGGGCCTCCGGCATGGGGGACCCCGTCGTGCCCACACTCGGAGCGAGCCGCCCGACGAACGCGTGACTCTCCTCGAAGATCCGCTCCGCGTCATGGTCCAACGTCGCCACGTGGTAGCTCTGTTCCAGCAGGATCTCCTTGACGTCCGTGGAGGAGATCCGGCTGAGGATCCGCGCCGAGTCGGCGGGCGGTACGACATGGTCCTGCGGGCTGTGCAGCAGCAGCACCGGCTGCGTGACCTGCGGGAGCTCGCGGTCCACGATCCGGAGGAACTGCCGCAGCGAGTGCGCGGCGTGCAGCGGCACCCGGTCGTAGCCGATCTCCGCCACGCCCTCCTTGGCGATGTCGCTCGCGATGCCCGGCTGCGACGGGACGAGGTGGCGCACCACGGGCAGCGCGTGGGCGGCGAGACCGTGGACCTTGTTCGCCGGGTTCACCAGGACGATGCCGGCCACGGCGTCCCCGTGCTTGGCGGCGAGCCGCAGCGTCAGGGCGCCGCCCATGGACAGGCCGAAGACGAAGACGTGGCGGCACCGCTCCAGCAGCGTGCGCAGCTCACGCTCCACCTCGGCGTACCAGTCCTGCCAGCTGGTGACCTGCATGTCCTGCCAGCGCGTGCCGTGCCCGGGAAGCAGCGGCAGCGACACGGTCAGGCCGCGCTCGGCCAGATGTTCGGCCCAGGGCCGCAGTGACTGCGGCGAACCGGTGAAGCCGTGACAGAGCAGCACGCCGACCTCTCCGCCCTCGTGGCGGTACGGCTCGGCTCCAGGGAGGACCGGCACCGGGGTCTCCTGTTCGGGGGTTCGACGGTTCTCGGGAAAGGTGTACTTCACCGTACGCGACCGGACTGACACCGACCAGAGCCGTCGCCGCCCCCGCACGGCCACGGGGGAGCCCCGCACGGCCCGGGAGAGCCCCGCACGGCCGTGGGCGGGATCGGGGGCCCCGCTCGGGTTAAGGTCTGATCGACGGAACACAGGAGGCATTCGAGTTGATCTACGGCGCAATGAAGTTCTCCATCGGGGGGTCGCTGAAGCTTGCCTTCAGGCCCTGGGTGGAGGGCCTCGAGAACATTCCCGCCGAGGGGCCGGCGATCCTCGCGAGCAACCACCTCTCCTTCTCCGACTCCTTCTTCCTGCCGGCGGTCCTGGACCGCAAGGTGACCTTCATCGCCAAGGCGGAGTACTTCACCTCGCCCGGTGTGAAGGGCAAGCTCACCGCCGCGTTCTTCAAGGGCGTCGGCCAGCTGCCCGTGGACCGCTCGGGTGCGCGCGGCGCCGGCGAGGCCGCGATCAAGAGCGGTATCGAGGTCATCGAGCGCGGTGAGCTCTTCGGCATCTACCCGGAGGGCACCCGTTCGCCGGACGGCCGGCTCTACCGGGGCAAGCCCGGTGGCCTCGCGCGCGTGGCGCTGGCCACCGGCGCGCCCGTCATCCCGGTCGCCATGATCGACACCGAGAAGATCCAGCCGCCCGGCAAGGTCATCCCCAAGCTGATGCGCCCGGGGATCCGGATCGGCAAGCCCCTGGACTTCAGCCGCTACCAGGGCATGGACGGCGACCGCTTCATCCTGCGCTCGGTCACCGACGAGGTGATGTACGAGATCATGAAGCTGTCCGGCCAGGAGTACGTCGACATCTACGCGACCGCGGCCAAGCGGCAGCTCGCCGACGCGGAGAAGGCGGCCAAGGAGGCTGCCAAGGAGGCCGCGTAGGAAGCGGCGAAGGCCGAGCGCGAACAGTCCGGCGCGTAAGCGCGCCGTTCGTCCGGGGGTGGGGGAGTTGGCCAGGCGCGAGCGTGTCGTCCGCATGTCCGTCGAGCAGCCGCTGTGGCGCGCTCTGACCGCCTACCGCGTCCTCACCATGGCGTACGCGGTGGTCCTGTTCGTCTTCACCCGGGACGAGTTCGAGCGCCCCTGGGTGGCCGTCGCCTTCCTCGCCGTCATGTCCGTCTGGACGCTGGCCACGCTCCCCAAGGTGGCCGGCGCCACCAGCTGCACCAAGCGGTTCCTCGTCGCCGACCTGACCGTCGCGCTCACCGGCATCCTGCTCACCCCGGTCGCCGACGTGCACGCCCAGACGTTCGACGGGCCGACGCTGCCGAGCATCTGGACGGCCGGTTCGGTCCTCGCGTACGCCATCAAGGGCGGCTGGCGCTGGGCCGCCTTCGCCTCCTCCCTGGTCGCCGTCGCCAATATCGTCGAGCGCGGCCACCCCAGCCGGGACACCCTGCACAATGTGCTGCTGGTGTGGGTCGCCTCCATAGCGATCGGTTACGTCGTCGAGGTCGCCCGCGCCTCCGAACGGACCCTCGCGCGGGCCCTGGAGATCGAGGCGGCCACCCGGGAGCGGGAGCGGCTGGCCCGCGACATCCACGACTCCGTCCTCCAGGTGCTGGCCATGGTCCAGCGCCGGGGCACGGCCCTGGGCGGCGAGGCCGCCGAGCTCGGCCGGATGGCGGGGGAGCAGGAGGTCGCGCTGCGCACCCTGGTCGCGGGCGGCCTGACCCGTACCTCGCGCGTCTCGGAGGACGAGTCGCTGGGCGCCGTCGTCCGCGAGGTGGACGAACCGGACGACGACGGCCCGGCCGACCTGCGCACCCTGCTCGCCCCGCACGCCGGGGCCCGGGTCACCTTCTCGGAACCGGGCGCTCCGGTGCTGCTGGCGCCCGACGCGGCGAGGGAGCTCGCGGCCGCTGTCAGTGCCGCCCTGGACAATGTCCGCAGACACGCAGGCGACGGTGCCCGGGCGTGGATCCTGGTCGAGGACTGGCCGGACGAGGTGATCGTCACGGTGCGGGACGACGGGCCGGGCATCCCGGAGGGGCGGCTCGCGCAGGCGGAGGGCGAAGGGCGGCTCGGCGTCGCGCAGTCCATCCGGGGCAGGCTCCGGGACCTGGGCGGCACCGCCGAGCTGGTCTCCGTCCCGGGGCAGGGCACGGAAGTCGAATTGAAGGTCCCAAGGGTTTCACGGGGGAAGGCAGGGAAATGAGCGAGCAGCAGATCAAGGTGATGGTGGTCGACGACCACCCGATGTGGCGGGACGCGGTCGCCCGCGACCTGGCCGAGGCCGGGTTCGACGTGGTCGCCACGGCCGGCGACGGCGAGCAGGCCGTGCGCCGCGCCCAGGCCACCCGCCCCGACGTGCTGGTCCTCGACCTGAACCTGCCGGCCAAGCCCGGCGTCCAGGTCTGCAAGGAGCTCGTCGCCGCCAACCCCGCACTGCGGGTGCTGGTGCTCTCCGCGAGCGGCGAGCACGCCGACGTACTGGAAGCGGTGAAGTCCGGCGCGACCGGGTACCTGCTGAAGTCGGCCAGCACCGATGAGCTGCTCGACGCCGTGCGCCGGACGGCCGTCGGCGACCCGGTCTTCACACCGGGCCTGGCGGGCCTGGTCCTCGGCGAGTACCGGCGCCTGGCCTCCGAGCCGCTGCCCGCCGCCGGCGCGGACGAGCCGAAGGCCCCGCAGCTCACCGAGCGCGAGACCGAGGTGCTGCGGCTGGTCGCCAAGGGCCTGAGCTACAAGCAGATCGCCGAGCGCCTGGTCATCTCGCACCGCACCGTCCAGAACCACGTCCAGAACACGCTCGGCAAGCTCCAGCTCCACAACCGCGTCGAGCTGGTGCGGTACGCGATAGAACGCGGCCTCGACGACGCGTAGCGCGTAACTCTCCTACGCCTGCCTGGAATTCACCTTTCGTACCGTCCCGGAGTGACGTAGGTCACCATTAGCGTGGCCGTGTACGTCTCCGTGACGGCGAAGGGAAGTATCCATGCGGGTCGGAGTACTGACCGGGGGCGGCGACTGCCCCGGTCTCAACGCGGTCATCCGCGCCATCGTCCGCAAGGGCGTCCAGGAGTACGGCTACGCCTTCACCGGCTTCCGGGACGGCTGGCGCGGCCCCCTGGAGGGCGACACCGTACGCCTCGACATCCCCGCCGTGCGCGGCATCCTGCCGCGCGGCGGCACCATCCTCGGCTCCTCGCGCACCAACCCCCTCAAGGTGAAGGACGGTGTCCGCCGCATCAAGGACACCCTCGCCAAGCACGACGTGGAAGCGCTGATCACGATCGGCGGCGAGGACACCCTCGGCGTCGCCGCGCGCCTGTGCGACGAGTACGGCATCCCGTGCGTCGGCGTACCGAAGACCATCGACAACGACCTGTCCGCCACCGATTACACCTTCGGCTTCGACACGGCGGTCGGCATCGCGACCGAGGCCATCGACCGCCTCCACACCACCGCCGAGTCCCATATGCGCGTCCTCGTCGTGGAGGTGATGGGGCGTCACGCCGGCTGGATAGCCCTGCACTCGGGCCTCGCCGGCGGCGCCAACGTCATCCTCATCCCCGAGCAGCGCTTCGACGTCGAGCAGGTCTGCTCCTGGGTGACCTCCCGCTTCCGGGCGTCGTACGCGCCGATCGTCGTCGTCGCCGAGGGAGCGGTGCCGAGGGACGGCGACATGGTCCTCAAGGACCAGACGCTGGACTCCTTCGGCCATGTCCGGCTCTCGGGGGTCGGCGAGTGGCTCGCCAAGGAGATCGAGAAGCGGACCGGGAAGGAGGCCCGCACCACCGTCCTCGGCCACGTCCAGCGCGGCGGCACCCCCAGCGCCTTCGACCGCTGGCTGGCCACCCGGTTCGGGCTGCACGCGATCGACGCGGTGCGCGACGGCGACTTCGGCACGATGGTCGCCCTGCGCGGCACGGACATCGTCCGCGTACCGATCGGCGAGGCGACCGCGCGGCTGAAGACGGTGGACCCGAAGCTGTACGAGGAGGTCGGGGTCTTCTTCGGCTGAGCCCACCCTCGTGCCCCGGGCCGGGTGCGTGTGGCTCCCGGCCCGTAAGCCCGGCCCCTTCACCTGCGGGTGACGTCCAGCGCCCGCACCAGGTCCCGGACGACCGCCACGCCACGCAGCGTCAGCACCGACTCGGGATGGAACTGCACGCCCGCGAAGCCCGGCCCGCGCAGCGCGTGCACCTCGTCCGTCGCGGTGTCGCGGCTCACCTCGACGCCGTGCGCCGCCAGCTCGGTGGCCGCCTCCTCGTCGCACCGGGCCGTGAAACTGTTGTAGAACCCGACCGTCTCCTCCGTACCGAAGAGGTCGATCCGCACCTGTGCGCCCTGGAAGGGCACCGCCTTGCGCACGATCGGCAGGCCCAGCTCGGCGGCGATCAGCTCGTGGCCGAGGCACACGCCCAGCAGCCCGTGACGATGGCCGCGTACGAGATCGGTGGCCAGCGCCCGCAGCGAGCACATCTTCGGGTCGGTCAGGTCTCCGGGGTCACCGGGGCCGGGCCCCAGCACCACCGGGCCCTCGTGCGCGAGCGCCGCCTCCCGCAGCCCCGGCTCGTCGAACCTCCGGACCGTGACCGCCAGGCCCGAGGAGCGGAGCAGATGCGCGAGCATCGCGGTGAACGTGTCCTCGCCGTCGACCACTAGGGCGTGCCCTGTCAGCTCGGCGGTCGGCTCCTGCATCCGCAGCCAGAACGGCGCCAGGTCCGCCCGGCGCGCGTCCAGGGCCGCCCGTACGCGCGGATCGTCGGCCAGCCGGGGCCGTACGGCCTCCTCGCGCGGCCGCCCGGGGCGTACCCCCAGCGCCGCCAGGACGCCCGCCGCCTTGGCGTGCGTCTCGGCGACCTCGCCCGCCGGATCCGAGTGCCGCACCAGCGTGGCGCCGACCGGGACGCGCAGCTCACCGGCGGCCGAGATGTCGGCGGTACGGATCAGGATCGGCGAGTCCAGGGTCTGCGCCCCGCCCGCGTCCGTACCGAGGAGCGCCAGGGCGCCCGCGTAGTAGCCGCGGCCCCCGGTCTCGTGGCGCTCGATGACCCGGCAGGCGTTCTGGACGGGCGACCCGGTGACGGTCGCCGCGAACATCGTCTCGCGCAGCACCTCCCGTACGTCCAGCGAGGAACGGCCCCGCAGCTCGTACTCGGTGTGCGCGAGGTGCGCCATCTCCTTGAGCCGCGGCCCGACCACCACCCCGCCCATGTCGCCGACCGTGCACATCATCTTCAGCTCCTCGTCCACCACCATGGAGAGCTCGTCGGTCTCCTTCCGGTCGGCGAGAAACGTCAGCAGGTCCTCGGGCGTCGGCCCGCCGGCCGGATAGCGGTACGTCCCGCTGATCGGGTTCATCACGACCGTCCCGCCGGCCGAGCGCACGTGCACCTCGGGGCTCGCCCCGACCAGCGTGCGCTCCCCGGTGTGCACGACGAAGGTCCAGTACGCCCCCCGCTCCCCGGCCAGCAGCCGCCGGAACAGCGCCAGCGCGTCACGCCGCCCGAACCCGGGGATCATGCCCGTGTACGTACGGCGGATGACGAAGTTCGCCCCCTCGCCGCGCCCGATCTCGTCCTCGATGACGCGGCGCACGGTCCCCGCGTACTCCTCGTCGGACACGTCGAAGGCGCCCTCCTCGACCGTCACATCGTGCGAGGGGAGCTGCTCCAGCGCCGCGGCGAGCGGCATCTCGTACGCCTCGTCGGCGACCAGCACGGACAGCGGCGTGCCGTCGTCCCGCACGTCGAAGCCCCGCTCGCGCAGCTGCCGGAACGGCACCAGGGCGAGGGAGGGCCGGTCCCCGACGGGGATCTCGGCCAGGCGCCCGGCCTCGTGCACGGCGCCGATCAGTACCTCGACGGTGTCGTGGGCACGACCGGGGGTGCGGCGGCGCAGCAGGGCGAAGGGCGGGCAGGAGTCGTCGAGCAGCCGGGTGAGGTCCATCGATGTGTTCCTTCCAGGTGGACGGATGTCCAGGTGGGGAGGAACGGCCCGTATGAAACGGAAGAAGGCCGCCCCTCGGGCGGCCTTCGCGTCTGTCTTCGCGTGTTGTCGGTGTACGCGCAGTCAGTGGGCCGCCGGATGAGCGGTCCACCACCAGTTCTGGGTCGAAAGCGCGGACATGGGCCGCACCCTACCGCACGAAACCCCAGAACCTTCAAGATTCGTTGTCTCATCAGGTGAGCGGCCAGATGGACGTATGGGAAGACCCCGTAAGGTTGTGCAGGTGACCGTGAACGCTAAGTCCACCGCAAGCGGTGGCAACACCTGGCGAGACCTTCCCGCGGCGCAGCAGCCCGAGTACCCCGATGCCGAGGCTCTGCGCGATGTGATCGCGGACCTCGAGTCGTATCCGCCGCTCGTCTTCGCGGGCGAGTGCGATCAGCTGCGCGCCCGGATGGGAGCCGTCGCCAGGGGCGAGGCGTTCCTGCTCCAGGGTGGCGACTGCGCCGAGGCCTTCGACGCCGTGTCGGCCGACCACATCCGTAACAAGCTCAAGACCCTGCTCCAGATGGGTGCCGTGCTGACGTACGCCGCCTCCGTCCCCGTCGTGAAGGTGGGGCGGATCGCGGGCCAGTACTCCAAGCCGCGCTCCAAGCCGACCGAGACGCGCGACGGCGTGACGCTGCCGACGTACCGAGGCGACTCCGTCAATGGCTTCGCCTTCACCGAAGAGGCGCGCGTCCCGGACCCGGAGCGGCTCAAGCGCATGTACCAGGCGTCGGCCTCGACGCTGAACCTGGTGCGCGCCTTCACCACCGGCGGCTACGCCGACCTGCGCCAGGTGCACGCCTGGAACCAGGACTTCGTGAAGTCGTCGCCGTCGGGCCAGCGCTACGAGCAGCTGGCGCGGGAGATCGACAACGCGCTGAACTTCATGAAGGCGTGTGGCACCGACCCGGCCGAGTTCCGCACGGTCGAGTTCTACGCCTCGCACGAGGCGCTGCTGCTGGACTACGAGTCGGCGCTGACCCGCGTCGACTCCCGGACGGGCCGGCTGTACGACACCTCGGGCCACATGGTGTGGATCGGTGAGCGCACCCGCCAGCTCGACGGCGCGCACATCGAGTTCGCGTCGCAGATCCGCAACCCGATCGGCATCAAGCTCGGCCCGTCGACCACGGTCGACGAGGCGCTGACGTACGTCGACCGCCTCGACCCCGACCGGGAGCCGGGCCGGCTGACCTTCATCGTCCGCATGGGTGCCGACAAGGTCCGCGACAAGCTCCCCGAGCTGGTCGAGAAGGTCACCGCGTCCGGTGCCACGGTGGCCTGGGTGACCGACCCGATGCACGGCAACACCTTCGAGGCGGCCTCCGGCCACAAGACGCGCCGTTTCGACGACGTGCTCGACGAGGTCAAGGGCTTCTTCGAGGTCCACAAGGAGCTCGGTACGCACCCGGGCGGCATCCACGTGGAGCTGACCGGCGACGACGTCACCGAGTGCGTGGGCGGCGGCGACGAGATCTTCGTCGACGACCTGCACCAGCGCTACGAGACGGCCTGCGACCCGCGGCTCAACCGCAGCCAGTCGCTGGACCTGGCGTTCCTGGTGGCGGAGATGTACCGCGACCAGTGACCGTTGATCTTGGCTGAATACAGCCTTGACGTGCCGATGGGGCGCGGATCCATGTGATCCGCGCCCCATCGCCATTTCCCGGGCTTTTGTGCGCCGTGGGCTACGGGTAAGGTTAGGTTAGCCTCACCGATTAAGGGCGGGGTCCTCGTAACCGATCCCGTCGATCCCCGCAGGGAGGTGAACCGCGTGTACGTCTGCTCGTGCTTCGGTGTCACCGAGAAGCAGGTCAAGGAACACGCGGACGCCGGCGCCTGCACGCCCCGCCAGATAGCGTCGGCCTGCAAGGCCGGCACGGACTGCGGATCCTGCGTACGGCGCATCCAGGCGATCCTCGGCCGCGGCAACTGCCCGCGGCGCGAGCTGGTGGACCAGGGCAAGCCCGCGCTCACGGCCGCCGGAGCCGTGGACACCGTGGACGCCGTGGAGCTGCGCGAAGCCGCTTAGGGCTGTCGGGTTCAGCTGTCCGGCTGCTCGATCAGCTGGGCGAGGTAGAGCGCCTCACCGAGCTTGTCGACCAGGTCCAGCTGTGTGTCGAGGTAGTCGATGTGGTGCTCCTCGTCGGCCAGGATCGACTCGAAGATGTTCGCGGACGTGATGTCGCCCTTGTTGCGCATGACCTCGATGCCGCGCCTGAGCCGGTCGATCGCCTCCACCTCGACCTGCCGGTCCGCCTGGAACATCTCCGTGACCGTCTGGCCGATGCGGACGTGGAACAGCCGCTGGTAGTTCGGCAGCCCTTCGAGGAAGAGGATCCGGTCGGTCAGGACCTCGGCGTGCTTCATCTCGTCGAACGACTCCGCACGGGTGTATTTGGCAAGCTTCGTCCACCCGAAGTTCTCCTGCATCTTCGCGTGCAGGAAGTACTGGTTGATCGCCGTCAGCTCGGCGGTCAGCTGCTCGTTGAGGAACTCGATGACCTCGGGGTCGCCCTGCATCGCAGAGGCTCCTTCCGCGCGTGTGAAAGGGGCAGATGCCGCGCATCCTTGCACCGCTGGAGAGGAGCGTCCAGTAAGTGCATGCTTAGTAGGAGTTGCCCGAATCTGCCTCGTGCCTGTGTCATGACCACCCTTCCCGGTCTGTCACCATTGAGTCATGGGTCAGCCAGGGAGCGGGGAATACCGGGCAGCAGGGGAGTCCGAGCTTCCACCGGGACAGCGGCTCCAGCGCGGCTGGCCGGTCACCCACTACGGGCCGGTCCCCAAGTTCAAGCCCGACCGCTGGGAGTTCCGGGTCTTCGGGGCCACCGCCAACGGCGACAAGCACTGCTGGAACCACGAGGAGTTCTCGGCGCTGCCGTTCTCCACGGTCGTGGCCGATCTGCACTGTGTGACGAAGTACAGCATGCTGGGGGCCGAATGGGGCGGGGTCCCCGCCCGTACGATCCTGGAAATGGCGCCGCCGGCCGCCAATGTCACGCATGTGATGGTGTGGGCCGAGTACGGGTTCAGTGCCAACATGCGGCTCTCCGACTTCGCCTCCGAGCGAACGATTTTCGCCACGCACAAGGACGGTGAGCTGCTCACCGCCGAGCACGGTTTCCCGCTGCGGCTCGTCGTGCCGCACCTGTACGCCTGGAAGGGGCCCAAGTGGGTCCGGGGCGTGGAGTACATGACCGCCGATCGCCGCGGCTTCTGGGAGGAGCGCGGCTATCACAACATCGGCGACCCGTGGACGGAGCAGAGGTACTCGTACCAGGAGGAGCCGGGGGACGGCCCGGAGCTCTGATACCCCTGGGTGGTACTCAGTGGTGGTACTGGTGCACCACCGCGTGCCCCTTGCCGCGGCCGATCATCCACTTGTTGACGGGTGTGGTGATGATGAAGGCGGCGAAGAGGGCGAAGGCGAGCACGCCCCAGAAGAACCCGTCGGTGAGGTGTGCGTCCATGGCGCCCGGCCAGAGGGCGAGGACGCCGTTGTCGATCAGCTCCATGACGGCGATGGACAGCGTGTCGGCGGCGAGGGCCACCCGGAAGGCGGTCCTGAAGTCGACGCCGGCCTTGAGGATGCCGCGCAGAGTGAGCGCGTAGCCGAAGAAGAAGGCCAGGGCGATCGCGAGGGCCATCGTGGGCACGGTGGACCAGCCCAGGGCCGTACCGATGACCATGCCGAGAACCTCGCCGATGGCGCAGCCGGTGAGGCAGTGGAGGGTGGCCTGAGCGGCCATGGACCAGCTGACCTTGCCGCTGGTGGCGTGCTGGTGGTGATGGTGCTCGTGGTGCTCATGGTCGGTGGGCTCGGGTTCGTGGTGCTGCTGGTGTCCGTGGTGCTCGTGGTGCGCATGTTCGCCGTGCTGGGTGTGACTTTCGTGCTGCATGAGAGCCCCCAAGGTCATATGGCGGTAGCGGTTCCTGCCGACAGCAAGAACCGTATACCCCCCCGGGGTATTCCTCAATGTCTCAGCGGAGTTTCTTCAGCCGCTCGATGTCGGCCGCGTGTCCTTCCTTGCCGCCGGGCGTCTCGATGACCAGGGGGACACCCTCGGTCGCCGGGTGGCACATCAGCTCGCGGAACGGCTCCTCGCCGATGTGACCCGCGCCGATGTTCGCGTGACGGTCCTTGTGGGCGCCCACGACGTCCTTGGAGTCGTTGGCGTGGATCAGCTTCAGCCGGCCCTCGCCGACCGTGTCGACCAGCAGGTCCAAGGTCTGCCGTACGCCGTGCTCCCCGGCCAGGTCGTGCCCGGCCGCGAAGATGTGGCAGGTGTCCAGGCAGATGCCAAGCTTGGGGTGGGCGTCGAGCGCCTCGAAGTACGGGCCGAAGTCCCAGGTGCGGGAGCACAGCGAGGCGCCCTGCCCGGCCGTCGACTCCAGCAGCAGGAACGGGTCGTCGTCGTGGGTCAGTTCGTCCAGCAGCGGCAGCATGTGCGTGCGTACCTGCGCGAGAGCCTCCTCCCGGGGGCGGCCGCCGGTCGCCGAGCCGGTGTGGACCACCACGCCGAGGGCGCCGATGTCGCGGGCGCGGCGCAACGAGTGGCGCAGGGACGCCACGGAGAACTCGACGGTCGCCTCGGTGTGGGAGCCGAAGTTGATCAGGTAAGGGGCGTGGACGTACGCGGGTATGCCCTCGACGGCGCACTCCTCGCGGAACAGCTCGTCCTGGACCGGGTTTCCGGCGGGCGTGGCCCATCCGCGCGGATTGGCGACGAAGACCTGGACGGCTTCGGCGCCGATCTCGCGGGCGTAGGTGAGGCCGGTCTTCGCGAGGCCGCCGGCCACGGGGACATGGCCGCCGACAAAGTTGCGCATGTGCTCTTAGAGTCCCTTGGTCTTGATGGTGATGGTGCTGCCCTCGGGGGCCTGGTCACCGCCGCTGACGGACTGGCTCTCCACGGTGTCCCCGAGGAAGGGGAAGCTCTTCTCGACCTTCACCTCGAAGCCGGCGCCTTCCAGCTCCCGCTTGGCGTCGTCGACGTTGTCGCCCGTGACGTCGGGGACGTCGACCATGCGGGGGCCCTTGGAGACGGTGAGCGTGATCGTGTCGCCCTTGGCGGCCCGGTTGCCCTGGGAGAGGGACTGGGCGGCCACGCTGCCCGCCTCCTCGGTGGAGTGGACCCGCGCGGGGGCGACCTTCACGGTGAGCCCGGCGTCCTCCAGCGTACGGGTGGCGTCCTCGACGGTGTCGCCGGTGACGTCCGGGACGTCGATCGGGGCGCCCTTGCTGACGACGAGGGCGACCGCGGAGTCGGGGCTGCGCTCGGTGCCGGCCTTCGGGTCGGTGCTGATCACGGTCCCTTGCTCGAACTCCTGGCTGAAGGCCCGGGTGACCACGCCGGAGGCGAGACCGGCCTTGGTGAGTTCGCGCTTGGCGTCGGCGAGGGGCAGGCCCTTCAGGTTCGGCACCTTCACGATCTTCGGGCCGCGGGAGATGGTGAGGGTCACCGGTCCGTTGCCGCGGACGCGCTCGCCGGGCGCGGGGTCGGCGGCCATCACGGTGCCCCGCTTGTACGCGCTGCTGTAGTCCCGCTCGACGCCCTTGACGTCCAGGCCGGCGTCGGCGAGCCGCTTCTCCGCCTGGGCCTGGGTCTGGCCGAGCACGGTGGGGACCCGGGTGAACTGCCCCGAGTTGATGTACCAGACACCCGCGCCGACGCCGAGGACGAGCAGCACGGCGACCACGGCGGCGATCACGCCACGACGGGCGTTGCCGAAGGGGGCGCGGGGCTGCGGCTGCGGCTCCGGCTCGGGAGCGGGCCGCGGGGGCATGGCCAGCCGGCTGGTGCGCTGGACGCCGTCCTCCTCGCCGGGCAGCGCCCGTGCGATCACGCTGGTGGGTTCCTCCGAGCCCCCGCCGGCGCCTTCGGTACGGGCCTGCGGCGGTACGAGGTCGAGCTGGTCGTCGCCGAGCGCGGCGCGGGCCTCACGGGCCTGGGCGAGGAGCGCCACCGCGTCGGGCGGGCGTACGTCGGGGTTGCGGGCGGTGGCGCTCGCCACCAGCTCGTCCAGGTCGACGGCGAGGCCGGGGACGGTGGCGGAGGGCGGCGGGACGTCCGCGTTCAGATGCTGGTAGAGGACTTGGGCGGGCGTGTCGCCCGCGTGCGGCTTGGCGCCGGTCAGCATCTCGTACAGGACGACACCGCAGGCGTACACGTCCGCGCGGGTGTCGGCGGTGCCGTGCTCGATCTGCTCGGGCGCCAGGTACGACACGGTGCCCAGGACCGAGCCGGTGGTGCTGGTGGCCGCGCCGACGGCCCGGACGAGCCCGAAGTCGGCGACCTTGACCCGGCCGTCGTCCCCTATCAGGACGTTCTCGGGCTTCATGTCCCGGTGGACGAACCCGGCCCGGTGCGCGGCGCCCAGCGCGGCGAGCACCGGCTCCAGGATGTCGAGCGCCGCCCGGGGCTGGAGCGCGCCGCGCTCGCGCAGCACGTCGCGGAGCGTGCAGCCGGCCACGTACTCCATCGCCAGATAGACGTACGCCCCGTCGGCGCCCTGGTCGAAGACGCCGACCACATTGGGGTGCGACAGGCGCGCCACGGACTTGGCCTCGCGGATGAACCGCTCCACGAACGTCGCGTCGGTCGCGAGGGCCGGGTGCATCACCTTCAGGGCGAGCACCCGGTCGAGCCGGGTGTCGAGGGCCCGGTAGACGGTGGCCATGCCACCGACGGCGATGCGCGCGTCGACCCGGTAGCGGCCGTCCAGCAGCTGGCCGACGAGGGGGTCGTGCAGGGTCGTATCCACCCGCCCGAGTTTACGAGCCCCCACCGACAGCCCCGCCGCCCCGTACCCGCCCCGGCCTGGACTGCAGCCGACCTGTAACACCCGGCGGCGCCCCACGGCCGGTCAGAACACCGACCGGTGAGAACGCCGGCCGGTCAGAACACCGACCGGTGAGAACGCCGGCCGGTCAGAACGCCGGCCGCTCCGGGTCCAGCGCCGCCCGGCCCTCCACCGGGGACGAGGCCTCCGCGAAGTGCCGGCGCGGGATGCGGCCCGCCCGGTGGGCCAGGCGGCCCGCCTCCACCGCGTGGCGCATCGCCTCCGCCATCAGGACCGGCTCCTGGGCCCGCGTCACCGCCGACGCGAGCATCACGGCCGCGCACCCCAGCTCCATCGCCAGCGCCGCGTCGGACGCCGTGCCCGCGCCCGCGTCCAGGATCACCGGCACGCGCGCGTGCTCCACGATCAGCTGGAAGTTGTGCGGGTTGCGGATGCCGAGGCCGGAGCCGATGGGCGAGCCCAGCGGCATGACCGCCGCGCAGCCGACGTCCTCCAGCTTGCGCGCCAGCACGGGGTCGTCGTTGGTGTACGGCAGGACGGTGAAACCGTCGTCGACCAGCGTCTCGGCGGCGTCGAGCAGCTCGATGGGGTCGGGCAGCAGCGTCCGCTCGTCCGCGACGACCTCCAGCTTGATCCAGTCCGTACCGAGCGCCTCCCGCGCGAGGCGGGCCGTCAGCACGGCCTCGCCCGCGGTGAAGCAGCCGGCCGTGTTCGGCAGGACCCGGATGCCGAGCCTGTCGAGGACGGACAGGACGGAGCCCCGCACGGTCGGGTCGAGGCGGCGCATCGCCACGGTCGTCAGCTCCGTGCCGCTGGCGGCCAGGGAGCGTTCCAGTACGTCGAGGCTGGGCGCCCCGCCCGTACCCATGATCAGCCGGGAGTCGAAGGTGGTCCCGGCGATGGTGAGACGGTCGTCGGCCATGGCTCAGCCCCCCTGGACCGCGGTGAGGACCTCGACCCGGTCGCCCTCGTCGAGGAGGGTCCCGGACCACTGGCTGCGCGGGACGACGGTCTCGTTGACGGCGGCGGCGACCCCGGACGGTGCCGAGGTGAGGGTGGCGACCAGGGCGTCGAGAGTGGTCGGGCCGGCGAGCCGTCGGGCCTCGCCGTTGACGGAGACGTTCATGACACTCCAACCGGAGAGAGGGACGGGGAGGGGGCGGGGGAGGGGAAACGGGCCGGGGTGAAGGCGCGGGCCTCCTCCGGGAGCTGTCCGGTGGTCAGCACGGTGGCCATCACGTCCCCGGTGACGGGTGTCAGCAGCACCCCGTTGCGGTAGTGCCCCGTCGCCAGGTGCAGGCCGGGCAGCGCGGTGGGGCCGAGCAGCGGCGCGTTGTCGGGGGAGGCGGGCCGCAGCCCCGCGCGGGTCTCGGTCAGGGGCAGCTCGGTGATGCCGGGCACCAGCTCGTGCGCGTCGCGCAGCAGCTCGTACACCCCGCCCGCCGTGACCGTGGTGTCCCAGCCCAGCTCCTCGCTCGTCGCGCCGACGACCAGCTCGCCGTTCTCGCGCGGCACCAGGTACACGTGGCTGCCGCGCACGACCGCCCGGACCGTACGGCTCAGGAAAGGCGCGTACGCGCGGGGCACGGACAGCCGCAGCACCTGCCCCTTGACCGGCCGTACCGGCGGCAGCACCGCGTCGGGTACGCCGCCGAACCGGCCGCTCAGGCTGCCCGCCGCCAGGACCACCTGGTCGGCGGCAAGCTCCGTGCCGTCCTTCAGGAGCACCCCGCCCGCCCGGTCCCGTACCACCACCAGCCGCTCCGCCCAGGCGCGGTGGACCACCACCCCGGCCCGCTCGCACGCGGCCACCAGAGCCGCCGCCAGGCGCCGCGGATCGACCTGGTGGTCGCCGTCCACCCGCAGCCCGCCGCGTACGCCGGGCGCCAGCATGGGCTCCAGGCGGCGGCATTCGCGGCCGGTCAGCCACTCCGATTCCAGGCCCGAGCGGTGCTGGAGCGCGTGCAGCTCCCGCAGGTGGGCGCGGTCGTCGGCGTCCAGGGCGACGGCGAGCGTGCCGCAGGCGCGGTAGCCGACGTCCATGCCGCCGGCCACGCCTCCGGCCGCCTCCTGGAGTTCGGCGACGAAGTCCGGATAGCGGCGTGCCGACTCCAGGTTGAGCCCGAGGAGGGTCTCCTCGCCGTAGTGGAGCTCGGTGACCGCGGCGAGCATGCCCGCCGCGACCTGCGCGGCCCCGCCGCCCGGCTCGGGGTCGACGACGGCGGCGCTCAGACCGCGCTGCGCCGCCCGCCAGGCCGTGACCAGGCCGATGATTCCGCCCCCGACGACGAGGACGTCTGACGTACGTGGATGCATGGGCGTCCAGCCCCTCCCTTCGCCGGCATGACCCGGATCAGGTTCGTACGGTCGGAGGCCGTCCCAGCCTCCCTCTCAGCCCAGTGCGTCCGGGCTCCCGCGAGTGCTCTACGGTGGCCAGACTAACCCCACCCCGCAACCCGCAGTAAGGGAGCTTCACCGTGGCGCGGTCGCTCGACGGTCTGGTCCTCTCCCCGGTGGCCGACCAGGCGCCCGGTCAGGTCGGTACGGCGACCCGGTTCACGTACCACGAGGAGGATGGCCGCGTCTGGGCCGAGTACGCGGGCGGTGACGTGGTGCGCGGGCATCTCGTCGGGACCCGTGCGGGAGATCGTCTCGACTTCCGGTATGTCCAGCTGAAGCGCGACGGACGGACGGCGTCGGGGCACTGCGTCTCCACGGTGGTGGAACTGGACGACGGGCGCGTCCGGCTGGAGGAGACCTGGGAATGGGAGTCCCAGGAGGGCAGTGGCACCAGTGTGGTGGAGCAACTCCCTTCCTGACGGCTCTCCCTTCCTGACGTTTGGTCAGCTGAATAAGGTGGGCGGGTGAACGAGCGGATGGAAGCAGAGCGGCGCGTCGTCATCGTCGGCGCCGGTATGGCGGGTGTGCAGACGGCCGTGGCGCTGCGCGAGCAGGGCTTCACCGGCCCCGTGCTGCTGATCGGGGCCGAGCCGCACCAGCCGTACGACAGGCCCCCGTTGTCCAAGGCGGTGCTGCTGGGGACGGCGGAGGGGTCGGCCTTCGACGTGGACTTCGAGGCGCTCGGCATCGAGCTGCGCCTGGGCGTCGAGGTCACCGCCCTGCGCCCCGGCGCACGCGAGGTGGACACCGAGGCCGGGCCGGTCCCGTACGACGTCCTGGTCGTCGCCACCGGCGCCCAGCCCATCGCGCTGCCCGGCTCGGAGGGCGTACGCGGTGTCCACCTGCTGCGCACCCTCGACGACGCCGAGCGGCTGCGCCCCGTCCTGGCGGAGAAGCACGACGTGGTGGTCGTCGGCGCCGGCTGGATCGGCGCCGAGTTCACCACGGCCGCGCTGGAGGCCGGCTGCGCGGTCACCGTCGTGGAGGCCGCCGCCCGCCCGCTCGCCGGCGCGCTGCCCGCCGAGGTCGCCGCCCCGATGGCCGAGTGGTACGAGGAGAGCGGCGCCAAGCTCCTGACGCACGCGCGCGTGGGGCACGTCGAACCGGGCGAGGTCGCCCTGGAGGACGGGCGCCTGCTGCCCGCCGGGGCCGTGGTCGTCGGGATCGGTGCCAGGCCCGCCACCGCCTGGCTGGCCGGCTCCGGCGTCGCGCTCGGCCCGGAGGGTGCGATCGTCGCCGACGACCACCTGCGCACGTCCGCGCCCGATGTGTACGCCGTGGGCGACTGCGCCTCCTTCCCCTCGGCCCGCTACGGCGAGCGACTGCTGGTGCACCACTGGGACAACGCCCTCCAGGGCCCGCGCACGGTGGCCGCCGCCATCGTCGGCGAGGCTCCGCGGCCGTACGACCCGGTGCCGTACTTCTGGTCCGAGCAGTTCGGGCGGTTCGTGCAGTACGCGGGGCATCACCCGGCCGCCGACGCGATGGTGTGGCGCGGCGACCCGGCCGGCGCGGCCTGGTCGGTGGCGTGGCTGCGCGGGGACGCCCTGGTGGCGCTGCTGGCCATCGGCCGCCCCCGCGACCTGGCGCAGGGGCGCAAGCTCATCGAGTCCGGTGCGCCGCTCGATCCGGGGCTCGTCGCGGACCCGTCCGTCCCACTGAAGTCCGCCGCTCGGGGGTAGCGGGGGGCCGGTCCGGCGTAGCCCGGCTACCGACTGTCAGTGCGGGATGGCACGCTAGTCCCGTGACCGAGATTGACGCAAAGATCGATGCTCTCGTCCCCGCCTGGCTCCACCTGCCCGACATCGCGGAAATGCTCGATGTCGAGGTGACGCGCGTGCGGCAGCTGGTCAAGGAGGGCCAGCTGATCGCCGTGCGCCGTGGTGAGAACCGGGCGCTCCAGGTGCCTGCCGCCTTCATCAAGGACGGCAAGGTGGTCAAGGGTCTCGCCGGGACCCTGACGCTCCTGAAGGACGACGGCTTCACCGACGAAGAGATGCTGGAGT
Organism: Streptomyces sp. CB03238; assembly: GCF_002099185.1. NCBI lineage: Bacteria > Bacillati > Actinomycetota > Actinomycetes > Kitasatosporales > Streptomycetaceae > Streptomyces > Streptomyces sp. CB03238. The sequence goes on along the minus strand of NZ_NBCN01000004.1, from coordinate 62,807 downwards.
GGCTCTTCACCCCCGACCCGACCCTGCCGGGCACGCCCGCGCAGGCGCTCAGCGAGAATCGCGGCACGGAGGTGAAGCGCCGCGCCCAGGCGCTCGCCGTCTGACGTCCTGGTAAGCGCCCGGCGGCGTACGCCGGGCGGAACACCGACACCAGGCGGTGTGCGGGCCGGGGGAAGCCCTCCCGCGCCCGTACGCCGCCGCACCAACGGGGGGATCACCTCATGTCCACCGCACGCGCCCAGCTGGCCGACGCCCGGCTCTACCTCTGCACCAACGCCCGCAAGCGCCAGGGCGACCTGCCCGAGTTCCTCGACGCGGTGCTGGCCTCCGGCGTGGACATCGTGCAGCTGCGTGACAAGGGCATGGAGGCCGGCGAGGAGCTGGAGCACCTGGCGGTGTTCGCCGACGCCTGCCGTCGGCACGGCAAGCTGCTGGCGGTGAACGACCGGGCCGACGTCGCGCACGCCATCGGCTCCGGTGTGCTGCACCTGGGCCAGGGCGACCTGCCCGTGCCGGCCGCCCGCGCCATCCTGGGCGACAACGTGCTGATAGGCCGCTCCACGCACGCGGAGGCGGAGGTGGACGCGGCGGTCGCCGAGCCGGGCGTGGACTACTTCTGCACCGGCCCGTGCTGGCCGACGCCCACCAAGCCGGGGCGGTACGCGCCCGGGCTGGACCTCGTGCGGTACGCGGCGGCGCTGCACCAGGAGCGTCCGTGGTTCGCCATCGGCGGCATCGACGCGGGCAACCTGGACGAGGTGCTGGACGCCGGCGCCCGCCGGATCGTCGTCGTCCGGGCGATCACCGAGGCCGACGACCCGGCGGCGGCCACGGCGGCGCTGGCGAAGCGGGTCCGCGAGCGGGCCGGCGAGCGCTCGGCGTAGGCGCGCGCACGGTCCACCCTGTCCACGAGTGTCCAAGGCGTGGACAACAACCCGGCAAAAGCGACAAATTACCCTGCTCTGGTTGGGTGACGCCCGACCCGTGGCTAACCTGCCCGTATGGCCCTTGGCACACCTTCCACCAGGACAGATCGCGCACGAACGGTGCGCGATCTGCTCGCGACCGGCAAGACGACGTACTCCTTCGAGTTCTGGGCGCCCAAAACAGAGAAGGGCGAGCGGAACCTCTGGAACGCGCTGCGCCGGGTAGAAGCCGTCGCTCCCAGCTTCGTCTCCGTGACGTACGGAGCCGGCGGTTCCACGAGGGCCGGGACGGTCAAGGCCACCCAGGAGATCGCCGCCGACACCACGCTCACCCCAGTCGCGCACCTCACCGCCGTCAACCACACCATCGCCGAGCTGCGCAACATGATCGGCCAGTACGCCGACGCCGACATCAGGAACATCCTCGCCGTCCGGGGCGATCCGCCCGGTGACCCGATGGGCGAGTGGGTCCCGCACCCCCAGGGCGTGCGATACGCCGCCGACCTGGTGCGGCTGATCAAGGAGTCCGGTGACTTCTGCGTCGGTGTCGCGGCCTTTCCCGAGATGCACCCGCGCTCCGCCGACTGGGACACGGACATCCGGCACTTCGTGGACAAGTGCCGGGCGGGCGCGGACTACGCGATCACCCAGATGTTCTTCTTCCCCGAGGACTATCTGCGGCTGCGCGACCGGGCCGCGGCCAAGGGCTGCGATACGCCGATCATCCCGGAGATCATGCCGGTCACCAGCGTCAAGCAGATCGAACGGTTCGCTCAGCTCAGCAACGCCCACTTCCCGCCGGAGCTGAAAGAACGGATCCTCGCCGTCAAGGACGATCCGGCCGCTGTACGCTCCATTGGCATCGAGTACGCGACGGAGTTCTGCGCGCGGCTGCTCTCCGAGGGTGTCCCCGGACTGCACTTCATTACGCTCAACAACTCCACGGCAACGCTCGAGATCTACGAGAATCTCGGACTGCACGAGCAGTCCTGACCGGCCGTACCCGCCACGTCCCGTGGCGGGGGCCGTACGAGAGGGGCGGGCATGGGCTGGACGGTCCTCTACATCGCGTTCGGTGTCGTCGCGTTGTGGCTGCTCGGTGAAGTGCTCCTGCAGTACAAGGCACGGCTGCGCTGGCGGCTGCTCGCCTTCGCCGGGTTCCTGGGCGTGGTCCTCGGTGTGCTGCTGCCCTCGGTCCCCGTGATCGCGGCGGGCGCCATCGCCTTCGCGATCGGCCAGACGTACGTCACGCTCTCCTTCCGGCGCGGCTTCTCCACCGGGTGGGCGCTCGGCGGCCGCCCCGGGGCCAGCCGCCGCCGCAAGGCCGGGAACGGGGCCCGGTCGGCCGGCGCCGCCGGGCCGACCCTGGAGGTCTCGAACCTCGCCTATGAGCAGCAGGAGCCGACGGCCGCCGAGACCACGGCGGTCTACGCCCCGGAGCCGCTGCCGGACGAGACCGGGCAGTACGCGGTCTACAACCAGCCCGCGCCGACCGCCCAGACGGCCTCGTACGACGGCGGCTTCGACACCTACGCCGCCACCGGGTACGACCAGCAGGGCACCTACGCCACGGCCACGTACGACTACGGCACCGCCGGGCAGCAGAGTTACGCCGCGTACTCCGACCCGTACATCGGCACCGCCCCGTACGACAACAGCGGCTACGGCGAGCAGCAGCAGTACGCCGACCCCTACGCCCCCCAGTACGGCATGGAAACCCCGCCCGGCGGCGTATGGGTGCCGCAGCAGCGCGACGCGGAGCACCAGGCCCCGCAGCAGCCGCCGTACGGCTACGACCCGGGCCAGGGCCAGGGCGACCCGTACCGTTACTGAGAGCCGCGGAAGTCCGCGCCCTCCACGATCAGCCCGGCCACCAGCGCCCCCGACATCCCGGCATGCGCCAGCCCGCCGCCCGGATGGGCCCACCCTCCGGCGAAGTACAACCCGCCCAAGGGCGCGGCGTTCGCCGCGGGCAGCAGCGAGCCGCGCGCACCCGCCAGCGCCGGACCCGGCACCTGGAACACGCCCGTGTCCCGGAACGTGTCGGCCGGGGTGCGCACCACCCGCCACAGCAGCCGCTCCCGCAGGCCCGGCACGGCCGCCGCCGCGGCCTCCACCATCCGGTCGGCGAACGCCTCCACGGCCACGGCCGCCGTCCGATCGGCGCCCCACAGGTTCTCCGACGCCCATGCGCCGCCCGCCGGGACGGTCGCGGTGACTGTCACCGACTCGTGGTCCGCGTCCGGGCGCAGCCGCTCGTCGCCGGGGCGCAGCACCACGACCGTGGGCCGGTCGCACAGCCGCCCGCGCGCGAGGGCGTCCAGCTCCTCCTCCCGGCCGGCGGAGTGCACCACCGTACGGTGGACGGCGTCCGCCTCCCGTGCGCCGCGCAGCGCCAGGCACACGGTGACCCGGCCCGTCCGCACACCCTGCTGGTGGCGCGGCCACTCCTCCTGGCCGTCCCACTCCAGGACCTGGTCCCGGTACAGCGCGGGCAGTGGTGCGCCCGCGACCACGTGGTCGGCCTCGACCACCTCCCGGCCGGCCAGCTCAACCCCGGCCACCCGGCCGTCCTCGGCCACCACACCGGTCACCTCGGTACCGAGGACGAACTCCACCTTCCGCTCGAGGCAGCGCTCGTACACGGCGTCCGCCAGCGCCCGGATGCCACCGCTCACGTACCAGCTCCCGAAGGTCTGCTCCATGTACGGCAGCACGGCGGCGGCAGCGGGGGCGGTCGCCGGATCGAAGCCGTACGCCAGGGCGTGGCTCTCCAGCAGCGCCGCCAGCCGCGGGTCGCGCAGCTCCCGCCGCCCCACCTCGGCGAGCGTGGTCGCCGAGCGGCGCAGCAGGCCGGTCCTCAGCGCCGGGTAGGGGTCGCGCGCGAACCGTGTCACGTCGGCCGGCAGCGGCTCCTCCAGCAGCGGCCTGCGTGAGCGGTCCCAGGCGTCCCGCGCCCGGTTCAGGAACTCGCCCCACCGTGTCCCCGCGCCCGCGCCGAGCGCCGCGTCCAGCGCCGAGACGACACCGGCTCTGGAGGCGTTCGGCAGCGACACGGCCGTACCGTCGGCGAAGACGTGCCGGCTCGCCGGGTCGACCTGGGTCAGCCGGACACACTGCTCCAGCGGCTCCTTGCCCGTCTTGACGAACAGGTCCCGGTACACGGCGGGCAGGTGCAGCAGCCCGGGGCCGGTGTCGAAGGCGAAGCCGTCGCGCTCGAACCGGCCGACCGCGCCTCCGTACGTCTCCGCGCGCTCGTACACCGTCACCCGGTGGCCCGCCACAGCCAGCCGGGCCGCTGCCGCCATGGCGCCCATCCCCGCGCCGATCACCACGATCCGTGCCATGTCAGGGACCCTATCCGGCCCCACTGACAATCCCGCCGGGAGGCCGGACGCACGCGCCCGTGGGCATGAACGCGGACCTCTGAGTACGCGTACCTAGAGCGCGAGATGAGTAGGTACGCGGATGGGCCCCGACCGCCCCGGACGGAAGAGTGGGGACCACGGAAGGGGCGCGGCGCCGACACCGCCGACACGGGGCGGCGGAACCGGCACCGCGCACCTGCCGGAACGGGGGTGCACAACGGAGGGCCCGGGACCGACGGGGGAACACACGGGGGTCAGGGCTCTCCCACCAGGGGGAACGCACGGGGGACCACGGGGGATCGGGGGATACGGGGGGACACGGGGGAATGACGCCGGTCCGTCGAGGCTCGGGGGGATCGAGCCTCGGCGGACCGGCTGTTTCCGTGCCCGTGTACGCGGTCCCCTAGCGGCCGCTCACGCGCCCGTGCAGCAGCCGGGACAGGGCCGCGTGGACGTCGTCGATGGAGCGCTCACGCTGGAACGCCTGCCAGTCCAGCGCCGCCACCAGCACCATCCCGACCAGCGCGGCCGCGGTCAGCGGGATGTCGATCTCGTCGCTCAGCTCGCCGCTGCCCACGGCCTCCCGCAACACCGTCTCGACGACGGCGACCGCCTCCTGACGTACCACCAGCAGGGTCGACTGCCAGGCGCGGTTGGTGCGCCACAGCTCGGCCACGTACAGCTGCGTGAAGGCCGGGTAGCGGTCGATGAAGACCAGACCCGCGCGGATCATCGCGTCCAGCGCCTGGACCCTTGTCCCGCCCCGCTCGGCCGTCTCGTCGGCGGCGGTCCGCAGGGACTCGGTGAGCAGCCCGACGCCGTGCCGCAGCAGCTCCTCGAAGAGCTCGGTCTTGCTCTTGAAGTTGTAGTAGACCGTGCCCTTGGCCACCCCGGCGCGCTCCGCGATCTCGTCGACGGTCGTCGCCGAGAAGCCCTGCTCGGCGATGAGGGTCACAGCGGCCTCGTAGAGCTTGGTGCGGGTGGCCTGCCGTCTGCTGCTCTGGGTGTCCATGGCGTCGATTCTCACAGGCTCAGCTCCGGGTGCAGGCGATCGAGGCTCCATACCTGCTTGCGCCGCGCGGAGAGGGCCGTCAGGGCGAGCGCGCCGGCGGTGAAGGCGGCCAGGACCGCACAGGCCTGCCAGACCGGTCCGATGCCGCCGCCCGTGATGAGCCGGCGCAGTGCCTCGACGACGTATGTCATCGGCAGGAAGGGGTGGATCGCGTTGAAGAAGCCCGGGCTCGTCTGTACGGGGTAGGTGCCGCCGGCCGATGTCAGCTGCAGCATCAGCAGGGCCAGGACGAGGATCCGTCCAGCGGCGCCGAAGCGGGCGTTGAGCCACTGGATGATCGCCGCGAAGCAGCAGGTGACCAGCAGCAGGAAGGCCACCGTCCCGGCGGGGCGGGCCATCTCGAGGCCCAGCCCGGGCGCCCAGCGCAGGACGCCCATCAGGGCGGCGACCTGGAGCACACCGATCGCGGCCACCGGCAGCCAGCCGGCCAGCGCGATGCGCCACGCGAACGCACCGGCGGCGAGCGCCCGGCGGTTGAGCGGCTGGATCAGCATGTACGCCACCATGGCGCCCACCCAGAGGGAGAGCGGGATGAAGTACGGGGCGAATCCGGTGCCGTAGTTGGGCGCCTTGTGCAGGGACTGGGAGGCGAGCTTGACCGGGTCGGCCATCACCTCGGTGCGGCGGTCGCGGTCGGCCCTGTCGTAGTCGGGGATCTTCTCGACGCCGTCATTGAGGCCGGTGGCCAGGTCGGTGGAACCGTCGGCGAGCTTGTACAGGCCGCTGTCCAGCTCGCCGGCGCCTCTCTTGAGCCTGCCGACGCCGCTGTCCAGCTCGGTTGAGCCCGACGTGGCCGTGGTCAGGCCGGTGTGCAGGGTGTCCGCTCCGGTGGCGACCTTGTGGGCGCCGGCGTTCAACTCGTTGATCTTGCCGACGGCGTAGGCGAGGTCCTCGTCGAGGTTCGGCGCCCGCTTGGCCAGGGCGTCGGCCTTGGCCTGAAGGTCCTTCAGCTGCGCGTCCAGCTTCTTGAGGTCACCGTTGCTGTCCTTGGCCAGCTCGTGGAGGTCGTCGGCGATCTTCGCCACGTCGGCGGATGCGACCTTCGCCTTCTGCAGCTTGGGGCACAGCGTGGCGTCGGGCACGGGCTTGGCGTCGGGCAGGGCATCGGCACCGGGCAGGGGCTCGGCGTCGGGCAGCGGCTTGGCCTCGCACTCCTCCTTGTGGATGGCGGCCAGTTCGTCGGCGGCCACGTGCGCGCCCGTGCGGAGAGTGGGCCCCCGCTTCACGATGAGGTCCAGGCTGTTGCGCATGCCCTGGGACAGGTCGGAGACCAGCCGGGCGGATTCGCCGATCTTCTTGCCGTTGTCCTTGAGGTACGGCCGTACGTCGGCGGCCACACCATTGACCCGGTCGGCGAGCACCTGGGTGCCGTTGGCCACTTGCCGGGCCCCGGCCTCCAGGTCGGCCGCGCCCTTGTCGAGCTTCTTCAGGCCACCGGCCAGCTCGCCGCTGCCCTTCTTGGCGTCGGTGAGACCGTCGGAGAGGTCCTCGGAGCCCTTCTTGGCCTTCGCCGCCCCGCTCTTGAGCTCGTCGGCGCCCTTGGCCGCCTTTTCAGTGGCGTCGTGGAGGTCGGAGAACTTGATGAAGATCTTGTCGAGGAACGACCGGGACGACTTCGTCGACGCGGCGGTGCGGACCTCGGCGAACACGGTCCGCGAGATCTGCCCCACGATGTAGTTGTTGGCGTCGTTCGTACGCACCTGAAGGGCGCCGGTCCCGGGCGCGTCGCCGGAACTGGAGGCGATGCGCTCGCTGAAGTCGCCGGGCATGGTCAGCGACAGGTAGTACGTCCCGTTCTCGACGCCCTCACGGGCCTCCGCGTCGCTCACCTCGTGCCACTCGAAGACCTTGCTCTCGCGCAGGTTCCTGGTGATGTCGTCGCCCGCGGTGATCTTCTTGCCGTCCGCGGTGGCGCCCCTGTCCTCGTTGACGAGCGCGACGGGAAGCTTGTCGAGCCTGCCGTACGGGTCCCAGAACGACCACAGGTACAGCGCGCCGTACAGCAGCGGCAGCAGCAGGACCGCCACGAGTGCGGCGCGCGGCAGCTTCCCCCTGCCGAACCGCTTCAGCTCAAGCGCGGCCAGTTTCGGCGAGCGCATCGGCTGCCCCTTTCTCGGTCTCGTCGGTCTCGTTCGTGTCGGTGTCGGTGTCGGTGTCGGTGTCGGTGCCGGTGCGGATGGTGGTCGTGCCGCCGGGCGCCTCGCTGCACACGGCGAGCACGGTGGTGCCGCTGTCGGCGATGGACCGCAGCAGGGACCAGGCTTCGGCGCGGTCGGTGTCGGAGAGCTTCAGGTCCGTGTCGTCGACGGCCAGCAGGCGCGGTGCGCCCATCAGGGCCAGGGCGATCGACAGCCGCAGGGCCTCCAGCCGCTCCAGGTCCCGCACGGAGGTGCGCTCCGCCTTGGGCAGGGCGCCGAGGCTCAGGCCGGCGGTGGCCAGGGCAGCCTCGACCCGGGCACGCGAGGCGGCGGCCTGCTCTGCGCGCGGGCGCAGCAGGGCGAGCGGCGAGCCGTCGAACCGGCGCTGCAGCAGGGCGCGCTCGCGCAGATGCTCGGCGACGGTCAGCGCCGGGTCAAGGTCGCTGACGCCGGGCACCGGTCCGAGCGCGCTGATCCCGCGTACGGCGGCCATCTTGCGCGGCAGTCGCAGCCCGCCGACGTCCGCGTGGCCCTCGGTCGGGCGCATCCGGCCGGTCAGGGCCAGCAGCAGGCACGTGCGGCCCGAACCGGACGGGCCCTCGATCGTCACCAGCGCGCCGGGCGCGGCGTCCACGGTCACGCCGCGGAAGGCCCAGCCCCGGGGGCCTTTCAGCCCGAGGCCCTCAGCGACCAGCGCGGCACCGTGCGGGTGGGTGCCGCTCTCGTCGGTGTTGTCGTCCTGGCTGTCCACCGAGCCCCCATTTCTTTGAACTGACCAGTCAGTGCAAAAAATACTCCGAACCTGCGATCGAGGCAAAAGCCCAGGTCAGGCGGATTGTCAGTGGTGGCCTGCACGATGGACACATACGGCCACAGCGCCGTCACACGACGACAGGAGGTTCGTCATGGCCGGTACCCACGCGGCGGCGAGCGACGTCCACCCCGTGCTGCGTCGCGCCTCGGCGCCCCCCGCCGCCCTCGACCTGCTCGACCAGGCCCGCACGGGACTGGAAGAGGCGAGCACCCTCGACACCCCCAACGAGCGGTATGCCACCGCTCACCTCGCCGCCCTCCGGACCGCGGCCGCCGTGCTCGCCGTCCGCGGCCGCCCCGAGACCACTCCACGCAAGCGGCAGCAGATCCGCAGCGCCTGGGAGGTGCTCCCGGAGATAGCACCCGAGCTGACCGAGTGGAGCGCCCTGTTCGCCTCCGGGGCCGCGCGCCGGGCGCGCGCCGAGGCGGGCATACAGGGCGCCGCCAGCAGCCGCGATGCCGACGACCTGATCCGCGACGTGACCATGTTCCTGGCCCTGGTCGAGCGGCTGCTCGTGCCCGAGCCCGTGCTGCCGCGGCCCAGGGCCGGGAAGACGGAGGGCGGTCATGCCAACTGAGGGACCGGGCACAGGCTGTCAGGCCATAGGGTGGGAAGCGTTCGTAACCGTCACCTAGGAGTCAACTGCCGTGTCGGACCCGCAGCGCCCCCGCGCCTCACTTCGTACCGCCGTGGTGTGGGACGTCCTCGAGGACGCCCTCGACCGCCGGGTCAAGGCGACCGGCAAGGACAGCCTGGACGTCCTCGACACCGGCGGCGGCAGCGGAAACTTCGCCGTGCCCGTCGCCAGGCTCGGCCACCGGGTCACCGTCGTCGACCCCAGCCCCAACGCGCTGTTCGCGCTGGAGCGCCGCGCCGCCGAGGCCGGCGTCGCCGACCGGGTGCGCGGGGTCCAGGGCGACATCCACGGGCTGTTCGACGTCGTCGAGCGCGGTGGCTACGACGCGGTGCTGTGCCACGGCGTCCTGGAGTACGTGGACGACCCCGCGGAGGGCGTGCGCAACGCGGTGGAGGCCCTCAGGCCCTCGGGGGCCCTCAGCCTGCTCGCGGCCGGGCTCGGCGGCGCCGTCCTCGCGCGGGCGCTCGCCGGGCACTTCACCGAGGCCCGCCGCGCGCTGACCGACCCGGCCGGCCGCTGGGGCGAGGGTGACCCGGTGCCCCGGCGCTTCACCGCCGAGCAGCTCACCGAGGCCGTCGAGGCGGCCGGCGTGGAGGTCGGCGCCGTGCACGGCGTACGCGTCTTCGCCGACCTCGTCCCCGGCGTCCTGGTCGACACCGAGCCCGGTGCCCTGGACGCACTCCTGAAGCTGGAGGCGGCCGCCGCCGAGCTGCCCGCGTTCCGGTCGGTCGCCACCCAGCTGCACGTGCTGGGCGAAAAGCGCGGCTGAGCCCACCAGCGGGCTGATCAGCGGCGCAGCCGCAGATGGAGTACGCCACAGGCCCCCCGCTCACGTCCGGATCCCCGTATGATCGAGGGACACCATCCGGCATGACGGATCGGAGGACGGGGAATCAACGCCTCACCAGCCGAACCGGCATGGCGGTCCGATCGGTGAAATGGCACAGAGGGCGGGTTTCACGGGGGCGAATCCCTGCCTATCCTGAAAGGGCCGCATACCGGTCGCCCCCAGCGACCGACGACGAGGAGGACTCCGTGCCGCTCTCGGAGCACGAGCAGCGAATGCTCGAGCAGATGGAGCGAGCGCTGTACGCCGAAGATCCCAAGTTCGCGACAGCGCTCGAGGGAAGCGGGCTGCGTACATACACCCGGCGACGGGTCTACCAGGCGGTCGCAGGCTTCCTGGTGGGTATCGCGCTCCTCATGGCCGGAATGGTCGCGCAGCAGATCTGGATCAGCGTGGTGGGGTTCCTCGTCATGCTCGGCTGTGCGGTCCTCGCGGTCACCGGATGGCGCAAGGCGCCCAAACCGGGCGAGCAGCAGGCCGAGGGAGGTACGGCCCACGGCAGGCACCCCCGGCAGCGACGCTCGATGATGGACCGGATCGAGCAGCGGTGGCAGCGCCGCCGCGACGAGCAGGGCCACTGAACGCACGGCCGCGAGGCCGCGCCACAGCGTGAGTTACGGGTGAGGGGCGACCGCTTCCGGGCGGCCGCCCCTCACCCGTGTCCGCAACCGGCCACCGGACACGGTCCGTCGCTCGGTCCGTCGCTCGGTCCGTCGGGAGAGCCGAGGCCGTTCCCGGCGCCCAGTCGGGCACCTGCACCCGTCGGCCCGTCGGTCCCCGGCGGTCGCCACGCCGAGGCCGACTGCCCTTGGCCCGCGGCTGCCTGAACTCGCTGCCGAAGCCCGTCCGCGCGAATCCCTGCCTGCCTGAGCCCAGCCTGCTCGCCGAACACGGCCACTCCGGTCGCACCGCCCGAGCCCGGCCGCGTGGCCCCGCTCGGCCGCCGCCGCTCGCCGTCGTGCCGTTCGGGCCCGGGGACCCTCCGGCAGAGGCGCCGGGCGCAGGGCCCCGGCCGGGCGGCCGGTGCCCCGCGCGGGGGTGCCGCGTCCTGGCGCGCCCGGAGGCGCCCCCTGACGCGGCCCCGGCCGGGGGTCAGCCGCGTTGGCGGGACGGGCGGCGGAGGGTGGAGGACCAGCGGGCCACCAGGCGGTGGCGCCGGTCGGCCCACCGGGTGGTGACCGCCGTCCAGTGGTCCGAGAGCGCCCACACCACCCGGACGGTCGAGCGCGGAGCGAGCAGCGCGCGCAGCCGGCCGGCCCGGCCGACCCCGGCGGCCAGACCCTCGCGGATCCGGGCGGCGTCCTCCGCCGCCCCCACCGCGGGGCGGGGCCGCGGGGCGTACAGGACCTGCTCCACCGCACCGGCCATCCGGTGCACCGCCTCGGCCGGCGGCCCCTCGAGCTTCCCCAGCAGGACGATCCGCACAGCCGTCTTGCGCGGCGTCTGCGACTCGTCCGGCGGGATGCCGTGATCCCACGCTGTGTCGATGATCTCCTCCCAGGCCGCCAGCGTCCGGGCGGCCGCGTCCTCCGCGCCGCGCCCGGCCGGGCCGAGGCGCCGGGCCCGTACCCGCACCCGCCACAGCAGCGGCAGCAGCGGTATCAGCACCACCGCCACCACACCCGCGGCCACGAGCAGGATCGTGCCCAGCGGCGGCCCCGAGTCGGTCGGCACGACGATGCCGAACTCCTCGGTGTCACCGCACTCGCCCAGCCGCCGTGCCTGCGGCGGGCAGCTCTCCTGGGTGGAAGGCTGCGCGGACGGAGCCGTGGTGGCGCTCGCCTCAGGCTGCGCCGGAGTGCTCGGCTGACCCGTGGGCGTCTCCTGACGGGTGTACTCGGGCACCGAGCCGCGCGTCGGCGTCGGCTCGAAACGGGCCCACCCCACGCCCTCGAAGTACAGCTCGGGCCAGGCGTGGGCATCACGTATGCCGACCGACATCGTGTCGTCCGACTGGGGCGCGCCCGGTGTGAAACCGACCGCGACCCGCGCCGGAATGCCCAGCGTCCGGGCCATCGCCGCCATCGAGAAGGAGAAGTGGATGCAGAAGCCTTCCTTGTCCTTCAGGAACCGGGAGATCGCCGTCACGCCCGTACCCGACGACACCTCGGTGTCATAGCGGAAGCCGCCTTCCACGGCGAACCAGTCCTGGAGCTTGACGGCCCGCTCGTAGTCGTTCGCCGCGTCCTTGGTGACCCGCAGGGCGGTCGACTTCACGTCCGCCGGCAGTTCGCCCGGCACCTTGGTGTACTCGCGCCTCAGCTCCGCGGGGGCCTGCGGGGCGTTGGCCAGCTGCTGACGGGTCGGCTTCACGATCAGGCTGCTCACCGAGTACTGCGTGCCCTTGGTGGTCTGGCCCTCGTCACCGACGAGCAGGCGCCCGACCGGCTCGTACCGCCAGCGTCCGCCGATCTCGACCCGGGTCGCCGGATAGGGAAGCGGCAGGTACTTCTGCTCATAGGAGCCGGCCGACGAGATGTTGGTCGTGACCTCCGTCGTGCTGACGTTGCCACTGAGGCCGTCCGGCTGCGGGAACTGCTCCGGGATGTCGCCGACGGGACGCTTGGGACTCCTCCACGAGGTGCCGTCGAACACGTCGAGCGCGGTCATCCGCAGGTACAGCGCGGACGTCTCCTCCGTATTGGTGCGGTAGCGCAGTACCTCACGGTCCTCGGGCTGGTTCAGGTTGTTCTGGAGGGACACCAGCGGGTTGATCGCGTCGATCGTGCCCCCGCCGCCATCGCCCCCGGAGCCCGTGCCGTCCAGCAGCCCGCCGCCGAGCGACGGCAGCGCGGCCGGCACCGCCAGCGCGATGCCCAGGGCCACCACACCGATCCGGCGTCCGGTACGCGCCGGGGCCAGTGGCCCGCGGCGCGACGCCGCCGGCCCGGCCGCGCCCCGGCCACCCCGCGACGGCGCCGCACCGCCGAAGACCCGTCCCCACTGGGAGAGCTGGTCGCGGCCCTCGGCGAGCAGGAGCAGCAGATAGCCGGAGGCGGCCAGCAGGAACCACAGCCAGCTCGCGCCGCCGCCCGACAGTCCGGCCGCGACCGAGTACAGCGCCAGCAGCGCCAGCCCCGCCGGGGCGGCGCTGCGGAACGTCACCGCGAGGGCGTCGACCGCCAGCCCGACCAGCAGCACGCCGCCGACCAGCATCAGCCGGATGCCGTCCGTCGCGGGCGCCGGGATCGCGTACTGCCCGACGTCCTCCGCGCCCGCTGTCAGCAGGACACCGAACTGCTGGACGGCGTCCGGCCCGGGAAGGAACCCGGCCACCGCCTGGTCCCGGGCGAAGACGACCGCCAGCGCCACCAGGGTCACCAGGGCCTGGACCGCCACCGTCAGCGCCCGGGCCGCCGACCACCGCCGCACCAGCGCGCCCGACCCGCTCTGGACCGTCAGCAGCAGCGCGGCCTGGATGATCCACGTGGCCGGATCGACCAGCGGCAGCAACGCGCCCGCCGCCATCAGCGTGGCGGCGAAGGCGCACAGCGCCAGCCTCCCGCGACCGCTCATGACCAACCCCCCGAAACACCGGTCATACCGCTCGTACCGCTCGTACCGCTGCCCGTCGCAGCCGGTCCGCCGCGGGCCCGGCCCGCGTGCCGCCACAGCTCGGCGAGCGACGCCCCGGGCGGCACGGCCACTGCGGTCCATCCCGCGTCGCGCAGCCGCCGCAGACTGTCCTCCACGGCCCCGGCCACCGCGCCGCCGGTCAGCCACGTACCACTGTCCAGGACGAAGGCGACGGCCGCGCCGCTGCGCTGCCGCATCCGGGCGGCCACCGCCGCCTGCTCCTCGTCCAGGTCGCCGACGAAGGCGACCAGCAGTCCCTCGTTCCCGCCGCGCAGCAGGTCGTACGCGCGCGAGAGCCCCGCCCCGTCGGAGTGGTCGACGACCGCCAGCGTGTCCATCATCAGGCCCGCCGCGTCGGCGGAGTCCTGCGTCGCGCCGGTGAACCCGTCGGAGCCGTCGCCGGGCAGCGGGCTGCCCTCGTCGGTCAGCAGCCGTACGGCGAAGCCCTGCTCCAGCATGTGCACCAGCACCGACGCCGCGCCGGAGACCGCCCATTCGAAGGCGGAGTCCGGCCCGGAGCCCTGATAGGCCACCTCACGGGTGTCCAGCAGCACCGTGCACCTGGCCCGCTGCGGCTGCTCCTCGCGCCGCACCATCAGCTCGCCGTACCGCGCGGTGGACCGCCAGTGGACGCGCCGCAGATCGTCGCCGTAGCGGTACTCGCGCGGGATCACGTCGTCCTCGCCGGCCAGCGCCAGCGAACGCTGCCGCCCCTCGCCGTACCCCGACGCCTCGCCCGGCAGCCGCCCGGGTGGCAGCGGCTCGGTGCGCGGTATGACCGTGAGCGTGTCGTACGCACTGAACGACCGGGTCAGCTCGCACATCCCGAACGGGTCGCTCAGCCGCAGCTGGAGCGGCCCGAGCGGATAGCACCCGCGCAGGTCCGAGCGGACCCGGTAGGACACCTCGCGGCGCCCGCCCGCCTCCACCCGGTCCAGCACGAACCGGGGCCGCGGCCCCAGCACGTACGGCACATGGTCCTGGAGCATCAGCAGCCCCGTGGGCAGCCGCGAGACGTTCTCCATCCGCAGGTGCACGCGCGCCTCGGCCCCGGCCGGCACCCGCTGCGGCGACAGCCGCCGGCTGCCCGCCACCTGGTAGCGGGTGCGGTACAGCACGGTCACGCAGACCAGCGGCAGCACGGCGAGCAGCAGCCCGACCCGCAGCAGGTCGCCCTGGCCCAGTACGTACGCGCAGATCGCCGCCGCGATGCCGGCCGCCAGGAAGGACCGGCCGCGCGTGGTCAGTCCACCGAGGGCGGCCCGGACCCCGCCCATGCTCTCGCCGTCCTGGTCGGCGGGCCCCCCGGCCGTCATCACAGCCGCCGTACGCCGGGCTGCTGCTGGCCGTACAGCGGGGCGCCGGACGCCGGTCCGCCGGGCATGTGACCGCCCGGAACCTGACCACCGGGCAACTGGCCGCCGGCCACCGGACCTCCGCCCAGCGGGCCCCCGGCCAGCGGGCCCGCCACCGGGCCGCCGGACAGCGGGGAGCCCGGCATCCGGCCACCGGGCGGCGTGGCCGTCGGCACGGGCGTGCGCTGCAGGATGTCCCGCACGACCTGCTCGGACGTGCGCCGGTTCAGCTGTGCCTGCGCCGTCGGCAGCAGCCGGTGTGCCAGCACGGCGACGGCCAGCGCCTGGACGTCGTCCGGCAGCGCGTACTCACGGCCGCTCAGCGCGGCGGAGGCCTTCGCGGCGCGCAGCAGGTGCAGCGTGGCGCGCGGCGAGGCGCCGAGCCGGAGGTCCGGGTGGGTGCGGGTGGCCGCGACGAGCTCCACCGCGTACCGCCGGACCGCCTCGGAGACATGGACCGTCCGGACCGCGTCGATCAGCTTGACGATGTCGTGGGCGTGCGCCACCGGCTGCAGGTCGTCGAGCGGCGACACCCCGCCGTGCACGTCGAGCATCTGCAGCTCGGCCTCGGCGCTCGGGTAGCCGATCGAGACGCGAGCCATGAAACGGTCGCGCTGGGCCTCCGGCAGCGGGTAGGTGCCCTCCATCTCGACCGGGTTCTGCGTGGCCACCACCATGAAGGGGCTGGGCAGTTCGTAGGTCTGCCCGTCCATGGTGACCTGGCGCTCCTCCATCGACTCCAGCAGCGCCGACTGAGTCTTGGGCGAGGCGCGGTTGATCTCGTCGCCGATCACGATCTGCGCGAAGATCGCACCCGGCTTGAACTCGAACTCACGGCGCTGCTGGTCGTAGATCGAGACACCGGTGATGTCCGACGGCAGCAGGTCCGGCGTGAACTGGATACGCCGCACGGAGCAGTCGATGGACCGCGCCAGCGCCTTGGCCAGCATGGTCTTGCCGACGCCGGGGACATCCTCGATCAGGAGGTGTCCCTCGGCGAGCAGCACGGTCAGCGAAAGCCGTACGACCTCAGGCTTGCCCTCGATCACACCCTCCACCGACCGGCGGACACGTTCCGCTGTGGTGGTCAGATCTGTGAGGCTCGCTCGATCGTCATAGGTCGTCACACGGCCCTCCTCGGCCCGTTCCATGGGCCGTGCGCGACTGACGGCACGGTCCACCCTTGAAACACGGACACCGTCTCCGAACCATTCAGGAGACGTGCCACCCCCGCATTCTTGTTGCCGTTGCCCGTACGTGTCACTTGGCTGTGGATAACGCTGTGCGGTATGTCCACGGTTGTGGCGTTTCGGGTGGTGCCGGACCGAGAGGAAACGTTCAGAAGTCCGCGCCGACCTCATGCAGCAGACCGGTGTTCACGTCGAGGACGAAGCCCCGGACGTCATCGGTGTGGGGGATGAACGGCGAGGTGCGCACGCGCTGCATGGACTGCCGTACGTCCTGCTCGGCGTCCTTGAACGACTCGACCGCCCACATCGGACGCTGCCCGACTTCATCCTCCAGAGCGTCGCGGAAGTGCTCGCTGATCGTCTGCATGCCGCAGCGCGTGTGGTGCACCAGCACCACGCTTCGGGTGCCGAGCTCGCGCTGGCTGATGGAAAGGGACCGGATCATGTCGTCGGTGATGACGCCGCCGGCGTTGCGCATGGTGTGGGCGTCGCCCACCTCCAGGCCGAGCGCGGCGGGCAGGTCGAGCCGGGTGTCCATACAGGCGACGACGGCCACCTTCAGCTTGGGCCGGCCTTCCAGGCCGGGGTCCTTGAAGTCGGCGGCGTAACGGCGGTTCGCGTCGACGATGCGGTCGATGACCGAGTCGCCGGGGCGGACATCGCTGGATGCGGAGTGCACGGAAGTCGACATGTTGATGACGTTAATTGTCATCGAGCTCGTCGGCTCGCGCTGGCGCAGGACAAAGTACGCCAACATGCCGCGGTGTGAGCTAACCCACAGAGGATGCGCTTGGGCCGCCATATGGGTGAGCGATCCCGGGCAGCTTCCCTCGCGCGGCCGCCCCGCGCGACGCGCTGCCCGGTTGATTGACCGGGCGGGGGAGTGGACTAAAGTGACGCGAAGTTCACGGAGACATTGAGCGAATCCCAGCGAATCCGCAGTTTCTCCCCCGCGTGTGCGGCGGTACGTACGGCTCGGCCTCCTCCCGCTCGCCGGTCGGCCGACGCCCCTTTCCGGCGCCGGTGGCTTCCTGGGCGGGCGGGGACCCGGCAGTGCGTACGCCGCGCCGAATCTCGAGAGGGCGCATGAGCGAGCGCAGCGAGCGAATCGACGGCAGGTGCGCTTCCGGCGCATGCCGGCCCGGGCGCAGCGAGGGTCGCGCATGAGCGAGACCCGACACGTCCCGGTGATGCTCCAGCGGTGCCTGGACATGCTGGCACCCGCGCTGGAACAGCCGGGTGCGGTGGTCGTCGACTGCACCCTCGGCCTCGGCGGCCACAGCGAGGCGCTGCTGACCCGCTTCCCCGAGGCACGGCTGATCGCGCTCGACCGCGACAAGGAGGCGCTGCGGCTCTCCGGTGAGCGGCTCGCCCGGTTCGGCGACCGCGCCACCCTCGTCCATGCCGTGTACGACGACCTCCCCGGCGTACTGGACCGGCTCGGCGTCCCCCGCGTCCAGGGCGTCCTGTTCGACCTCGGCGTCTCCTCCATGCAGCTCGACGAGGCCGACCGCGGCTTCGCGTACGCCCAGGACGCCCCGCTCGACATGCGCATGGACCAGACGACCGGCATCAGCGCGGCCGAGGTCCTCAACACCTACCCGCCCGGCGAGCTGGTCCGCATCCTGCGCCAGTACGGCGAGGAGAAGCAGGCCAAGCGGATCGTGGCGGCGATCGTACGGGAACGGGAGACGGAACCGTTCAGCAACAGTGCCCGGCTGGTCGAGCTGATCCGCGATGCCCTTCCCCAGGCCGCCAAGCGGACCGGCGGCAACCCCGCCAAGCGGACCTTCCAGGCCCTGCGTATCGAGGTCAACGGCGAGTTGACCATCCTGGAGCGGTCCATCCCGGCCGCCGTGAAGGCCCTCGCGGTCGGCGGCCGGATCGCCGTCCTGTCGTACCACTCGCTGGAGGACCGGCTGGTCAAGCAGGTCTTCGCGGCGGGCGCCACCAGTACCGCGCCGCCGGGGCTGCCCGTCGTACCGGAGCGCTACCAGCCGAAGCTCAAGCTGCTGACGCGCGGTGCCGAACTCCCCACGGAGGAGGAGGTCGCGGAGAACCGCCGTGCCGCCCCCGCCCGGCTGCGGGGCGCCGAGCGGATCAGGGAGGACGCGCTGTGAGCGGCGGGCCGGACCGCCCGCACGGGTAGCGGGTACGGCGGCGACGTGGACCACGAGGACGGCGGCGGGGCGAACCGGGAGGACAGGTGACCAAGGCGGGACCGCTGAAGGGCCGGGCGGCGCGGCTCGCGCGGCTCATGCCGTCCGGGCCGAGCACCGCGGCCCGGACGCCCTTCGTCCTGCTGGTCGTCCTGCTCCTGGGCGGCGGTCTGATCACCCTCCTCCTGCTCAACTCCTCCCTCAACGAGGGCTCCTTCCGGCTCAGCGAGCTCAAGAAGAGGACCACCGAACTCACCGACGAGGAGCAGGAACTCCAGCGGGACGTGGACGACCGCTCCGCCCCCGACGCGCTGGAGCGCCGGGCCCGTGAGCTCGGCATGGTGCCCGGCGGCAGCCCCGCCTTCCTGGGCCCCGACGGCACGGTCCGGGGCGTACCCAGCAGGGCGACGGCCGAGCCCGCCCCGTCCACCGCCCCGACGACGCCCGGCAGGTGACGCAGTGCCCCCCACCCAGCCCCCACGCCGCCGCGTACCGGCCCCCGCCCGCTCCGAACGCCCCGCGCGGCCCGCGTCGCGCCCGCCCGCCCGGCGCCCGCGCCCGGCGGCCCGCCCGCCCGCCAGGGCCCGCACCATCCGGCTCGGCAGCCCCAGGCCCCGGCTGCGGCTGGTCAGCCTCGGCCTGACGCTGGTCATGCTGGCGTTCGTCGTGCGCCTCCTCCAGGTCCAGGCCGTGGACGCCGGCGCGTACGCCGCCAAGGCGGAGAAGAACCGGTACCAGGAGTACACGCTGTCCGCCGAGCGCGGCGAGATCACCGACCGCGCCGGGATCGCGCTGGCCACCAGCGTCGACGCGTACGACATCACGGCCGACCCGAAGATGTTCACGCCCGAGGAGAGCAGGACCCCCGACGCACCCGAGCAGGCCGCCGCCCTGCTCGCCCCGATCCTCGGCAAGGACCCCGCCGAACTGGTCAAGAAGCTCACGACGCCCAACTCGCGCTACGCGCTGCTGGCCCGCCGCCAGACCCCGCAGGTCTGGAACCAGATCAAGGACCTGAAGAACGTCTTCGCCGAGAAGGCCCGCATTGAGAAGACGGCCGGCGGCACCGGCGTCAGCGTGCTCGCCGGCATCTTCAACGAGCCCAGCAGCAAACGCGTGTACCCCAACGGCACCCTCGCCGCCGGGATACTGGGTTACGTCAACGCCGACGGCCGTGGCGGAGGCGGCCTGGAGTCCATGCTCGACAAGGAGCTGGCCGGCGAGGACGGCAAGATCAAGTACGCCCAGTCCGGCGGCCGCCGGGTGCCCACCGTCGGCGCCCGCGAGACCCCCGCCGTCCCCGGCTCCGACATCGAGCTGACCATCGACCGCGACATCCAGTGGGCCGCCCAGCGGGCCATCACGCAGCAGGTCGAGGAGTCCAGGGCGGACCGCGGCTACGTGATAGTGCAGAACGCCCGGACCGGCGAGGTCCTCGCCATGGCCAACGCGCCCGGCTTCGACCCCAACGACCTGTCCCAGGCCAATTCCGCCGCCATGGGCAACGCCGCCCTCCAGGACGCCTACGAACCGGGCTCCACCGCCAAGGTCATCTCGATGGCCGCCGTCCTGGAGGAGGGCGCCGCCACGCCCTCCACCCATGTCGTCGTCCCCAACCGGCTGCACCGGGGCGACCGGCTGTTCAAGGACGACATCGACCACCCCACCTGGTACCTGACGCTCAACGGCGTCCTGGCCAAGTCCAGCAACATCGGCACCATCCTGGCCACCGGTCAGCTCGGCCCCACCCAGGCCCAGGCCAACCGGGTCCTGCACTCCTACCTGCGCAAGTTCGGCTTCGGCAGCCCCACCGGCCTCGGCTACCCGGGCGAGACCTCCGGCATCCTCGCGGGGCCGCAGGACTGGTCCACCTCGCAGCAGTACACGATCCCCTTCGGCCAGGGCCTGTCCATCAACGCCATGCAGGCGGCGTCCGTCTACTCGACCATCGCCAACGGCGGCGTACGCGTCGAGCCCACCCTCGTACGCGGCACCAAGGGGCCGGACGGCCGCTTCACCCCGGCGCCCGCACCCAAGCAGACCCGGGTCGTCAGCGAGAAGACAGCCAAGACCCTCGCCGCCATGCTGGAATCGGTCGTCGACGACGAGGAAGGCACCGGAACCAAGGCCGCCATCCCCGGCTACCGCGTCGCCGGCAAAACCGGAACCGCCAACCGCGTCGACCCCCAACTCGGCCGCTACAAGGGCTACACCGCCTCCTTCGCGGGTTTCGCCCCCGCCGACGACCCGCAGATCACCGTCTACTGCGCCATCCAGAACCCCACCAGGGGCAGTTATTTCGGCGGCCAGATCTGCGGGCCCATCTACAAGAAGGTCATGGAGTTCGCCCTCAAAACCCTGCAAGTCGCACCAACCGGCACACCAGCACCTCGGATGCCGGTCACGTTCAAACCCGGCGAGTGAGCCGGCGGGAGCAATCAGTGACAACCTTCACGCCCGACCCAGGGAACCGATCCGGCGACCACGCTGCCCAGGCGCCCTCATTTAGCCCGATGACGGGTGCGCCCGGTACGCTCACCGCCGTGCCACACGCTGATCAGTCCCGAACCACCCCGAAGGACGCCCCCGCGAAACACCCGGGAGCGCCCCGACCGGCCCAGGTCCGCCCCACACCCCTGGGCGAGCTGGCGGCCCGGCTGGACATCCCGTCGCCGGGCAGCGCCAAGGTGACCGGCATCACCCACGACTCCCGGGCCGTACGCCCCGGAGACGTGTACGCCGCCCTGCCGGGCGCCCGGCTGCACGGCGCCGACTTCGCCGGCCAGGCCGCGGACCTCGGGGCCGTCGCGATCCTCACCGACCCGTCGGGCGCCGAACGCGCCGCCGCGACCGGCCTGCCGGTCCTGGTCACCGGGGACCCGCGTGGCCGGATGGGCGAGCTCGCCGCCGACATCTACGGCCGGCCGGGCAGCGGCCTGCTCCAGATCGGCATCACCGGCACCTCCGGCAAGACCACCACGGCCTACCTCGTCGAGGGCGGCCTCAAGGCCGCCGGCCGCCCGACCGGGCTCATCGGCACCGTCGAGATGCGCATCGGCGACGAGCGCATCAAGTCCGAGCGGACCACCCCGGAAGCCACCGACCTCCAGGCGCTGTTCGCGGTGATGCGCGAGCGTGGCGTCGAAGCGGTCGCCATGGAGGTCTCCAGCCACGCCCTCGTGCTGGGCCGGGTCGACGGCTGCGTCTTCGACGTCGCCGTCTTCAACAACCTCAGCCCGGAGCACATGGAGTTCCACTCCGACATGGAGGACTACTTCCAGGCCAAGGCGCAGCTGTTCACGCCGCGCCGCAGCCGGCAGGGAGTGGTGAACTTCGACGACGAGTACGGCAGGAGGCTGGCCAAGGAAGCCTCCGTCCCCGTCGTCACCTTCTCCGCCGAGGGCCACCCGGACGCCGACTGGCACGCCGAGGACGTCGAAATCGGCGCCATGGGGAGCACGTTCACCATCGTGGGCCCCCAGGGCGAGCGGATCAGCGCCAAGGCCCCGCTGCCGGGCCCGTTCAACGTCGCCAACACGCTGGCCGCCGTCGTCACCCTCGCCGTGGCCGGAATCGATCCCCAGACCGCCGCCGACGGCGTCGCTGCCGTCCCCGGCGTACCCGGCCGCCTGGAGCGGGTCGACGCCGGCCAGCCCTACCTCGCGGTCGTCGACTACGCCCACAAGACGGACGCCGTCGAATCGGTCCTGCGCGCCCTGCGCAAGGTCACCGAGGGCAAGCTGCACGTCGTCCTCGGCTGCGGCGGCGACCGGGACGTCACCAAGCGGGGCCCCATGGGCGCCGCCGCCGCACGCCTCGCCGACACCGCCGTACTGACCTCCGACAACCCCCGCTCCGAGGACCCCCTCGCGATCCTCGCCGCCATGCTCGCCGGCGCCGCCGAGGTGCCGATCCACGAACGCGGCGAGGTCGCCGTCTTCGAGGACCGGGCCGCCGCGATCGCCGCCGCCGTGGCGCGTGCCCGGCCCGGCGACACCGTGCTGGTCGCGGGCAAGGGCCACGAGCAGGGCCAGGACATCGCCGGAGTGGTACGCCCCTTCGACGACCGCCAGGTCCTCCGCGAAGCAATCCAGAACAGTCAGGGATGAAGTAGTGATCGCCCTCTCCCTCGCCGAGATCGCCGAAATCGTCGGCGGGCAGTCGTACGACATACCGGATCCGGCCCGGGTCACCGGCTCCGTCGTCATCGACTCCCGCCAGGTAGAGCCCGGCTCGCTCTTCGCCGCCTTCTCCGGCGAGAACGTCGACGGCCACGACTACGCGCAGCGCGCCATGGACGCGGGCGCGGTGGCCGTGCTGGCCACCCGCCCCGTCGGGGCGCCCGCCATCGTCGTGGACGACGTGCAGACGGCCCTCGGCGCCCTCGCCCGCGCGGTCGTCGGCCGCCTCGGCACGAAGGTCGTCGCGCTGACCGGCTCGGCCGGCAAGACCAGCACCAAGGACCTGATCGCCCAGGTACTCCAGCGCAAGGGGCCCACGGTCTGGACGCCCGGCTCCCTCAACAACGAGATCGGCCTGCCGCTCACCGCGCTGCGCGCGGATAAGGACACCGAGCACCTCGTCCTGGAGATGGGAGCGCGCGGAATCGGCCACATCCGCTACCTCACCGAGCTGACCCCGCCCACGATCGGCCTGGTCCTGAACGTGGGCAGCGCCCACATCGGCGAGTTCGGCGGCCGCGAGCAGATCGCCCAGGCCAAGGGCGAGCTCGTCGAGGCGCTGCCGTCCGCCGAACAGGGCGGCATCGCCGTGCTGAACGCCGACGACCCTCTCGTACGGGCCATGGAGAACCGGACCCACGCGCGCGTGACGCTGTTCGGCGAGGCCGACGACGCCGCCGTACGTGCCGAGAATGTCCGGCTCACAGAGACCGGACAGCCCTCTTTCAGGCTTCACACACCCACCGGGTGCAGTGACGTGACCTTGCGCCTGTACGGTGAGCACCACGTGTCGAACGCGCTCGCCGCGGCCGCCGTCGCCCATGAGCTGGGCATGTCCGTCGACGAGATCGCCACCGCGCTCTCCGAGGCGGGCTCCCTCTCCCGCTGGCGCATGGAGGTCACCGAGCGTCCGGACGGTGTGACGATCGTCAACGACGCCTACAACGCGAACCCCGAGTCCATGCGAGCCGCCCTGCGCGCGCTCGCGGCCATGGGCAAGGCCGCACAGGCCAAGGGGGGCCGGACGTGGGCGGTGCTCGGTCAGATGGCCGAGCTGGGGGACGAGGCGCTCGCCGAGCACGACGCGGTCGGACGGCTCGCCGTCCGGCTCAACGTCAGCAAGCTCGTCGCAGTCGGGGGCAGGGAAGCGTCCTGGCTGCAACTGGGCGCATATAACGAGGGTTCGTGGGGTGAGGAGTCGGTGCACGTGTCCGACGCGCGGGCGGCGATCGACCTGTTGCGCAGTGAGCTGCGCCCGGGAGACGTCGTGCTGGTGAAGGCATCAAGGTCGGTCGGGCTCGAGCGGATCGCCCAGGCACTGCTCGAGAACACCACCGAGGGCGAGGTCACCGGCCGATGAGGCAGATCCTCTTCGCGGGAGCCATCGGGCTCTTCCTGACCCTGATCGGTACGCCGCTGCTGATCAAGCTTCTGGCCCGCAAGGGATACGGGCAGTTCATCCGCGACGACGGCCCGCGTACGCACGGCAGCAAGAAGGGAACGCCCACCATGGGCGGTATCTCCTTCATCCTGGCCACGCTCATCGCGTACGCGCTCGCCAAGGTCATCACGGGCGAGGACCCGACCTACTCGGGCGTCCTGGTGCTGTTCCTGATGGCGGGCATGGGCCTCGTCGGCTTCCTCGACGACTACATCAAGATCGTCAAGCAGCGTTCGCTGGGTCTGCGGGCCAAGGCGAAGATGGCCGGCCAGCTGATCGTCGGTATCGCCTTCGCCGTCCTGGCGCTGCAGTTCGCCGACAGCCGCGGCCAGACCCCGGCCTCCACCAAGCTCTCCTTCATCACCGACTTCGGCTGGTCCATCGGCCCGGTGCTGTTCGTGGTCTGGGCGCTGTTCATGATCCTGGCCATGTCGAACGGCGTGAACCTCACGGACGGTCTCGACGGCCTCGCCACCGGTGCCTCGGTGATGGTCTTCGGCGCGTACACCTTCATCGGGCTGTGGCAGTTCCAGGAGTCGTGCGCCAACGCCCAGACCCTGACGAACCCCAACGCCTGTTTCGAGGTGCGGGACCCGCTCGACCTCGCCGTCGTCGCCTCCGCGCTGATGGGCGCCTGTTTCGGGTTCCTGTGGTGGAACACCTCGCCCGCCAAGATCTTCATGGGCGACACCGGCTCGCTCGCCCTCGGCGGCGCCCTCGCGGGACTGGCGATCTGCTCCCGTACGGAGCTGCTGCTGGCCCTCCTGGGCGGCCTGTTCGTCCTCATCACCCTCTCCGTCGTCATCCAGGTCGGCTCTTTCAAGATGACCGGCAAGCGGGTCTTCCGGATGGCGCCGCTCCAGCACCACTTCGAACTCAAGGGCTGGTCCGAAGTGCTCGTGGTGGTCCGGTTCTGGATCATTCAGGGCATGTGCGTCATCGTGGGACTCGGCCTCTTCTACGCGGGATGGGCAGCCGACAAGTGAGTACCTCCTGGCAGGGCAAGAACGTCACCGTCGCCGGTCTGGGCGTGAGCGGCATCCCCGCCGCCCGGGTCCTCGCCGGCCTGGGCGCGCGCGTCACGGTCGTCAACGACGGCGACGACGAGCGCTCCCGTACGCAGGCGGCGCAGCTGGAGGCGGAGGGCATCACCGTCCGCCTCGGCGACGGGGCGACCCTGCCGGAGGGCACCGAGCTGGTCGTCACCACACCCGGCTGGCAGCCCGACAAGCCGTTGTTCGCCGCGGCCGCCGAGGCGGGCGTCCCGGTGTGGGGCGATGTCGAGCTGGCGTGGCGGCTGCGCGGCCCGGACGCCGCGCCCTGGCTCGCGGTCACCGGCACCAACGGCAAGACCACGACCGTACGGATGCTCGCCGCCATCCTGGAGGCGGCGGGTCTGAAGACCGCGGCCGTCGGCAACATCGGCGTCTCGCTCCTGGACGCCGTCCTCGGCGAGGAGACGTACGACGTCCTCGCCGTCGAGCTGTCCAGCTACCAGCTGCACTGGGCGCCCTCCCTCCGCGCCCACTCCGCCGCCGTGCTGAACCTGGCCCCCGACCACCTCGACTGGCACGGCTCCATGCAGGCGTACGCCGCCGACAAGGGCCGCATCTACGAGGGCAACCAGGTCGCCTGCGTCTACAACGTCGCCGACAAGGCCACCGAGGACCTGGTGCGCGAGGCCGACGTGGAGGAGGGCTGCCGCGCCATCGGCTTCACCCTCGGTACGCCCGGCCCCTCCCAGGTCGGGATCGTGGACGACCTCCTGGTGGACCGGGCCTTCGTCGAGAACCGTCAGAAGCAGGCCCAGGAGCTCGCCGAGATCACCGACGTCAACCCGCCGGCCCCGCACAACATCGCCAACGCGCTCGCCGCGGCGGCCCTGGCCCGCGCCTTCGGCGTCCCGGCCACCGCGGTACGCGACGGACTGCGGGCCTTCCGGCCCGACCCGCACCGTATCGAGCTCGTCGAGGAGATCCAGGGCGTGCGCTGGGTCGACGACTCCAAGGCCACCAACACGCACGCCGCTGAGGCGTCGCTGGCCGCGTACGAGCCGATCGTCTGGATCGCCGGAGGCCTCGCCAAGGGCGCGACCTTCGACGAGCTGGTCGCCACGGCGGCGAAGCGGCTGCGCGGTGTCGTGCTCATGGGTGCCGACCGCGCCCTGATCCGGGAAGCCCTCGCGCGACACGCCCCCGAGGTACCGGTCGTCGACCTCGACCGGACCGACACTGGGGCGATGCCGGCGGCGGTCCGGGAAGCGGAGCGGCTCGCACAGCCCGGGGACACGGTCCTGCTCGCCCCGGCCTGCGCCTCGATGGACATGTTCGCCAACTACAACAAGCGGGGCGAGGCGTTCGCGGACGCGGTCCGCGCACTCGCCGCCGAGCGCGCCTGACAGCCACCAGGTCCGGCCGCGCCGGGCACGACTGGAGGGGACAGCGACCATGCCGGCCGACCACGCCGCCGCGTACGCACCGCACCGCGCGGGTCTCGCCTTGAACGGCCCCACCATGGGCGCCGCCCCCAAGCGCCGCACCATGGGTGCCGCGTCGAACGCCCTGCCCACGGGCACCGCCCTGAAAGCCACGGCCACGGCGATGGGCCGCGCTTTTCGCGGCGCCACCACGGGGACCGGGACCGCCCCGCGCGGGAGCGCCATGGGGCTCGCCCGGCGGGTGCGCGGCGCCGGACTGGCCCTCCGTGGCCGGACCGCCGGGCTGCGGCGGCCCCCGACACCGCGGAAGGCGACCGGCCGGGGCCGTAGGATCCCCGCTCCGCGCCCGCCGCGCGGGAGCGGGGTGCGCGGGCTCTACGAGCGGGCACGGCGGGCCTGGGACCGCCCTCTGACCGCGTACTACGTGATCCTGGGCGCCAGCCTGCTGATCACCGTCCTGGGCCTGGTGATGGTCTACTCGGCGTCGCAGATCAAGGCGCTGGAGCTGTCGCTGTCCGACACGTACTTCTTCCGCAAGCAGTTCCTGGCCGCCGCCATCGGCACCGGACTGCTGCTGTTCGCCTCCCGGGTCCCGGCCAAGCTGCACCGGGCGCTCGCCTATCCGCTGCTCGTGGGCACCGTGTTCCTGATGGTGCTCGTCCAGATCCCGGGGATAGGGCATTCCGTCAACGGCAACCAGAACTGGATCTACCTGGGCGGCCCCTTCCAGCTCCAGCCCAGCGAGTTCGGCAAGCTGGCGCTGATCCTGTGGGGCGCGGACCTGCTCGCCCGCAAGCAGGACAAACGGTTGCTCACCCAGTGGAAGCACCTGCTGGTGCCGCTCGTCCCCGTCGCTTTCCTGCTGCTCGGGCTGATCATGCTGGGCGGCGACATGGGGACGGCGATCATCCTCACCGCGATCCTCTTCGGCCTGCTGTGGCTGGCCGGTGCCCCCACCCGGATGTTCGTGGGGGTGCTGGCCGTCGCCGCCGCGATCGGCGTGATGCTGATCAGGACCAGCGAGAACCGGATGGCGCGGCTCGCCTGCATCGGCGCCACCGAGCCGGGGCCCGGGGACTCGTGCTGGCAGGCCGTGCACGGGATCTATGCTCTGGCGTCGGGCGGATGGTTCGGTTCCGGGCTGGGGGCGAGTGTGGAAAAATGGGGCCAACTCCCCGAACCTCACACCGACTTCATCTTCGCCATCACCGGGGAGGAACTGGGGCTGGCGGGGACGCTGTCGGTACTCGCCCTGTTCGCGGCTCTAGGCTATGCGGGTATCCGCGTGGCCGGACGCACGGAGGACCCCTTCGTGAGGTATGCCGCGGGAGGCGTGACCACCTGGATCACGGCGCAGGCCGTGGTCAACATCGGTGCGGTGCTCGGCCTGCTGCCGATCGCCGGTGTCCCGCTCCCGCTGTTCTCCTACGGAGGTTCCGCCCTGCTGCCGACCATGTTCGCGGTCGGTCTGCTCATCGCCTTCGCGCGAGAGGAGCCCGCGGCGAAGGCGGCCCTGGCCATGCGACAGCCTGGTCTCGGCACATGGGCCGGGGTGAGTTGGAAGTCGATGCGACGGCGCGTCAAGAAGCGTCCGTCCGGAGAGCGGTGAATTTCGGTGCATGTCGTACTCGCCGGTGGGGGGACCGCCGGCCACATCGAGCCCGCGCTCGCCCTCGCGGACGCCCTGCGCAGGCAGGACCCGACCGTGGGGATCACGGCCCTCGGTACGGAGCGGGGTCTGGAGACCCGTCTCGTACCGGAGCGGGGCTACGAGCTGGCGCTCATCCCCGCCGTCCCGTTGCCACGCAAGCCCACCCCGGAGCTGATCACCGTCCCGGGGCGGCTGCGCGGCACGATCAAGGCCGCCGAGCAGATCCTGGAGCGCACCAAGGCCGACTGCGTCGTCGGCTTCGGCGGCTACGTGGCGCTGCCCGGCTATCTGGCCGCCAAACGGCTCGGCGTACCGATCGTGGTCCACGAGGCCAACGCCCGGCCCGGCCTCGCCAACAAGATCGGTTCGCGGTACGCGGCCGGGGTCGCCGTCGCCACGCCCGACAGCAAGCTGCGCAACGCCCGCTACATCGGCATCCCGCTGCGGCACACCATCGCCACCCTCGACCGCGCCCGGGTCCGCCCGGAGGCGCGCGCCGCGTTCGGCCTGGACCCGAACCTGCCGACGCTGCTGGTCTCCGGCGGCTCGCAGGGCGCCCGCCGGCTGAACGAGGTGATCCAGCAGATCGCCCCGGTCCTCCAGCGCTCCGGCATCCAGATCCTGCACGCGGTCGGCCCGAAGAACGAACTGCCGCACGTCGACAACATGCCCGGTATGCCGCCCTACATCCCGGTACCGTACGTGGACCGGATGGACCTCGCGTACGCCGCGGCCGACATGATGCTGTGCCGCGCGGGCGCGATGACCGTCGCCGAGCTCTCCGCCGTCGGGCTGCCCGCCGCGTACGTACCGCTGCCGATCGGCAACGGCGAACAGCGGCTCAACGCCCAGCCGGTGGTCAAGGCGGGCGGCGGTCTGCTGGTCGACGACGCCGAGCTGACGCCCGAGTGGGTCCAGGGCAATGTGCTCCCGGTGCTCTCCGACCCGCACCGGCTGTACGAGATGTCCCGCGCCGCCGCCGAGTTCGGCCGCCGGGACGCCGACGACCTGCTCGTCGGCATGGTCTACGAGGCGATCGCGGCACGTCACAGGGCGTGAGAAGGCAGGGAGCATGGCCGGGCCGACGACGACCACCGAGCGCGGTGCGCGGGGGACCGGGAAGGGCCCGTCGTCGGCCCGGCCCTCCCGGCCGGGACGCCCGGGGCCGGGTGGTGGCCGCAAGGCGCTGCCCGGCCCCCGTGCCGTGATCCTGATCCTGGCCGCCCTGGCCCTGCTCGCGAGCGGGGTGTGGCTCTTCTACGGCTCCGCGTGGCTGCGGGTCGAGCAGGTCACCACCTCCGGTACGCGGGTGCTGACGCCCGCCGAGGTCAAGGCGGCCGCCGCGGTGCCGGTCGGGGCCCCGGTGGTGTCGGTCGACACGGAGGAGATCGAGGACCGGCTGCGGCGCGCCCTGCCCCGGATCGACTCGGTGGACGTCGTTCGTTCCTGGCCGCGCGGAATCGGTCTGAACGTGGTCGAGCGCACGCCGGTCCTCCTGATGGAAAAGGGCGGAAAGTTCACCGAAGTGGACGCCGGGGGTGTGCGTTTTGCCACGGTTGACGGGACGAAGGCCCCGAAAGGCGTGCCCCTGCTGGAGTTGACGGTGGCTCAGTCGCCCAGCCTGCGCCGCTTCGGTGCCGACCGGTTGACCGCCGAGGCGGTCCATGTGGCCGGCGGCCTGCCGGCGCGGGTGGCCAAGGACACCAAGATGCTCCGGGTCCGTTCGTACGACTCCATCACGCTGGAGTTGACGGGCGGCCGGACCGTGGTGTGGGGCAGTGGCGAGGACGGCGAGGCGAAAGCGCGTGCGCTCATCGCACTGATGAAGGCGGCGCCCAAAGCGGGGCACTTCGACGTGAGTGCCCCGACCGCCCCGGCGGCGTCGCGGAGTTGACGCACATATGCCCTGGCCAGCACCCTGGTTGGTCAGCGCTATGGGTGATCACATAGGGTGAAAAGAAAAACGGGAGGTTCGGCGTGTTCGTTGAACGTGCGCCACTTGTCGACTTAGTGTCCTGTTCGGAAGAGTCCAGCGAACAGAGACACTGGTAACCCTAAACTTCAACGTTAGGGTTTGGGTCGGCGTTTCGGACCGTCCCAATCGGCATCCGTCGTCGCGGCGCGAAGACCACCGCGAAGTGGCGACACGTAACTCGAGGCGAGAGGCCTTCGACGTGGCAGCACCGCAGAACTACCTCGCAGTCATCAAGGTCATCGGTGTCGGCGGCGGTGGTGTCAATGCCATCAACCGAATGATCGAGGTCGGTCTCAAGGGCGTCGAGTTCATCGCCATCAACACGGACGCGCAAGCTCTGTTGATGAGCGACGCCGACGTCAAGCTCGACGTCGGCCGGGAACTCACCCGCGGCCTCGGGGCCGGAGCCAACCCGGCAGTCGGTCGCAAGGCGGCAGAGGACCACCGTGAGGAGATCGAGGAGGTCCTCAAGGGGGCCGACATGGTCTTCGTCACCGCCGGCGAAGGTGGCGGCACCGGCACCGGCGGCGCGCCCGTCGTCGCCAACATCGCGCGCTCGCTGGGCGCCCTGACGATTGGTGTGGTCACCCGGCCGTTCACCTTCGAGGGCAGGCGTCGCGCCAACCAGGCGGAGGACGGCATCGCCGAGCTCCGCGAAGAGGTCGACACCCTCATCGTCATCCCGAACGACCGGCTGCTGTCCATCTCGGACCGCCAGGTCAGCGTGCTGGACGCGTTCAAGTCCGCCGACCAGGTGCTGCTCTCCGGTGTCCAGGGCATCACCGACCTCATCACCACCCCGGGCCTCATCAACCTCGACTTCGCCGACGTCAAGTCGGTCATGTCCGAGGCGGGCTCCGCCCTCATGGGCATCGGCTCGGCCCGCGGCGACGACCGCGCGGTGGCCGCTGCCGAGATGGCGATCTCCTCGCCGCTGCTGGAGGCGTCCATCGACGGCGCCCGAGGCGTGCTGCTGTCCATCTCCGGCGGCTCGGACCTCGGCCTCTTCGAGATCAACGAGGCGGCGCAGCTCGTCAGCGAGGCCGCGCACCCCGAGGCCAACATCATCTTCGGCGCCGTCATCGACGACGCCCTCGGGGACGAGGTGCGGGTCACGGTCATCGCGGCCGGCTTCGACGGCGGCCAGCCGCCGGCCCGGCGCGACAACATCCTCAGCGCCGGGTCCAGCAAGCGTGAGGAACCGGCGCCACCGGCGCGTTCCACGGAGACCCCCCGCCCGGTGAGCGGTCTCGGAACCGTTCCGGTACGCGAGGAGTCCCCGGCCCCGGCGGCCGAACCCGCGCCGGCCGTGAGCGACAGCTCGCTGTCGGTCACTCCTCCGGCGGTCCCGCCGGCCCGCCCGTACCCGGACACCTCGGCCGAAGAGCTGGACGTCCCGGACTTCCTGAAGTGACCGTGTGACGTGATACGGCAGCACGACTCAGTGAGCGGCGCGCATTTCGCCTTCACCGATCGGTGGGGCGGGGTGAGCGCCGTTCCGTACGAAGAGCTCAACCTCGGCGGAGCGGTCGGCGACGACCCCGGTTCCGTGACGACGAACCGCCGGCTCGCCGCCGAGTCGCTGGGGCTCGACCCGGGGCGGGTCGTGTGGATGAACCAGGTGCACGGCCGGGACGTCGCCGTGGTGGACGGGCCGTGGGCGCCGGGCGAGCACGTTCCGGCGGTGGACGGTGTCGTCACCGCCCGGCGCGGGCTCGCGCTCGCCGTGCTGACCGCCGACTGCGTGCCCGTCCTGCTGGCCGACCCGGTCGCGGGCGTGGCGGGCGCGGCGCACGCCGGCCGCCCCGGGATGGTCGCCGGTGTCGTACCGGCCACCGTCGAGGCCATGATCGCGCTCGGCGCCGATCCGTCCCGGATCACCGCCCGTACCGGCCCGGCCGTCTGCGGGCGCTGCTACGAAGTCCCCGCGGCCATGCGGGACGAGGTGGCCGC
Organism: Streptomyces sp. CB03238; assembly: GCF_002099185.1. Taxonomy (NCBI): domain Bacteria; kingdom Bacillati; phylum Actinomycetota; class Actinomycetes; order Kitasatosporales; family Streptomycetaceae; genus Streptomyces; species Streptomyces sp. CB03238. Next base: position 31,087 of record NZ_NBCN01000004.1, on the reverse strand, counting down.
CGTCGTACCGGAGGCGCACGCCGAGACGAGTTGGGGCACTCCGGCCGTGGACGTGACCGCCGGGGTGCATGCCCAGCTCGATGCGCTGGGGGTGCGCGACCGGCGCGCGTCGGAGGTCTGCACGCTCGAATCGCGCGACCACTACTCGTACCGCCGCGACCGCACCACCGGGCGGCTCGCCGGATATGTCTGGTTGGACGGATAACGCAGATGACGGACCGCAAGGCTCAACTCGCCGAGAACCTGGCGCGAGTGGAGGAACGTATCTCTGCCGCGTGCGCGGCCGCCGGGCGGAGGCGGGAGGAGGTGACCCTGATCGTGGTCACCAAGACCTACCCCGCGAGCGACGTACGGCTGCTGCACGAGCTGGGCGTCCGTCATGTCGCCGAGAACCGGGACCAGGACGCGGCACCGAAGGCCGCCGCGTGCGCGGATCTCGACCTGACGTGGCACTTCGTCGGCCAGCTTCAGACCAATAAGGTCCGTTCTGTGGCGAGTTATGCGCATGAGGTGCAGTCGGTCGACCGGCTGAAGCTCGTCAGCGCGCTGTCGGCCGCCACGGTGCGCGCCGGGCGCGAACTCGGGTGCCTGATCCAGGTCGCACTCGACGCGGAGTCCGGCGAGCGTGGCGAGCGCGGCGGCGTCGCGCCCGACGGCGTCGAGGAGTTGGCCGACGCGGTGGACGGCGCGCCCGGGCTCCGGCTCGACGGACTCATGACGGTCGCGCCGCTGGCCGGGCCCTACGCGGGGCGCGAACGGGCCGCGTTCGATCGGCTGATGGAATTGGCATCCCGCCTGCGCGCGTCCCGTCCGGCTGCGAACATGGTGTCAGCAGGGATGAGCGCGGACCTCGAGGACGCCGTGGCGGCCGGAGCGACACATGTGCGCATCGGTACGGCGGTACTCGGAGACCGACCCCGGCTCGGGTAACGTCGCCAAGCAAGTCGGACCACAGCAGAAAATATGGTCATTTCCGCCGAACAGCGGACAGGCCTCGTGGATCGCGGGTACTTGGTGACGCTGTACCCACTAATGGTGAGGGCGATCCACCACAGAGCGGAGGACTCAGAGAATGGCCGGCGCGATGCGCAAGATGGCGGTCTACCTCGGCCTCGTGGAGGACGATGGGTACGACGGCCGGGGTTTCGACCCCGATGACGACTTCGAACCCGAACTGGAGCCGGAGCCCGAGCGCGACCGACGGCGCCACCAGCCCCCGCACCAGTCTTCGCACCAGGCGGAGCGCGAGGAGCCGGTGCGTGTCGTCCAGCAGCCGCCCGTGCAGCGCGACCCTGTTCAGCTTCCCGCTGAAAGCGGACGTCCGGCGCGAATCGCCCCCGTGGCATCCATCACACCTGAACGCCCGAGCCTGGAGAAGAACGCACCGGTGATCATGCCCAAGGTCGTGTCCGAGCGGGAGCCCTACCGCATCACCACACTCCACCCGCGGACCTACAACGAGGCCCGTACCATCGGGGAACACTTCCGCGAGGGCACGCCTGTGATCATGAATCTCACCGAGATGGACGACACGGACGCGAAGCGACTTGTCGACTTTGCCGCCGGTCTCGTCTTCGGGCTGCATGGCAGCATTGAGAGAGTGACGCAGAAGGTGTTCCTGTTGTCGCCTGCTAACGTCGATGTCACGGCGGAGGACAAGGCCCGCATCGCAGAGGGCGGATTCTTCAACCAGAGCTGAGAGCACGACACCGGGAACGGCCGGCCGGGAGGCCGGTGGACATGGGATCAGGGGAGAGGGAAGCGCGGGATGAGCGTCGCACTACAAGTGATCTACATCGCTCTGATGTGCTTCCTTGTTGTCCTGATCTTCCGGCTGGTCATGGACTACGTCTTCCAGTTCGCTCGTTCATGGCAACCCGGGAAGGCGATGGTGGTCGTTCTGGAGGCCACCTACACTGTCACCGATCCACCACTGAAGCTTCTGCGGCGGTTCATCCCGCCGTTGCGTCTCGGGGGCGTGGCACTCGACCTGTCCTTCTTCGTTCTGATGATCATCGTCTACATCCTGATCTCCATCGTGAACAGCTTCATGATGAGGGTGTGAGGGTGTAGCGATACGGTCCTGCCGACTGCCGACGACTACGTAGAGGTGAAGGAAAGATGCCGCTGACCCCCGAGGACGTGCGGAACAAGCAGTTCACGACCGTCCGCCTCCGAGAAGGCTATGACGAGGACGAGGTCGATGCCTTCCTCGACGAGGTCGAAGCCGAACTGACGCGTCTGCTCCGCGAGAACGAGGACCTGCGCGCCAAGCTGGCCGCCGCCACGCGCGCGGCCGCGCAGAACCAGCAGCAGCAGGGTATGCGCAAGCCGCCGGAGCAGCAGGACCAGCGGCCCGTGGGACCCGGCGCCCCCGTGCCCGCCGGGATATCGGGTCCGCCGGTCCAGCAGCAGCCCCCGCAGATGGGTCCGCCCCAGCTGCCCGGTGGTGCTCCTCAGCTGCCGGCCGGTCCCAGCCACGGAGGCCCGCAGGGTCAGCACGGCCCCGGTCAGCACGGCCCCGGCCCCATGCAGGGTGGCCCCATGCAGGGCGGCCCCATGGGTGGCCCGATGGGCGGTCCCATGGGTGGCCCCATGGGCGGTCACGGCCCGCAGATGCCCCAGCCCGGTCAGGGCCCCGGCGGCGACAGCGCGGCCCGCGTCCTGTCCCTCGCCCAGCAGACCGCCGACCAGGCGATCGCGGAGGCCCGCTCCGAGGCCAACAAGATCGTCGGCGAGGCCCGGTCGCGCGCCGAGGGCCTGGAGCGCGACGCCCGCGCCAAGGCGGACGCCCTGGAGCGGGACGCGCAGGAGAAGCACCGCGTCGCGATGGGCTCGCTGGAGTCGGCCCGCGCCACGCTGGAGCGCAAGGTCGAGGACCTGCGGGGCTTCGAGCGTGAGTACCGTACGCGGCTGAAGTCCTACCTGGAGAGCCAGCTGCGTCAGCTGGAGACCCAGTCGGACGACTCGCTGGCCCCGCCGCGGACGCCTGCGACCGCGTCGCTGCCGCCGTCCCCGTCGATGGCGTCGGCGGGCGCGAGCGCCCCGTCGTACGGTGGCAACCAGACCATGGGCGGCGGCCAGTCGATGGGCGGTGGACCGTCCTACGGCGGCCAGCAGCAGATGTCCCCCGCGATGACGCAGCCGATGGCACCGGTGCGGCCGCAGGCGCCGCAGCCGATGCAGCAGGCTCCGTCGCCGATGCGTGGCTTCCTCATCGACGAGGACGACAACTGACGGGGCCGGTCGGGCGGGGCGCGCGTAGCCGCGCGTAGTCGTCGGTCGGTAGGCAGTCGGGCTGGGGCCCGGGACGTGTGACGTCCCGGCCCCAGCCCTTTTTGCGGTGCCTTCGGGGTCCCTCCCGTTGTGGGCAGTCGTCCCGCTGGGGGTCCCCCAGGACGAAGTCCTAGGGGAGGGACGGGTGGGCACAACGGACCGGGGCGGTGCCCTTGTCCGGGTGACCTGCGGGGCGGTACGTGGGGCGGGTGGGCCCGGTGGGGCGGGGCCTCTCCGGGCTCGCCTTCTCGCCGTCGGCGGGGCGCCCTGCCGGTTTCCTGGCCGCGCGTCGCCGCCGATCCTCCCCCTACGCCCGGGAGGCGTGGGGGGACCCCCAGCGGGGGCGACCCTGCACGGCCCCACCCCCGTCGTACGCCGTCTGCGGGCCGTAGGGATGCGAAAGGGCCCGGCCACAGGGGGTGGCCGGGCCCTTTGGCGCTTGGTTACGCCTTGCGGAGGCGGAACGTGAGGGAGAGGCCCTCGTCGGTGAACGGTTCGCCGTACGTGGCGTCCGGCTCGGCGGACGAGAAGTCGGTGGCCAGGACCTCGTCGGCGATCAGGGACGTGTGGTCCGTGAGGGCCGCGCTCACCTCGGGGTCGGTGGACTCCCAGCGCAGGGCGATACGGTCCGCGACGTCCAGGCCGCTGTTCTTGCGGGCCTCCTGGATCAGGCGGATCGCGTCACGGGCCAGGCCCGCGCGGCGCAGTTCCGGGGTGATCTCCAGGTCCAGCGCGACCGTTGCGCCCGCGTCGGAGGCGACCGACCAGCCTTCGCGGGGGGTCTCCGTGATGATCACCTCGTCGGGAGCCAGGGTGATCGTCTCGCCGTTGACCTCCAGCGTCGCCTCGCCGTTTCGGAGGGCGAGGGACAGCGCGGCCGCGTCGGCGGCGGCGACCGCCTTGGCCACGTCCTGGACACCCTTGCCGAAGCGCTTGCCCAGGGCGCGGAAGTTCGCCTTGGCGGTCGTGTCGACGAGCGAGCCGCCCACCTCGGAGAGGGAGGCCAGGGAGGTGACGTTGAGCTCCTCCGTGATCTGGGCGTGGAGCTCGGGGGACAGGGCCTCGAAGCCGGCGGCGGCCACCAGCGCCCGGGAGAGGGGCTGGCGGGTCTTGACGCCCGACTCCGCGCGCGTGGCCCGGCCCAGCTCGACCAGGCGGCGGACGAGGGCCATCTGGGAGGAGAGGGTGGGGTCGATCGCGGAGAGGTCGGCCTCCGGCCAGGTGGAGAGGTGGACGGATTCGGGCGCGCCCGGGGTCACCGGGACGACCAGGTCCTGCCAGACCCGCTCCGTGATGAAGGGGGTGAGGGGCGCCATCAGGCGGGTGACGGTCTCGACCACGTCGTGCAGGGTGCGGAGAGCGGCCTTGTCGCCCTGCCAGAAGCGGCGCCGGGAACGGCGTACGTACCAGTTGGAGAGGTCGTCGACGAAGGCGGACAGCAGCTTGCCGGCGCGCTGTGTGTCGTACGCCTCCAGGGCCTGCGTGACCTGGTCGGTCAGCGCGTGCAGCTCGGAGAGCAGCCAGCGGTCCAGGACGGGGCGGTCGGCGGGGGCCGGGTCGGCGGCCGAGGGGGCCCAGTTCGACGTACGGGCGTACAGGGCCTGGAAGGCGACCGTGTTCCAGTACGTGAGGAGCGTCTTGCGGACGACCTCCTGGATGGTGCCGTGGCCCACGCGCCGCGCGGCCCAGGGGGAGCCGCCGGCCGCCATGAACCAGCGCACCGCGTCCGCGCCGTGCTGGTCCATGAGCGGGATCGGCTGGAGGATGTTGCCCAGGTGCTTGGACATCTTCCGGCCGTCCTCGGCAAGGATGTGGCCCAGGCAGACCACGTTCTCGTACGACGACTTGTCGAAGACCAGGGTGCCGACGGCCATGAGGGTGTAGAACCAGCCGCGCGTCTGGTCGATGGCCTCCGAGATGAACTGCGCCGGGTAGCGCTTCTCGAAGATCTCCTTGTTGCGGTAGGGGTAGCCCCACTGCGCGAACGGCATCGAGCCCGAGTCGTACCAGGCGTCGATGACCTCGGGGACGCGGGTGGCCGTCTCCTGGCAGGTCGGGCAGGGGAAGGTCACGTCGTCGATGTACGGCCGGTGCGGGTCCAGGGACGACTGGTCGGTGCCCGACAGCTCGGTCAGCTCGGTGAGCGAGCCGACGCAGGTGAGGTGGTTCTCCTCGCAGCGCCAGATGGGCAGCGGGGTGCCCCAGTAGCGGTTGCGGGAGAGCGCCCAGTCGATGTTGTTGTTGAGCCAGTCGCCGTAGCGGCCGTGCTTGACCGAGTCCGGGAACCAGTTGGTGTTCTCGTTCTCCTGGAGCAGCCGGTCCTTGACGGCGGTCGTACGGATGTACCAGGACGGCTGCGCGTAGTACAGCAGCGCCGTGTGGCAGCGCCAGCAGTGCGGGTAGCTGTGTTCGTACGCGATGTGCTTGAAGAGCCGCCCACGGGCCTGGAGGTCGGCCGTGAGGGCCTCGTCGGCCCTCTTGAAGAACTGGCCGCCGACGAGGTCGAGGTCCTCCTCGAAGGTGCCGTCGGGGCGGACCGGGTTCACCACGGGCAGGCCGTACGCGCGGCAGACCTTGAGGTCGTCCTCACCGAAGGCGGGCGACTGGTGGACCAGACCCGTACCGTCCTCGGTCGTGACGTAGTCGGCGTTGACGACGAAGTGGGCCTCCGCCGGGAAGTCGATCAGGGTGAAGGGACGCTCGTACGTCCAGCGCTCCATCTCCGCGCCGGTGAAGGACTGGCCGGTGGCCTCCCAGCCCTCGCCGAGGGCCTTGGCGAGGAGGGGCTCGGCGACGACCAGCTTCTCGTTGCCGTCGGTCGCGACGACGTAGGTCACCTCGGGGTGGGCGGCGACGGCGGTGTTGGACACCAGGGTCCAGGGGGTGGTCGTCCAGACGAGGAGCGCCGCCTCGCCCGCGAGGGGGCCGGAGGTCAGCGGGAAGCGGACGAAGACGGAGGGGTCGACGACCGTCTCGTAGCCCTGGGCCAGCTCGTGGTCGGACAGGCCGGTGCCGCAGCGGGGGCACCAGGGGGCGACGCGGTGGTCCTGGACCAGGAGGCCCTTGTTGAAGATCTCCTTCAGGGACCACCAGACGGACTCGACGTACTCCGGGTCCATGGTGCGGTACGCGTCGTCCAGGTCGACCCAGTAGCCCATGCGGGTGGTCAGCTCGGCGAACGCGTCGGTGTGGCGGGTCACCGACTCACGGCACCGGGTGTTGAACTCGGCGATGCCGAACGCCTCGATGTCCTTCTTGCCGGAGAAGCCGAGCTCCTTCTCGACGGCGAGCTCGACCGGCAGGCCGTGGCAGTCCCAGCCGGCCTTGCGCGCGACGTGGTAGCCCCGCATGGTGCGGAACCGGGGGAAGACGTCCTTGAAGACGCGGGCCTCGATGTGGTGCGCGCCGGGCATGCCGTTGGCGGTGGGCGGGCCCTCGTAGAAGACCCACTCGGGGCGGCCCTCGGACTGCTCAAGGGACTTCTGGAAGACCTTGGCCTCGCGCCAGAAATCGAGCACGGCGTGCTCGAGCGCGGGCAGGTCGACCTGGGCGGGTACCTGGCGGTACTGCGACATCGAATCCTCCGGCGGACTGTTCCTCGTTCCGTCGGAGGGACGAGAGCGCTCGCGCTGCGCGGCTCCCGCGGTACCACCCTCCTTGGCCCGGGGCGCCTCGTGGGCGTCCTGAGCCCCCTCATTGGGGTCGCGATGCCGGCTCTACTGACCCTGTGGTTTCCCGTCGGGCGTTCTTCCGGCGGCTCCGGGGTGATGCTTCACATCGGGCTCGCCCCCGGGCTCTCACCGTCCCCGGGTCGCTCATGGCTGCGTACGACGCTACTCGTCCCCATCCAAGCCTTTCGCTGCGCCCAGTGTAAGGGGCCGGGCGGACAGCGGCCGACCGGTTTTCGGGTGGGTGGGCGGTGGGTGGATGTGTGACCCGAATGGCCACATGGGGTTCGGCGGGCCGGGGGGAGGGGTGGGGGCGGATTACAGGGCGGGGAGCTGGGCACAACGGATGCAGGCTGTCCTTGCCGCGGGCATGGGGCGTCCGGACCGGCGGCGTGCCCCGTTGCCGCGGGGCTTGAGTCGATTTATCGTCCCAGCACGATTCGCGAGCAAGATCACAATATGTGAAGGGGCCGCGAGATGGTGGCGAAGAAGACCGCCGTGAAGAAGACGGCGTCCACGAGATCCACCGCCACGGGCGCGGCGGCCAAGGACACGACGGGGAAGAAGAGCACGGCTTCGGCGGGCGCCGGCAGGAAGGTCACGTCCCGCAAGACGGTGACCGCCGAACGGGCGCGTGGCGATACCGCCGCCGCGAAGAAGGCGGACCGGTCCGCGAAACGGGCGGAGACGGCGGAGGCGGCCGAGGCTGCGGCGCCGGCCTCGCCGAAGCGCAAGGCCGCCGCCGCGTCGCCCGGCCGCGCCGCCTCCGAGCGGGCGGGCCCAGCGGCCAAGAAGACCGCCACCAGGGCAACCGCCGCCGGCAACGGTGCCGACGCGGTGGCGAAGAAGACGACTGCCACCAGGGCAGCGGCCGCCGACAAGGGCGCCGCCGGCACGGTGGCGGCGAAGAAGACGACCGCCAAGGACGCGGCCGGTGCGGACGTGTCCGTGGGCGGGGTGGCGGGCAGGAAAGCCGCCGCCAAGAAGGCCGGTGGCGCCGAGCCGACCGCCGGGCAGGCGGCTGCCGAGGCCGCCCCCACAACGAAGGCGGCAGCAGGCAAGAAGGCGCCGCCGAGGAAGGCCGCCACCAAGGAAGGCGGCGCTAGGGAGGGTGCCGGCGGGAAGGGTGCTGGCGGGAAGGGCGGTGCCGGGAAGAGTGCCGCCGGGGAGGGCACCACTGCCGCCGGCGGGCACGTGTCCGCCAAGGAAGCCGCGGGCAAGAAGACACCCCCCAGGAAGGCGGCCGCCAAGGAGACCGGTGGCGGGGCGGCGCCCCCCAAGGGGACCACGGGCAGGAAGTCGGCAGCCAAGAAGGCGGCGGGCGGGAAGGCTGTTGCCGGGGCCGGTGGTGACGAGGCGGCTGCGGAGAAGACGGCGGGGAAGAAGGTGGCTGCCAAGAAGGCCGCTGCCGGGGTGGGTGTCGAGGGGACGTCCACGAAGAAGGCGGGGGACGAGGAGGCCAAGCAGGCTCCGGCTCCCGCCAGGAAGGCGGTCCGTAAGGAGGCGGCTGACGAGGAGGCGGGCCGCAAGAAGGCCGGCGTCACGGCGGGCACGGCGGCGTCCGCCAAGGAGGTGGGTCGTAAGAGGGCCACCGCCACGGTGGCCGGCGGGGCGGGGAAGAAGCGCGTGGCCGGGAAGGCCGCGAAACAGGCCGCAGCCGCGGCCGAGGGGGCGGCCGAGGCCGCGGAACAGACAGGAGCCAGGACAGTGGCAGCGAAGAAGACCGCGGATGTGACCACGGCGCCGGCCGCCTCGGCCGTACCCCTCGCCCGGGGTGTCGCCGAGACGGCTCCGGAGGAACTCGCCGTACGGCCCGGGGAGGAGCCCTGGAGCCCCGAGGAGGTCGCGGAGGCGCGGGCCGGGCTGGAGAGCGAGGTGGCCCGCCTGCAGGCGGAGATCGCCGCCTCGGAGGAGGCCCTGTCCGGGCTGATGCGCGACTCCGGGGACGGCGCCGGGCACGACGAGGCCGACACCGGCACCAAGAACATCACGCGCGAGCACGAGATGGCGCTCGCCGCCAATGCCCGCGCCACCCTGGAACAGACCCAGCACGCCCTGCAACGGCTCGACACGGGGACGTACGGCCTGTGCGAGATGTGCGGCAAGCCCATCGGCAAGGCGCGCATGCAGGCGTTCCCCCGGGCCACCCTGTGCGTGGAGGACAAGCAGAAGCAGGAACGGCGAGGCTGAACCCGTACGTGTGTGCCGTACCCTCGTGCACAGTAGGCACCTAGGTTGAGGGACTCACGTGGCAGAGGCGGAGCGCATCATCGGTACGCCGGATGTTGACGACGAGGCTGCGGCGCCCGCCGAGCAGCCCAAGGGCAAGCGCCGCATCGCCGCGCTGCTCGCCGTGGCCTTGGTGGCCTACCTGCTGGATCTCGGCAGCAAGATGCTCGTGGTGGCCAAGCTGGAGCACCACGAGCCGATCCAGGTCATCGGTGACCTGCTGAGGTTCGTGGCGGTTCGCAACCCGGGCGCCGCCTTCGGGATCGGCGAGGCCTTCACCGCGATCTTCACGCTGATCGCGGCGACGGTGATCGTCGTGATCGTACGTCTGGCGCGCAAGCTCTACAGCCTGCCCTGGGCGATCGCGCTGGGCCTGCTCCTCGGTGGCGCGCTCGGCAACCTCACCGACCGGATCTTCCGCTCGCCCGGCGTCTTCGAGGGCGCGGTCGTCGACTTCATCGCGCCGGCGCACTTCGCGGTATTCAACCTGGCGGACTCGGCGATCGTGTGTGGCGGGTTCCTCATTGTGATCCTGTCGTTCAAGGGGCTGGACCCCGACGGGACCGTCCACAAGGACTGACAAGGCATACTCGACGGGTGAGCACGATTCCCGAGATCCGTACGCTGCCCGTTCCCGATGGCCTCGAAGGCGAGCGCGTCGACGCCGCCATTGCCCGTATGTTCGGGTTTTCCCGTACCAAGGCGGCCGAGCTGGCCGCTGCCGGGAAGGTGCTCGTCGACGGCGCCGCCGTCGGCAAGTCCGAGCGGGTGAGCGGTGGCGCGTGGCTCGAGGTGGAGATGCCCGGGGCCCCCGTCCCCGTGCAGATCGTCGCCGAGCCCGTCGAGGGCATGGAGATCGTGCATGACGACGACGACATCGTCGTGATCGTGAAGCCGGTCGGCGTGGCCGCCCACCCGAGCCCCGGCTGGACGGGCACGACCGTGATCGGCGGCCTCGCGGCGGCCGGGTACCGGATCTCGACGTCCGGCGCGGCCGAGCGGCAGGGCATCGTGCACCGGCTGGACGTCGGTACGTCCGGGCTCATGGTCGTGGCCAAGTCGGAGCGGGCGTACACGCTGCTCAAGGCGCAGTTCCGGGACCGTACCGTGGACAAGCGCTACCACGCGCTCGTACAGGGGCACCCCGACCCGCTGAGCGGGACGATCGACGCGCCGATCGGACGCCATCCGAACCACGACTACAAGTGGGCCGTGACCGCCGACGGCAAGCCCTCGGTGACGCACTACGACCTGATCGAGGCGTACCGCGCGGCCTCCCTGCTCGACATCAAGCTGGAGACGGGGCGGACCCACCAGATCCGGGTCCACATGGCGGCTCATCGCCACCCCTGCGTCGGCGACCTGACCTATGGGGCCGACCCGACGATGGCGAAGCGGCTCGGCCTGACCCGGCAGTGGCTGCACGCGGTGCGCCTGGGCTTCGAGCACCCGGCGGACGGCCAGTGGGTCGAGTTCGAGAGCACCTACCCCGCCGACCTGCAGGGCGCCCTGGACACGATCGCGGCGGAGAGCGCGTGAGCGAGTTCCTCGTACGGGAGGCCGTGAGCGAGGCCGACCGGGAGGCGGGGTTCGCCGTCCGCCGCGAGGTCTTCGTCGTCGAGCAGGGCGTACCGGAGGACATCGAGTACGACGCGTACGACGCGACCGCCGTCCATGTGCTGGCCGTCCGTCGCGCCGACGGGGTCGCCCTGGGGACCGGCCGGCTGCTGTACGGGGCGGACGCGGCGGCCAAGACGGGCGGCGCCGAGGGCGTGGGCTCGCTGGGCCGGCTCGCGGTGTCCAGGGCGGCGCGCGGCCTCGGCGTCGGCGTGGCCCTGGTGCGTGCCATCGAGGACGCGGCACGCGCGCGTGGCCTGACGGCGGTGGACCTGCACGCCCAGACGCAGGCGCTCCGGTTCTACGAGCGGCTCGGTTACGAGGCGTACGGCGAGGAGTTCCAGGACGCGGGGATACCGCACCTCGCGATGCGCCGGGTGATGTGACGCGCGTGGCAGGGTTGAAGGCCTGATCGTCGTCGTGTGAACGGCCGGAGGGCGCACCGTGGACCAGCTGGCTCTGATGCTCGTGCTGTTGCTCGGGGCGGTGCTGACCGTGCCCCTCGGGGAACGGCTGGGCCTGCCCGCCCCGGTGCTGATGACGCTCGCGGGCATGGTGCTGGCGCTGCTGCCCTTCGTGCCGAACGTGGAGATCCCGCCGGAGTTCATCCTTCCGCTGGTGCTGCCGCCGCTGCTGTACGCGACGGTTCAGCGGACGTCGTGGCGCCAGTTCACGGCCAACCGGCGCCCCATCTTCCTGCTCGCGGTGGCGCTGGTGTTCGTCACCACGGCCGCCGTCGCGGCCGTGGCGAGCGCCGTCGTACCGGGCCTGCCGATCGCCGCCGCCGTCGCGCTCGGCGCGCTGGTCGCGCCCCCTGATCCGGTCGCCGCGACCGCCGTCGCGGGCTCCCTGGGGCTGCCGCGCAGGCTGGTGTCGATCCTGGAGGGGGAGGGGCTGTTCAACGACGTCACGGCGATCGTGCTGTACCACGTGGCGATCGGCGCGGCGGTCGGCGGAACGTTCTCCTGGGCGGGCGCGGCCGGTGAACTGGTGCTGTCCGCCGTCGTCGCCATCGTGGTCGGGCTCGCGCTGGGCTGGCTCTCCAACAAGCTGATGGGGCTGCTGGGCGACGCCACGCTCCAGACCGGGCTCACTCTGCTGGTGCCCTTCGTGTCGTACGTCCTCGCCGAGGAGCTGCACGGCTCCGGTGTCCTCGCCGTGCTCGTCACCGCGCTGTTCCTCGCCGAACACGCCACGGACGCCGACGACGTGATGGGCCGGATCGCCGGCCGCACCTTCTGGGAGATCGTCGACACCCTCGTCACGGGCATCGCCTTCGGGCTCATCGGCCTGGAGCTGCACAACGTCTTCGGCACGGCCGACGGGCGGGAGCTGCGGATGCTGGGGTGGGGCGCGGCCATCGTCGCGTGCGTCGTCGGCGTACGGCTGCTGTGGCTGCTGCCGGCCACATGGCTGGCCAAACGGCTCCATACGCGCCGGGACTACCACGAGGAGATCCCCATGAGCTGGCGGGAGACCGTCGTCATGTGGTGGTCGGGCATGCGGGGCGTGGCCTCGGTCGCGCTGGCGCTCGCGATCCCGTTGCGTACGGAGGACGGGGCGCCGTTCCCGGGGCGGGACGAGATCGTCTTCATCGCGTTCTGCGTCATCATGGCGACCCTCGTCCTCCAGGGCCTCACGCTGCCGTGGCTGGTGAAGCGGCTCGGCGTATGCGCCGACACGGACGCGGAGCGCGAGCTGGAGCGGAAGCTCGCCGTCCGGGCGGCCGGGGCGGCGAAGCGGCGCCTCAGGGAGATCCAGGAGGTCGAGGACCTGCCGGAGGACCTCCAGGAGCGGCTGCAGCGCGTCGCGTTCGACGTGGGGGCGCGGATCAGTCCCGACCTGGTGGACGAGGAGCGGCGGTCGGCCTCCGCGAAGCGGGCGGAGCGGTTCAAGGCGATGCAGCGTATCCAGCGGGAACTGATGTCGGCCGCCCGCCACGAGGTCCTCTCCGCGCGGAGCGAGCCCGGTGCCGACCCGGAGGTCGTCGACCGCGTACTGCGCCACCTGGACGTCCGCAGCCTCCGCTGACGCGGGGGCGGCGGTGGTCCGCGCGGCCGGGACGGAGGCGGGGCGGAGGCGGGCGCGGGCTCCGCCCAGGGGCGGGTTCTGCCCGCAGGCGGGTCAGGGCGCCGGGTGCCGGTGGCGCGGGGTCAGCCGGTGCCGGCCGGCCTGCCGGGCCCGGGAGGGGCGTGGTGGGCCTGCGGCCGCCGGGTACGCTCCGGGCGCCGGGGTGTCCAGCGCGGGTGCCCGGCCTCGGGACGGACCGCGGCGGGGTTGCCCCTGGGCCGGCGGGCGGCTGCCCGTGCCCGGCAGGCGGCCCGCGCGGATGCCAGGGGCCGCGGGGCCCGGTCGGCGGGCGCCAGCCGCGCCCGGCAGGGGGCGCGCCCCACGCGGGCCCGCCACGCCCGTCAGGGCGCCGCTCCGGGCCGTTCCGTCAGCCGCGGCCTGTGCGGGGGGCGTCCTTGGACGGGGGCTCGCCGTCGAGGGCGTAGGCGTCCTCGGCCGGGGCGTCGCCGTCAGGGACGTAGCTGTCCGCGTTGTTGCTGAGGACCTCCGACGCGCGCGGCGGGCGGGTGGCCGCCTTGCCGAGCTCCGGCCACTGGCCGTCCGGGGGCAGGGACGCCGGGGACGTGGCGATGCGCGGCAGCGCGTACGGGTGCTTCTCGCACAGCCAGGCGACCATCTGCTCCCGTACGACGCACCGCACCGTCCAGACGTCGTCCGCGTCCTTCGCCGTGACGACCGCGCGCACCTGGATGGTGCTCGGTGTGGTGTCCGTGACGGCCAGCGACCAGTCGCGGCCGTCCCAGGCCGGGCACTTCGCGAGGATCTCCTTGAGCTTCTCGCGCATCAGGCTCACCGGCGCCGAGTGGTCCAGGTGGAAGAAGACCGTGCCGGTCATCTGGGCGCCGCCGCGCGACCAGTTCTCGAACGGCTTGCTGGTGAAGTACGACACCGGCATCGTGATCCGGCGCTCGTCCCACGTCCGTACGGCCAGGAACGTCAGCGTGACCTCCTCCACCACGCCCCACTCGCCGTCCACCACGACCGTGTCGCCGATCCGCACCATGTCGCCGAAGGCGATCTGGAAGCCGGCGAAGAGGTTCCCGAGCGTGGACTGGGCGGCGATACCGGCGACGATGCCGATGATGCCCGCCGACGCCAGCATCGACGTACCGATCGTCCGGAAGTCCGGAAACGTGAGCAGCATCGCGGCGACCGCCACCACGCCGACCACCGCCGTGACGATCCGCATGATCAGCGTCACCTGGGTACGGACCCGGCGCACCCGCGCCGCGTCGCGGGTGGACGAGGCGTACCGGGCGTAACTGGACTCCACTATGGCCGCGGCGATCCGCGCCACCAGCCAGGCGCTCGCCCCGATCAGTACCAGTGTCAGCACCTGGCCTATCCCGGCCTCGTGCTCCTCGATGAGCTGCCAGCGGGTCTGGGCGTACGAGCCGCGCAGCAGCGCGGTGAGCAGGACGACCTGCAGGGGCAGCCGGCAGCGGCGCAGCAGCCCCCACAGCGGGGTCTCGTGGTGCCGGGCATCGGCTCGGCGCAGCGTGACGTCGACGAGGTAGCCGACCATCAGCGTGAGCACCACCGAGCCACCGAGGACGGTCAACGGGCGCAGTGCGTTCTCCATGGCTCCGCATCCAACTGGCAGGATGGCCGGATGGACATCATGCTCTTCCACTCGGCCTACGGTCCGCGCCCGGCCGTGCACGCCGCAGCCGACCGGCTGCGCGCCGCCGGGCACCACGTGCACGTGCCCGACCTGTACGACGGTCAAACGGCAGGCACCATGGAGGAGGGCATGGCGATCAAGGACCGGATCGGCAAGGAGGAGCTGCTCAAGCGGGCCGTCATGGCCGCCGCCCCGTACTCGGAGCGAGGGCTCGTGTACGCGGGGTTCTCGATGGGCGCGTCGATCGCGCAGACCATGGCGCTGGGCGACGAGAAGGCGCGGGGGCTGCTGCTGTTGCACGGTACGTCGGACATCGCGCCGAGCGCGTCGGTGGACGAGCTTCCCGTACAGCTGCATGTCGCCGACCCCGATCCTTTTGAGCCGCACGACTGGCTGAACGCCTGGTACCTGCAGATGCAGCGGGCGGGTGCGGACACCGAGGTCCACCGCCATCCGGGGGCCGGGCACCTGTACACCGACCCGGAGCTGCCCGACTACGACGAGGAGGCGGCGGAGCGGACGTGGGCGATCGCGCTGTCCTTCCTGGAGGACCTGGAGGACCGGGAGAAGCTGTAGCGGCTCACGCTCGTGTGCAGCGGCCCCTGACGGCGCCGGGCCCGGGGACGCACTGGTAGCCGAAGTCCGACGAGCGGTGGCTCAGGTAGCGGCCGAGGCAGTCGTTCCTGGAGGTGAGCCCTGCGGACCGGCACCATTGCGCGGCTTCCGTGCCGCTGTTGTAGCCCGGCACGTAGAACACCCAGTAACCGGGGCGCAGGGAGGCGTACGCGTCGCTGTCCAGGTAGTCGGCTTCTTCCAGCCCCTTGTCGCGGAGGGACGAGGCCATGCGCGCCCGGGCGCCGGTGCCAGAGGACTTGGACACGGAGGCGAGCTGGGCGATCCAGCTGTCGGCCAGCGGGTCGGAGGGCGTGGGTGGAGGCGGTGGGGGAGGCGCCGGGCTGCTCGTCGTGGGGGCGGCGGTCGGCGGGGCGCTGAGGGTGGGTGCGGGGGCGGCGGTCGGTGGCGGGG
The DNA here is from genome assembly GCF_002099185.1 of Streptomyces sp. CB03238. NCBI lineage: Bacteria > Bacillati > Actinomycetota > Actinomycetes > Kitasatosporales > Streptomycetaceae > Streptomyces > Streptomyces sp. CB03238. Next base: position 15,577 of record NZ_NBCN01000004.1, on the reverse strand, counting down.
TCGAGCCGTTGCGGCCCTCCGCGCTCGTGTCCGGCCCGTCGCGCAGTACCAGTACCAGGGCGGTCGCGGCGACCAGCGCCACGGCCACCGCGACGGCCGCGACCACGACGGGGGTACGGCTCCGGGCCGGGCGGCCGGGGGATGGGAGTGGGAGTGGGAGCGGGGGCGTCGGCGCCGGGCGTGCCGCCGACGTGACCGTCGGGTGCGCCGACCAGTGCGGCGGAGGCGTCGTCCCCGTCTCCGCCAGCGCGAGCATGGCGTCCAGGCGGGCGGCGTCGGGACGGGCCGCCGGGTTGCGGACGAGCAGGGCACTCAGGACGGGCGCGAGGGGGCCGGAGCGTACGGGAGGGGGAACCGGGTCGTCGAGGACGGCCGCCAGCGTGGCCAGCGTCGTCGCGCGGCGCAGCGGACTGACGCCCTCCACGCACACGTACAGGACGAGCCCCAGCGACCACAGGTCGGAGGCCGGGTCGTTGTCGAGGCCCCGGATCCTCTCGGGTGCCATGTACTCGGGCGAGCCGACCAGCTCGCCGGTCGCCGTCAGCGAGGTGGAGCCCTGGAGCGCGGCGATCCCGAAGTCGGTGAGGACCGCGCTCTCGTCCGCCCGCAGCAGGACGTTCGCGGGCTTGACGTCCCGGTGCTGGATCCCGGCCGCGTGGGCGGCGCGCAGCGCGGCCAGCACCTGGCGGCCGAGGCGCGCCGCCTCGACCGGTGGCAGGGGGCCCTGGGCGGCGATCCGGTCCTGGAGGGAGGTCCCGGGCAGCAGCTCCATCACGATCCATGGATGCGGCCGTGCGTCCACGATGTGATGGACGGTCACCACATGCGGGTGGCTCAGTCGGGCCAGCGCCCGCGCCTCGCGCAGCACCCGCTCCCTCATGGGGCCGGCCGCGCCGGCGTCGTACCGCACCTCCTTGAGGGCCACTTCGCGGTGGAGCACGGTGTCGCGTGCCCGCCACACCGTGCCCATGCCCCCGCTGCCGAGCCGTTGCAGCAGCTCGAACCGACCGTCGATCACGTCCCCCGGCGCACTCATGGCGCCAGGTTAGAGGGAAGTCAGCCGGCCCGGTACGCCGTCCAGTGGTCCTTCATGCGCTGCACCTGGCCCCCGGTGAACTGGTACATGCACGCGTCGTACGTGTAGTCCATGAAGTTGTGAATCGGGTCAACACCCGTCTTGTTGGCGCACGTGTCGCGCCCGGTCGGGCACTCGTAGGCCGGGCTCTTCTCGGCGGGCGTGTCGGTGACGTAGTCGCCGTTGCCGTTACAGCCGCCCTGGAAGGTGTGGTAGAGCCCCATCCAGTGGCCGACCTCATGGGTGCCGGTGTCGCCCTCGGCGTAGTTGGTGGCCGAGCCGCCCGGGAGGGAGGCGTCGAGCACGACGACGCCGTCCATGGTCGGGTTGGACTTGTACGAGGACGGGAAGGTGGCCCAGCCGAGCAGCCCGCCGCTGAGGTTGGCGGTGTAGAAGTTGAGCGCGTTGGCCCCGCCCTTGCGGAGCGCCGTCTTCATGGCCTTCTCCTCGGCGGAGCCGGAGCTGAGGTTGTACCAGGCCGGGTTGTCCGTGTAGTCCGTGCCGGCCAGCGAGAACTGGAAGCCGGAGTCGGCGTTGCCGGTGCCCTGGCCACCGAAGGCGGAGTTGAGGACGGCCATCTGGCGGCCGATGTCGGTGGCGGAGAGCTTGCCGGTCTCGCCGTCGTGGATGACGTGGAAGTAGACGGGGATGGTGGTGGCGGCGACGTTCATGCGGCTGCCGTTGGCCCGGGCCGCCTCCAGTCTCTTCCTCAGGTCCGCGTCCATGGCCTTGGCCTTGGCCTCGGTGATCTCGTTGGGTTCGTCCGCGTGACCGGCGCCCTCGGGGTGGATCTCGCGTGCGGTGGCGGAGGCGCCCGAACCGTCGGCGCACTCCTCGGCTGCGGTGGGAGCGGCAGCGGTGACCGGCGGCGTGGCGGCGGCGACACTCGTCGGGGCGGAGAGCGGGAAGAGGGCCAGGGATCCGGCCATGACCGCCGTACCGAGAGCACGGCGGTGCATACGCGGAGATATTCGGGCAAGAGCACGCATGGTGACTCCTCGCGGGGGGTTGTGGGGAGGGCCTTCCTCACCACCGCGGGGAGATTACGTGGCCATGTCAGATCTTGATGAGCATTGAACAAGCCCAATCAATCGTTGAGTAATTGAAGACATCGGGGAGAAATCCTTCGGCCGGTCCCAGAGTTCGAGATCTCCACGTAATGAACCCGGCGACGGTGACGGGCGGTGTGCCCCCATTCGATCCACCGAACACGCCACCCGCCACGGCTCTGTGATCTCCTGTTAACAGGCAGAGGATTGGCTGGAAATCGCCGCTGATGGATCGTCAGCGAACCGGGGTGTACACCCGCTCGACCTTCTGCGTTCCACTGAGCGTCCGGTAGGAGCGGATCCAGGCCGAGGACGCGTCCGGCTTCTTCTTGTCGGAGACGGTGTAGTAGTCCATCTGCGAGCGCTCCGCGGTCACATCCAGGACGCCGTACCCGTGGTTGTCCATGTCCACCCACTTCACATGGCGGTTGGCGCCCCTGATCGCCGCCGCCGCGACCAGCGAGACCGTGCCGGGCGCGACATGGAGGATGTCGTCCAGGTTGTCGGAGGTCACCGACGTCACCACGAACTCGGTCGCCGCCGACCGTGACGCCGGGTAGGTGGCCGCCGTCACCGGGACGTCGTTGGCCCAGGCCATATGGATGTCACCGGTCAGGAACACGGTGTTGGTGATGGACCGGTTCGTCAGGTGGGCGAGCAGTTCCTTGCGGTCGTCCGTGTAGCCGTCCCACTGGTCCACGTTGATCGCCAGGCCGCCCTTGGGCAGGCCCAGCAGCTCCGCGACCGGGCCCAGCAGGTGGGCCGGCAGGGAGCCGAAGGCGACCGGCGAGATCATCACCGAGGTGCCGACCAGCTTCCAGGCCGCGTCGGAGGACGCCAGTCCCGCCTTCAGCCAGTCCAGTTGCCCGCGGCCCGTGATCGTACGGTCCGGGTCGTCGACCTCGCCGCTGCCCGTGGAGGCCTGCTGCGAGCGGAACGAGCGGAGGTCCAGCAGGTGCAGGTCGGCCAGCCTGCCGAAGCGCAGCCGGCGGTAGACGGTGCCCTCGGTGGAGGTGCGGACCGGCATCCACTCGAAGTACGCCTGCCTGGCGGCCGCCGCGCGGGCCGCCCAGTCGCCCTCCGCGCCCGGCGTGTGGTTCTGCGCGCCGCCCGACCAGGTGTCGTTGGCGATCTCGTGGTCGTCCCAGATGGCGATCACCGGGTGCGCGGCGTGCAGGGCCTGGAGGTCGCCGTCCGTCTTGTAGGTGGCGTGCCGCAGGCGGTAGTCGGCGAGGGTGACGATCTCGTGCTTCGGCTCGTGCTGCCGGACCACGTAGTCCGGTTCGGGGTAACCGCCCGTCTCGTACTCGTAGATGTAGTCGCCGAGGTGGAGGACCGCGTCCAGGTCCGCCCGGGCGGCGAGATGGCGGTACGCGGAGAAGTGGCCGGCCTCCCAGTTGGCGCAGGAGACCACGCCGAAGCGCACCCCGGCCGTCGTGGCGTCGGCGGCCGGGGTGGTGCGGGTCCGGCCCACGGGGGAGACGGCCGCCGAGGCGTCGGGCCCGGCGGTGAAGCGGAAGTAATGGACGGTCTCCTGGCGCAGGCCCCTTACATCGACCTTGACGGTGTGGTCGGACGCGGCCGTCGCCGTGACGGCGCCGCGCGCCACGGTCCGGGTGAAGGCTCTGTCCTCCGAGACCTCCCATCTCACCTCGGTGTCCGGGCCCTTGCCGGAGCCCGGGAGGGCGTCGGGGGTCGGGGTCACCCGCGTCCACAGCAGGACGCCGTCGGGCAGCGGGTCACCGGAGGCGATCCCATGGAGGAAGGCAGGGGCCCGGACGTCCGCCGTGGCGGGCGGGGCGGAGGCCAGGACGGGAGCGGCGACAGCAGTGGCGGCAGCGGCCTTGACGACCGTGCGGCGGCTGGGAGCGGAAGGGAATCGACTGGTCACGGCCGAACAGATTACTGATCGGTAGAACAGATGGGCGGGTGAACTCCACAGAGTTCACCCGCCCGTTGGCCGAAAGCCGCTCCGCGCGCCTCTGCTGTCCCTGTTATCCCTTGAGCGCCTTGTCGATCGCGACGGTGAACTCGGGAACCGTCATGGGGGCGTTGCCCCGCGCGTCGGTGACGGTCTTGCCGTCCATCTTCACCGTCGGGGTGCCCTTCACCCCGCTCTTGTCGAACGCCTCGGACATCTTCATCGCCCACGCGTCGAAGGTGCCCTTCTCGACGTTCTTCTTGAACTCGGCGTTGCTCTTCAGGGCCGGGACGGTGCCGGCGATCTCCAGGAGGTAGGAGTCGTCGGCGAACTTGTCCTTGCTCTCCTCGGGGTGGTACTTCGCCGAGTAGAGGGCCGCCTTGTAGTCGAGGAACGCCTCCGGGCTGACGTCGAGGGCGGCGCCCAGCGCGGAGAGGGCGTTCTTGGAGCCCTCACCCTGGTCGGAGTTGTCGATGAACGTGGCGCCGACGTACTTGATCTTGTACTTCCCGGCGGAGACGTCCTTCTCGATCGTCTCGCCGACCTGCTGCTCGAACGTCGCGCAGATCGGGCAGCGCGAGTCCTCGTACAGCTCCAGAGTCTTCTTCGCGGCCGGCTTGCCGATGACGAGGGTGGTGCCGTTCTCGCCCGAGGTGTTCTTCGGCGCGGTGACGCTCGTCCGGTCCTTCGCCGCCTCCCACTGGGACGGCTTGTTCGCCTGCATCACGGCGTAGCCGACGCCGCCGGCCACCGCCAGGACGGCGAGCGCCGAGACGCCGACGGTGATCTGCCGGCGGATCTTCTCCTTCTTGGCCTGACGCTCGCGCTCCTGGCGAAGCCGTTCGCGTGCGGCTGCCTTGTTGGCCTGGCTGTTGCGTGCACTCATGGTGGTGTTCTCCGTGGGAATTCCGTGTGTGAAGGGGGACTGCTGTGCTCAGGCGGCGAGGGCCGTCCGGCACGGCGGTCCACGCCGCCCCACGGAGTGCACGAGGAGACGGGTACGGGACGGGCGGGGCCTGCTCGCGGGCCGGGGGCCCCGCCGTACGGCCGGGGCCACCGCACCGGCCACGGCGATCACGAGCAGCAGGGGCCGGAACGCGAAGGCGGCCACCGACCGCACCAGCCCGGCCAGCGCGCTCTCGCCCCGCCGCAGCCAGGCCGCGGCCAGCAGCCCGACGGAGACGTGCGCGGCCAGCAGCAGCCACGGCAGCGCCGGGTCGGGGGAGCGGAGCAGGGCGGCGACCCCGCCGTCCGGGGCGGTGACACCGGTCAGCGGGGTGCCCACACCGCCGCCGCACAGCACATCGACGCCGACCGTCCGCAGGGACCCCGCCACGGGGCCGCCGGCCGGGCCGTAACAGACGTGCTGGCCGGCGGTGAAGACGGTGTCGGCGGCCAGCTCCAGCGGCACGAGCAGCCCCGCGATGCGCCAGTAACCGCGTTCGGCGCCCGCCAGCGCGTACGCGACGCCGAAGACCCCGGCCGCGACGGCGGCGACGGTCGTCAGCGGCAGCGGGACCGCCGACAGCAGCACATGGGAGGTTACGGACAGCGTCACGACGAGTGCCGTGAAGAACGCCGCCCGCAGCCACCTGAGCCGGGTCCCGGATATCTCGTCCATCGTCCGAGAGTTTGCCACGCCTGCCTGTAAGCGGTCCCTAAAGGATCCGGCCGTGCCTACAGGCCGGGGATGCGGCCGTTGCGGAACAGGTCGACGAAGATCTGGTGGTCCGCCCGCGCCCGGGCACCGTAGCTGTGCGCGAAGTCCACCAGCAGCTCCCCGAAGCCCTCCTCGTCCGCCGCGATCGCCGCGTCGATGGCCCGCTCCGTGGAGAACGGCACCAGGGAGTGCCCGCTCTCGTCGTCCGCCGCCGCGTGCATCGTCGCCGTCGCCCGGCCGAGATCCGCGACGGTCGCCGCGATCTCCTCCGGGTCGTCGATGTCCGACCAGTCCAGGTCCACGGCGTACGGCGAGACCTCCGCCACCAGCTGCCCGGCGCCGTCCAGCTCCGTCCAGCCCAGCCACGGGTCGGCGTGGTCCTGGAGGGCGCGCTGCGAGATGACCGTACGGTGCCCCTCGTGCTGGAAGTAGGCGCGCACGGCCGGGTCCGTCACATGGCGGGAGACCGCCGGGGTCTGCGCCTGCTTCATGTAGATCACGACATCGTTCTCGAGGGCGTCGCTGTTGCCCTCCAGGAGGATGTTGTACGAGGGCAGCCCGGCCGACCCTATGCCGATGCCGCGCCGCCCCACCACGTCCTTCACACGGTACGAGTCGGGCCGGGCCAGGCTCGACTCCGGCAGCGTCTCCAGGTACCCGTCGAACGCCGCCAGCACCTTGTAGCGCGTCGCCGCGTCCAGCTCGATGGCCCCGCCGCCCGCCGAGAACCGGCGTTCGAAGTCACGGATCTCCGTCATCGACTCCAGCAGCCCGAACCGGGTCAGCGACCGCGCGTCGCGCAGCGCGTCCAGCAGCGGGCCCTCCGCCGTGTCGAGGGTGAAGGGCGGCACTCCGTCGTTCTTGGCGCCCGTCGCCAGGGCGTGGATCCGCTCCCGGTACGCGGCGGCGCAGATCCGCACCAGCTCGGTGATCTGCTGGTCGCTGAGCGCCTTGGTGTAGCCGATCAGCGCCAGGGACGCCGACAGCCGCTTCAGGTCCCAGGTGAAGGGCCCGACGTACGCCTCGTCGAAGTCGTTGACGTTGAAGATCAGCCGCCCGTTGGCGTCCATGTACGTGCCGAAGTTCTCCGCGTGCAGATCGCCGTGGATCCACACCCGCCCGGTCCGCTCGTCCAGGTACGGGCCGCCGTGCTGCTCCCGCTCGAGGTCGGCGTAGAAGAGGCAGGCCGTGCCCCGGTAGAAGGCGAAGGCCGAGCCGGCCATCTTCCGGAACTTGACCCGGAAGGCGGCCGGGTCGGCGGCCAGGAGCTCGCCGAAGGCGGTGCCGAAGACGGAGAGGATCTGCTCACCGCGCTCCTCGGCGGTGGGCTGGGGGACCGACATCGCGGGGTGCCTCCTGGTGCGGACGTGCATGGGTTCGTACTCAACAAAACGGACAGGTGTTCCGTCCGTCTCAACGCGCGACCGTACTCCCAGGTGCCCGGTCGTTGTCAGTGGGGCGACGTAGACTTCCGAGCTGTCCCCCATCCCCGACCGCCGGAGGCAGCAGCCGTGTCGAAGCCGCCGTTCACGCACCTTCACGTGCACACCCAGTACTCGCTCCTGGACGGTGCCGCGCGGCTCAAGGACATGTTCAACGCCTGCAACGAGATGGGCATGACGCACATCGCGATGTCGGACCACGGCAACCTGCACGGGGCGTACGACTTCTTCCACTCGGCGCAGAAGGCGGGGGTCACGCCGATCATCGGCATCGAGGCGTATGTCGCCCCGGAGTCGCGCCGCAACAAGCGCAAGGTCCAGTGGGGCCAGCCGCACCAGAAGCGGGACGACGTCTCCGGTTCCGGTGGGTACACCCACAAGACGATCTGGGCGGCGAACGCGACCGGCCTGCACAACCTGTTCCGGCTCTCCTCCGACGCGTACAAGGAGGGCTGGCTGACCAAGTGGCCGCGTATGGACAAGGAGACCATCGCGAAGTGGTCGGAGGGGCTGATCGCCTCCACCGGCTGCCCCTCGGGCGAGCTCCAGACCCGGCTGCGCCTCGGCCAGTTCGACGAGGCCCTGAAGTCGGCCTCCGAGTACCAGGACATCTTCGGCAAGGACCGGTACTTCCTGGAGCTGATGGACCACGGCATCGAGATCGAGCGCCGGGTCCGCGACGGGCTGCTGGAGATCGGCAAGAAGCTCGGCATCCCGCCCCTGGTCACCAATGACTCGCACTACACGTACGCGCACGAGGCCTCCGCCCACGACGCGCTGCTGTGCATCCAGACCGGCAAGAACCTCTCCGACCCCGACCGCTTCAAGTTCGACGGCACCGGCTACTACCTCAAGTCCACGGACGAGATGTACGCCATCGACTCCTCGGACGCCTGGCAGGAGGGCTGCGCCAACACGCTCCTGGTGGCCGAGCAGATCGACACCACCGGCATGTTCGAGAAGCGCGACCTCATGCCGAAGTTCGACATCCCCGAGGGGCACACCGAGGTCAGCTGGTTCAAGGAGGAAGTCCAGCGCGGCATGCACCGCCGCTTCCCCGACGGCATCCCGGAGGACCGCCAGCAGCAGGTCGAGTACGAGATGGACGTCATCATCCAGATGGGGTTCCCGGGGTACTTCCTCGTCGTCGCGGACTTCATCATGTGGGCGAAGAACCAGGGCATCGCGGTGGGCCCCGGCCGAGGCTCCGCGGCCGGCTCGATCGTGGCGTACGCGCTGGGCATCACCGACCTCGACCCCATCCCGCACGGCCTGATCTTCGAGCGCTTCCTCAACCCCGAGCGCGTCTCCATGCCCGATGTCGACATCGACTTCGACGAGCGCAGGCGCGTCGAGGTGATCAGGTACGTGACCGAGAAGTACGGCGAGGACAAGGTCGCCATGATCGGCACGTACGGCACGATCAAAGCCAAGAACGCGATCAAGGACTCCGCACGCGTCCTGGGCTACCCGTACGCGATGGGTGACCGCATCACCAAGGCGATGCCCGCCGACGTCCTCGGCAAGGGCATCCCGCTCTCCGGCATCACCGACGCCTCCCACCCCCGCTACTCGGAGGCGGGCGAGGTCCGGGCGATGTACGAGAACGAGCCGGACGTGAAGAAGGTCATCGACACCGCGCGGGGCGTGGAGGGCCTGGTCCGGCAGATGGGCGTGCACGCCGCCGGCGTGATCATGTCCAGCGAGCCGATCGTCGACCACGTCCCCGTCTGGGTCAGGCACACCGACGGCGTCACCATCACGCAGTGGGACTACCCGAGCTGCGAGTCGCTCGGCCTGCTGAAGATGGACTTCCTCGGCCTGCGCAACCTCACGATCATGGACGACGCCGTCAAGATGGTGAAGGCCAACAAGGGGATCGACATCGATCTCCTGAGCCTGCCCCTCGACGACCCGACGACCTTCGAGCTGCTCCAGCGCGGCGACACCCTCGGCGTCTTCCAGTTCGACGGCGGCCCCATGCGGTCCCTGCTGCGGCTGATGAAGCCCGACAACTTCGAGGACATCTCCGCCGTCTCGGCCCTCTACCGGCCGGGCCCGATGGGCATGAACTCGCACACCAACTACGCGCTGCGCAAGAACGGCCAGCAGGAGATCACCCCGATCCACCCCGAGCTGGAGGAACCGCTCAAGGAGGTCCTCGGCGTCACCCACGGCCTGATCGTCTACCAGGAGCAGGTCCAGAAGGCCGCCCAGATCATCGCCGGCTACTCGCTCGGCGAGGCCGACATCCTCCGCCGCGTCATGGGCAAGAAGAAGCCCGAGGAGCTGGCGAAGAACTTCACCATCTTCCAGGCCGGCGCCAAGAAGAACGGCTACAGCGACGAGGCGATCCAGGCCCTGTGGGACGTGCTGGTCCCCTTCGCCGGATACGCCTTCAACAAAGCGCACTCCGCCGCGTACGGACTCGTCTCCTACTGGACGGCGTACCTCAAGGCCAACCACCCCGCCGAGTACATGGCGGCGCTGCTCACCTCGGTCAAGGACGACAAGGACAAGTCGGCCGTCTACCTGAACGAGTGCCGCCGCATGGGCATCAAGGTGCTCCCGCCCAACGTCAACGAGTCCGAGTCGAACTTCGCCGCCCAGGGTGACGACGTCATCCTCTTCGGCCTCTCCGCCGTGCGGAACGTCGGTACGAACGTCGTCGAGTCGATCATCCGGTGCCGCAAGGCGAAGGGGAAGTACACCTCCTTCCCCGACTTCCTCGACAAGGTCGAGGCGGTCGTCTGCAACAAGCGCACCATCGAGTCGCTCATCAAGGCCGGTGCCTTCGACGAGATGGGCCACACCCGCAAGGGCCTGGTCGCCCACCACGAGCCGATGATCGACAACGTGGTCGCGGTCAAGCGCAAGGAGGCCGAGGGACAGTTCGACCTCTTCGGCGGCATGGGCGAGGAGACGAGCGACGAGCCGGGCTTCGGACTGGACGTCGAGTTCTCCGACGTCGAGTGGGAGAAGTCCTACCTCCTCGCGCAGGAGCGCGAAATGCTCGGCCTGTACGTCTCCGACCACCCGCTCTTCGGCATCGAACACGTGCTGTCCGACAAGGCCGACGCCGCCATCGCGCAGCTCACCGGTGGTGAGCACGCGGACGGCGCGGTCGTCACCATCGGCGGCATCATCTCGGGCCTGCAGCGCAAGATGACCAAGCAGGGCAACGCGTGGGCCATCGCCACCGTCGAGGACCTCGCCGGTTCCATCGAGTGCATGTTCTTCCCCGCGACGTACCAACTGGTGTCCACCCAGCTCGTCGAGGACACCGTGGTCTTCGTCAAGGGCCGCCTCGACAAGCGCGAGGACGTGCCGCGGCTGGTCGCCATGGAGCTGATGGTCCCCGACCTGTCGTCGGCCGGCACCAACGCGCCCGTCGTCGTCACCATCCCCACGGTCAAGGTGACCCCGCCGATGATCAGCCGCCTCGGCGAGATCCTCAGCCACCACAAGGGCAACACCGAGGTACGGATCAAGCTCCAGGGGCCGCGGAAGACCACCGTGCTCCGGCTCGACCGGCACCGCGTCCAGCCCGACCCGGCGCTCTTCGGCGACCTGAAGGTGCTGCTCGGCCCGTCCTGCCTGGCCGGCTGACTCCTTTACGCAGGCGGAAGGGGCGCGCCCGTCGTCACGGGTGCGCCCCTTCCGGCATACGCGGGGCCGGGCGGTGGCCTCAGTTGTGGCCGAACCGCTTCTGCCGACCCTTGCCGGCGACATCGGCCGGCGTCACCTGGGAGATCCGGTGCTCCGCCTGCGCCTCCATCGAGGAGCTCTTCGCCTGCTGCGCGCCGCGCTCCGCCGGCGACGCCTTCTGCTGACTTCGGTCCGACTTCCTGTTCTTGGCCATGGTGATGCCTCCGTGGGGTGTAGGGGCCAGGGCCGCTGCCAGACTCACATACGTACACAAGACGCGCATTTTGGATCATTGCGGACGGTAGTCGGCCGTCCTCGCGCGGGGCTGGGGCGATCCGCCACGCCGATGATCCAGTTCCGGCCGTTAACCCTCCGGCAGTCGGGCAGACTCGAAGGAAACCCGAAGCAACTTCCGATCCCGAGGTTCCCGAAAGAGGGTGGAACACGTGGACCGCTGCGTCGTTCTGGTGGACGCCGGCTACCTGCTGGGAGCCGCCGCCAGCCTTCTCGCCGGAGAACCGGCCCGCTCCCGGATCACCGTCGACCACACCGCCCTCATCCAAGGCCTCCGCGAACGCGCCGAAGCCGACACCCAGCAGCCGCTGCTGCGCATCTACTGGTTCGACGGCGCCCCCGACCGCGTACCGCAGCCGGAACACCGCCGGCTGCGCGTCATGCCGCGCGTCACCGTCCGGCTGGGCGCCCTGACCCGCAGCGACGGGCGCTGGGCCCAGAAGGGCGTCGACGCGGCCATGCACGCCGAACTCACCGAACTGGCCCGCAACCGGGCCTGCTCCGACATCGTGCTGGTCACCGGGGACGGTGACCTGCTGCCCGGTCTGATGTCCGCCAAGGAACACGGCGTCGCCGTCCACCTGTGGGCCGTCCAGGCCGCCGACGGCGACTACAACCAGTCCGAGGACCTGGTCGCCGAGGCCGACGAACGCCGCGTGCTCGACCGCGAGTGGATCACCCGGGCCGTACGGGCCAAGGAGCTGACCGGACCCTGCTCGCCGCCCCCCGCCCCGCGCCCGGAGATCGCCGCGATCCTCTCCGCCCCGCTGCCCGAGTCCGCCCTCGCCGCCTCGGCCGAGCGCGCCGCCGAAGCCGCCGCGGCGGCCTCCGTCAATGGGACTGCGTCCGTCAACGGCACGCCCTCCGTCAATGGAACCCCGGTCAATGGCACGTCCGTCCACGGCACGTCCGTCCATGGCGCGGCCCGCGAGGGCGGAGGGGCCGACACCGACGGCACCGACGGCACCGTCGCGCCCGGCCCGGCCGGCGGCACCAAGGGCGGCGTCCCCACCCCCAAGGACCTGGCCGCCCTGCGCGCCCCCGGCCACCAGCCCGCCGCCGGCCCGGCAGCCGCCGCCCAGCCCGCGAACGCCACCCTCCGCTGGTCCTCCGACCGCGGCTGGATCGACCGCCCCGGCGCCACGGTCGGCGAACCGCCCGAGACCGCCTCGCTGCCCACGCTCGCCCAGCTCACCAGCGCCGAGCAGCGCTGGGCCGACCGCGAGGAGGACATCACCACGGTCGGCGGCGACCCCTTCGAGGTCGGCCAGGTCTTCGCCCGGCGCTGGATGGAACGGCTCCCCGACCCCGCCCACGTACAGAAGCTGTCCACCATGTACCCGCGCATCCCGCACCGCATCGACGGCGAACTGCTGCGGTACGCGGCGCGGTTCGGCCTGCTCGCCCACAAGGACGACCAGATCGACGAGCACGACCGGTACGCGATCAGGGCCGGGTTCTGGCGCGAGATCGACGTACGGGCGGCGGCCGAGCGCGCCCCCGTGGGCGAATAGGGCAGGGCGACCCTTTAGGCTCATCCCTCGTGAGTACGGTGTGCGTGGTGCGGGAGCTGGTCAAGACGTACCCCGCCACGCGCGGCAGGCGCGGGAGGCCCGCGACACCCGAGGTGCGCGCCACCGACGGGGTGTCCCTGGACGTGCGCGGCGGTGAGATCTTCGGCCTGCTCGGCCCCAACGGCGCCGGCAAGTCCACCCTCGTACGCCAGCTCACCGGCCTGATGCGCCCCGATTGCGGCACCGTCGAGGTGCTCGGCCACGATCTCGTACGCCACCCCGAGCGCGCCTCGCGCCTCATCGGGTACCTCGGGCAGGAATCCACCGCTCTCGACGAGCTGACCGTCGCCCTCGCCGCCGAGACCACCGGACGGCTGCGCGGCCTGACCGCCCGGGACGCGCGCGCCGAGCGGGGCGCCGTACTGGACGAGCTGGGCCTGGCGGAGCTGGCTGGGCGGCCCCTGAAGAAACTGTCCGGTGGACAGCGGCGGCTCGCCTGTTTCGCGACCGCGCTGGTGGGGGAGCGGCCCGTCCTGATCCTCGACGAGCCGACCACCGGCATGGACCCCCTCGCCCGGCGGGCCGTGTGGGCCGCGGTCGACCGGCGGCGCGCCGAGCACGGCACGACGGTGCTGCTCGTCACCCACAACGTCATCGAGGCCGAGACCGTACTGGACCGGGTCGCCGTCCTGGAGCGCGGACGGGTCATCGCCTGCGACACCCCGGCGGGGCTCAAGGAGCGCGTGGCGGGCGAGGTACGGGTGGAGCTGGTGTGGCGCGAGCGGGCGCCGCTGGACGTGCCCGAGGTGGCGGCGCTGCGCGGGTCGGCGCAGGAGTCGGGGCGCACGTGGGTGCTGCGGCTCGCGCCGGACGAGGCACGGGCGGCGGTCGCCGCGGTGACGGGCGGCGCGGCGTTCGCGGCGCTCGACGACTTCACGCTCGCCACACCGAGCCTGGAGGACGTGTACCTGGCGCTGGGTGGCGAGACGAAGGGCCTGGTCAAGGCATGAACAGGAGCATCCGTTGAGCATCGTGCCCGCACAGGCAGCCCAGGCCGCTCTGTCGTCCGGCGCGGTCGCCGCCGCGCAGGTCGACGAGCCGGCGGCGGTCGGCGCCGCGCCGCTCGCGCCCCGGGCGCGGCTGCTGCCCGCGCTCGCCGCCGTCTACCGGGCGCAGCTGTCGCGGGCCCGGGTGGCCCGTATCCCGCTGTTGTTCGTGGCGACCTTCCAGTCGGTCGGGATCATGGTCCTGATGCGGGGCGTCGTCGACGGTGGGGCGGAGGCGCGGGCGGTGGTCGCCGGCTCGTCGGTGCTGGTGGTCGCCTTCGTGGCGCTGAACCTGCTCGCGCAGTACTTCGGGCAGCTGCGGGCGAGCGGCGGGCTCGACCACTACGCCACGCTGCCGGTGCCGCCCGCCGCGGTGGTGCTGGGCGCGGCCGGTGCGTACGCCTCGTTCACGGTGCCCGGGACGGTGGTGACGGCGGTCGTCGGCTCGGTGCTGTTCCAGTTGCCGCTGACCCACCTGTGGATCCTGGCCGCGGTCGTCCCGCTCGCCGGCGCGGCCCTCGCCGGGCTCGGCGCGGCGCTGGGGCTGCTCGCGCCGCGGCAGGAACTCGCCACCCTGCTGGGCCAGCTCGGCATGTCGGCCGCCCTGCTGCTGGGCGTGCTGCCGGCCGACCGGCTGCCCGAGCCCATCGGGTGGGCACGCGACCTGCTGCCGTCGACGTACGGGGTCGAGGCGCTCGCCCGGACGTTCGACGCCCGGCCCGACTGGGCGGCCGTCGGACTGGACCTCGTGGTCTGCGCGGTGGTCGGCGTCGTCTCGCTGGCCGTGGCGACATGGGCGTACCGGCGGGCGGCGGTCCGGTGAGGCACCGTACAAGGACGCCTGGCACGATGGCAGGGTGACCGCACCGCTGACTCCGCCGCACCGGCCGTCCCCGCACGACCCCGCCTGGCCGCCGCCGTACCCGTCCGCCTCGTCCTCGTCGGACGCGGACGACGCGCCGGACGTGGCCACGGAGGTACGCCAGGGGGCCGTGGTCCTGCTCGCGGTCATGCTCGCGGGGATCGCGCTTGGCCTGCTGTGGTTGTGGCTGGCGCCCCGGATCCCGCTGGTCTCGGACGGTAAGGCGGTGTTCCTCAAGGCCACGGAGGGCGAGGGCGCGGTCGGCGCCGACGGCACGTACACCCTGCTGGCGCTCGGCTTCGGCGCGCTGAGCGCGGCGGTCGTCTTCTGGTTCCACCGGCACGGCGGCATCGCGATCGTGGTGGGCCTCGCCCTGGGCGGCCTGCTGGGCTCGCTGCTCGGCTGGGGCGTCGGCACGCTGCTCGGCCCTGCGCACGACGTCGCCGAACACGCCCGGGCGGTCGGCGCGGGCGTCACGTTCGACGCGCCGCTGGAGCTCAAGGCGCACGGGGCGGTACTGGCGTGGCCGGTGGCGGCGATGCTCGTCCACCTGGCCCTCACGGGCCTCTTCGGCCCCCGCGACCCGGAACCGGACTGGGACGCCCCCGCCTGACGGCGGCGGGAGCAGGGTCGTCCCCCACCGCCGCCCCGGACCCCGGGCACGCAGGTGTAGGGCAGTCGCCCCACGCCCCGGTGCGCGGCAACGGCGCGCCGCGCGGTGGTCCCCCGTCGCCGACCCGGGCTGTGCGCCGGGAGTGTGCCTCCGGAGGGGGAGCCGTACGGGAGGGGCGGACCCCGTGTGCCGCCCCGTACCCGCCGCCGCCGGCTTCCCGTCGGTAGGGCGTGTCTTTTGGGCCAGGCCGGATCAATGAGCGGCCCCGCCGCGGCAGCGGCATGGGGGTCCGCCCTGGTCGAGCGCAGCCGAGACCTTGGGGGATTGGCGACCGACGACAGCGCCGCAGATGCGCGTGCCAGGGCACGCGAGCCCGGCAAGATCCGAAAGACAGGCCCTAAAGCGTGTTGCAGAAGGCTGTGGCGCGGGCATTTTCCCTGTATGGGTGGGGTG